>NZ_JAQRFK010000020.1 GCF_028598745.1 Xenorhabdus sp. IM139775
GCGGAAATACAGAATAAAGCCATTAATTGAAGAATGCACCACTAGGTATTTTTTGGTAATAGTTAAGAGGTTACAATCTTGTCCCGCGCGACGCGCGGGACAAGATTTACTTCTATACATCTATTTCCTGTAGCGCCTTGGGTAAAGTGGCATAAAAACTTAATTGCCCTCTAATCGGCTCGATTTTGGCGCGTGCCAGTGTTTTCAACGGCTGAAAAGAGATATCGCACACGACGATATGTTTCTCTTTTCCCATCTCCCGCACAAACCCTTGAAAAGCATGTAACCCACCTGCATCCAGAACAGGAACCGCATCCCACTGCATAATAATGGTTTGATAACCAGTACCTTGTTCTTTCAGTTCAGCAAAAATACGCTCTGCGGCAGCGAAAAACAGAGGCCCATTAATGCGTACAACCAGCAAACCTTCATCATTATTTGTTGCAGGAGAAATACTGATACGGGTCATATTGGCAATTTTGCGCATAAACAGCAGTGAGGCCAACACAATACCAATCGTAATTGCTACCACCATATCAAACAGGACAGTTAATGACAGGCACAGCAACATGACGATGATATCGTCTTTGGGGGCACGGCGGATAAGATCCACAACCTTATGGGCTTCGCTCATATTCCACGCCACAATCAGCAAAATGGCTGACATCGCGGCAAGCGGCAAATAAGAAAGCATGGGGGCAAGAACCAGCAACGTCAGCAATACCAGCAGAGAATGAACGACAGCGGCGATCGGCGAAGTTGCACCCGCCCGCACATTGGCGGCTGAACGGGCAATCGCCGCCGTTGCGGTGATCCCGCCAAAGAAGGGAGCGACAATATTACCCATTCCCTGACCTATCAGTTCACTGTTGGAATGATGTTTTTTTCCGGTCATGCCATCCAGAATAACGGCGCATAACAGGGATTCAATGGCCCCCAACATTGCCATCGAAAACGCGGCGGGCAGTAATGCGGATACGGTATTCCAGCTAATGTCGAGGGAGTGGCTATCAGGTAAATCCCACGGCAGGATGAATTGAGGAAGAATGGGAGGAATACCTTGGCCTTGTGTACCATCTTCCAGCGTATAGTTGAATGATGAACCAATCGTTGCCACATCATGACCCAGCAAATGCATGATGCCCATGATAACCGTACCTGCAATCAAAGCCGGCAAGTGACCCGGTAACTTTAACCCTAATTTGGGCCAGAAAATCAATACCAGCAGGGTGGTTAAACCGATAAGGGTATCGCTGAACTGCCATGAAGGAAGCGCTTGGGAGAGCGCAATCACTTTATTAATATAATTTTCCGGTACATGTTCCAGTTTCAGGCCGAAGAAATTTTGCACCTGCATGGTCGCAATAGTAATCGCAATACCGGAAGTAAAGCCAAGCGTGACAGACAATGGAATGTATTCAATTAGCCGACCAAATCGCGCCAATCCCATAACGAGCAAAATAATGCCTGACATCAGTGTGGCAATCAGTAAACCACTTAGACCAAATTGCTGTGAAACAGGATAGAGTATCACCACAAAAGCCGCCGTTGGCCCAGAAACGCTATAGCGAGATCCTCCGGTCAGGGCGATAACAATTCCTGCAATGGCCGCAGTATACAGGCCATATTGTGGTGCAACACCGCTGCCGATTGCCAGAGCCATCGCTAATGGGATAGCAATGACCCCCACGGTGATCCCGGCAATCATGTCCTTGATAAGACGCGGGAAAGAGTAGGTTTCTTTCCAACACGCGTCAATAAGCGCACTAAATGGACGTATCCCCTTAATTTTACGAGTATTCATTTAATTGAGAACCAAAAATAAGATATCAGATGATGGGCTGAAAAAGTGCTGTCAGCATATCGCTTTTGTTAGCTCAAAAAAGTGTTACATGTCAAAAAGTTAACTAATATTACTTAACATTCAGCGATTTTCCAGATGGAACGGTTAATAACCACCCATAACGGAAATAGTTTTCACATAATGCTTCGAAATAGAAAATGTTTTTTGTCACTTGTTTAATGCACTTTTTTAACGATGGGAAATTGTGTTGAAGCTATTAAAGCAGTTAGATAATTATTGGATTACATTTTTATATTTGGCTTTTAAAGCCTAAGACAAAATGGTAAAAATAGCGAGAAGAAGATATAAAATTTAACAAGAAACTATTAGGCATCTATTTATGAAGAAACAATACCGCTGGCTAAAATTCATCCCTCTTATTTTTAGCTTTTTACTTTCGGCATGTGATGAAGACAACTACAGTTTTAAATTACGTGAAGCTGATTATGCTGAAGAACATAATGAATTCAAAACTCATATTGTTGATGATAGTTTTACTGGTGATGGACAACCCGCTACACCGCCAAAAGAGGTTTTCTCATTAGTATATTACCCTGCTGAGGATGGGAACATGGCTGCATTTCTTAGTACCTCACCAGCAGATAACACTAAAAAATATCCGGCAATAATCTGGTTAACAGGGGGATATGGAGGTATTGGTAATGATGATTTTTTCTGGTCTGAGCGTCCTGCTAATAATGATCAATCAGCTTCAGCATTTAGACGTGACGGATTGGTATTGATGATCCCTAGTTTCAGGGGGGAAAATGCTAATCCTGGGCGTTATGACATGTTTTATGGCGAATTACGTGATATTGAATCAGCAAGACAGTATCTTGCCAAATTACCTTATGTTGACTCAAATCGAATTTATTTGGCTGGGCACAGTACTGGTGGTACTCGAGCGCTATTAGCCAGCGAATATACCAAAGGATTTAGAGCAATTTTTTCATTGGGAGGTATTCCTGATCTACGTTTGCGCCTTAATTATGCGCCTATTCCTGTTGCAGTTCCTTTTGATCAGAATGATCCCAGAGAATTCGAGCTCCGTTCTCCCCGAACTTTTTTAAAATCCATAAAATCTCCCACCTTCTATTTTGAAGGAGAGTATGCTTACTGGGAGGAATTCGATGAAGTTAAAGAGATAGCTTCAAACAAAGATATCCCTTTGTATATTTACCGCATTGAAAATGGTGATCATTTTAATATTATCAGACCATTAACCAATCTTATCGCGGAAAAAATATTAAATGACAGAGAAGAAAAAGTGAACATTGAATTTAATGAAAACGACTTTTTAAAACTTCAACATAATCTTCCATTACCAAATTAATCAGTTGATTGTTGCGCCTCAAAAGAGGCGCCAGAGACAGTCATTACTCCGATACTTTTTTGGTAAGAATGTCATTATTCGGTAGATTTGGTTGGTTAATATTAAGGATAGGATAAATTGTCTAGGGCACTGCGTTTATTAACCCTGATGGAAATATTGCGCAGCTATCATTTTCCCGTGCAGGGAAAAGTATTGGCGCAGGAGTTAAATATTAGTTTAAGAACACTTTACCGTGATATTGCGACCTTACAGGCTCAAGGTGCAAGGATCGAAGGGGAAGCGGGAATAGGTTATGTTTTACGACCGGGATTTGTTTTACCGCCATTGATGCTGACACAAAATGAGATAGAAGCCTTGGCGTTAGGGGCGAGCTGGGTAGCCAGACGCGCCGACCTACAGTTAAAAGCCTCGGCAAATAGTGCGGTCAGTAAAATTGCGGCGGTGATCCCCACAGAACTCAGACAATATCTTGAGACAAATTCATTATTAATTGGGCCAGCAGCGACGAAAATTGAGCCTTCTGTTGATATTCCGCGAATACGGCAAGCGATCAGTCACCGGCATAAAATCACCTTCACTTATTTAGATCTGAAAAACAATCAATCAGCCAGAACAATATGGCCATTTGCGTTGGGATATTTTGACAATATCAGTATCGTTATTGGCTGGTGTGAATTAAGAAAAACATTTCGCCATTTCAGATCGGACAGAATGCGTTATTTGAAGATAGAACAACAGTGTTATCCCCGTTCAAGGCAGTCGTTACTTAAAGAATGGCGGGAAACGGAAAAAATACCGCGTTAGCTACTGACAAAAACTGTCACTTAGTTTTGCTATTTTGAGGACACTTAATGTGTTTAATCAACTATCTGGCTATTGGAGTCTTTTATGTTAACCCTGACTTTTTCTACATCGATCAATGCAAAACCATCTCAGATTTGGGCCCACTATGTCGATTTTGATTTGCGGAAAAAATGGGAGATTGATCTTGAATGTTTTGAATTCGAAGGCGAAGTGAAAACGGGGCAATATGGCAGGATGGTATTAAGGGGGATGCCGGAAATTCGTTTCTATCTTGCAAAGATTGAAGTCAATAAAGAATTCACTGATCAGGTTAATCTGCCACAGATGGGAGTATTAACGTTTTGTCACCAAATTTTGACTGACGAAAATAATATGGCAAAGGGTATTCAGGTGAGTGTTTCTTTTGAACCTGAAGGCAATATTCCTCCTGCTCAGGCTGTCAGTTTTTTTAAGCAAGTGACGCAGGATCTGGTCGAAACACTTTCAAGGCTTAAGGTTGTGGTTGAAAAGAACGAGACAGAAAATTCCGTTTCTGTTGTTAAACCCTATCTTCAACTGATTTATGTCTCTGATATCGAACGTTCCAGCGCCTTTTATACCACTATTTTTAATGCCGAACCGGTTTTTTCCAGCCCACGTTATGTGGCATTTTCTGCGGGCAAGGAAGCGATTTTTGCTATTTGGGGCGGAGATACGAAGCCAGATAACACCGTGCCGCGGTTTTCAGAAATTGGCATTATGCTACCCTCCGGCGAAGAGGTCGATCAGCTTTTTGAGCAATGGCAACAGGAGCCAAACATTAAAATTCAGCAGGAACCCTATACTGACGTTTTTGGCCGCACTTTTCTGGTAAAAGATCCTGATGGTCATATGATTCGAGTATGTCCTTTGGATTAAGGAAAGATTAACCTTATTCATTTGAATTTATTATGCCTGAGAGCGAAAATAATATTTCTTTGGCAAGAAAATTAATTTTGTCTCAGGTATGTTTATTTTTTTAATTTATTAATCATTGCTGATAGCATTCTTTTTCGGATAAATCCACTGGCTGGCCTGATGATAAACCAGTAAAGAGTAAATATTTTCTTAATGTGATTATTAGGACAAAAAACGAATGTTTCTGTTACGAGTGAACGATAACCATCAAGATGTTCCTTAACGAAAAAGCGTAATACTAATTTGGCTGATTTATTGTCATCAAATTGAATAAATGATTCCAGATTAGGTTGTTCGATAATACCTAAATCCATTTGCCAGAATTTACCCGTCAATCCCATTGATATTTCATGGCTGTTTTCATTAAGTACAGTAAAGGTTTTTAAACCAAATTCATGGTTTTTGTCCTTTCTTTTTGTTTTTTTGAGTAAATAATCTGGGCTGTTTCTAATGATCAATAAGGTTTTAATAAATAAATCATCAGGTGTTTCAAAATTTTTTACCGCTTGAATAATCTCACTTGCAGGTGCGTTGATAGGTTTTGATTCATGAATTTCATAAAAATGAAAACAAGCGAGAAAAGGGGTCGGATACTTCCATGTCTTATATTCTTTGCTATTGACTATGCCTAAAAATGTCATTGCTTATCCCTTAGATATCGTTAGAAGAGAGAAATTAACGGAAAGATAAAGTTGCCATTAACGACATTTTTCATATTTTTTAAGAAACCGTCAAGAAAAAAAGGCAGGGGTGAAATGGAGTTGGTTTACCTTTGGTATTATTTATGTTTGTTACTTTTAACCAGATCAGTCATTGGCAACTGATATGAACAGAATGACTTATTTATATCTTAATTAAGCATCAATAGTTTTTTATCGCTTAATGATAGATGAACATGAATGATGGTCTATTTTATTAGAATTATTAAGAGCTTAACGCTCAATGTTAAGAAGGGGAATGATATGTCAATTTTAGCCATTATCAAAGGTACGCCCATCTGGGTTTGGATTTTATTCATATTTCTGATTCAACGGGGTAGCAAAGCGTTATATGACAGGGAGATGCGAATTGATCGGCTGTTTTTTATGCCGGTATTGTTTTTTATATGGGCGGTTTACAACGTATTAAATGAAACGACATTCTCAGATTCAGCATTTTTGGCACTGATTGCAGGTATCGTTGTAGGAGGGATGATTGGTTGGAACTTATGGCGTAACCAACCAAGATTAAGGAAAAATAATGAAAATGGCCTTATCATCCGTTCGGGAACCCCTTTGACTTTGATTCTGATTGTTATCGTTTTTATCGTGAAGTTTGTTTTTTCTGCCATGATAAGTATTCACTCTGAGTTGTTATATTCTTTCAATTTTAATGTGATATTTGGTTTTATTTGTGGCTTATCGGCTGGCGTGTTTTGGGGCGGAACGCTTAATTTATTTATTCCCTATTATAGAAATAACAAAAAGGCATGATCGATAGGCATCGCTTATGAGTGCCTGTTCTACAACCGAATGAATTGGCTATCTTCCGGCCTTTGTTGTTAATCTACCATTCTTACCCATATATTCTGATAAGGAGAAAGAAATGTCAGTCTATTCATTTCTTGGGGAGATGGCCGCGATTGAGATTAGCCGACCGGGAGAGCCTGATGTTTTGACGCCGATAAAAATGCCGGTTCCTGAGCTTGGGGCTGGGGAGATATTGGTTTGATGTGATTGTTGATCTCATCGCGGGTGATTATGTGGCAAAGAACTTTCATGCAGCAGCCACCGAGGGCAGGATTATTCAAATTGGGGTACAAAACGGCAACGCAAAAGAGCTTGACTTGATGCTGCTACTGAAGCAACGGCTGACCATCACAGGTTCGACATTGCGCTCTCGTCGTGTTGAAGATAAAGCCAATATTGCCAGGGAATTACGTGAAAAAGTCTGGCCTTTATTGGCGCAGGGGAAAATTAAGCCACCGATTTTTAAAACCTTCCCGCTAAATCAAGCCTCAGAGGCTCATGCACTGATGGAAAGCAGCGAGCATATTGGGAAAATTGTGTTGGTGGTATAGGAAATTTTAAGTGCTGTTTAAATGATCCCTTCGGATTGTTGCCATCGGCCTCGCTGATTAAAAATGTTTAAAAACAGGGTATTAAGTATTTTTCTGAAAATATTAACCATGGCAATTCAGTATATGATCATGGGATAAAAATTTTGCATTATGCCATTTTTTATATCTTAACTAATATTAGGAGTGGGAATTAACATCATTCAATAAATGAGAAACTAAAAGATGTCTCAGTCGATAGTGAAAATTTTGAAGTGTTCATCTATGTCATCCTATACTAAGAGAAGCATTGTTTTTTTTGTTCTCTTTTATACATTGCTAATACCTTCTACTATGATTAACGCTTTAGCTGAGGGTAATATAATAACTGAAAAATCATATGCTCATTTAAAAAAAAACAATGATAACTCAAAGTCTGATACACCCTATGTTCTTGTAAATAATATCCAAACAGTAAGCCATGTTCTGTCTTCTTCTCCTTCAGAGTTAGCTGAACAAGCAAAATCCTATGCTTTGAGTAAAGTTAACGGAACTGTCTCTTCTGAGATGCAAAAATGGTTATCTCAGTTTGGTTCTGCCAGAATTTACTTTGGATTGGATAAGAAAGGGACGTTGAAAAACAACTCACTCGATCTATTACTGCCATTTTATGATAGTAAAACAGACTGGCTCTTTTTTTCTCAATTGGGTTACCGTAATAAAGATAGTCGGAATATAGTTAACGTAGGTTTAGGTGGCCGTTATTTTTATCAAAATTGGATGTATGGCCTAAATACTTTTTATGATCATGATATTACAGGAAAAAATCAACGTCTAGGGCTAGGAGGGGAAATATGGGGAGATTATATTAAATTTTCTACTAATGCCTATTATCACTTAAGTAGTTGGCAAGAATCACAGAATTTTGATGATTATCATGAACGTGCTGCTAACGGCTATGATATAACGGGAGAATTTTTCCTGCCTGCGTACCCTAATCTGGGTGCAAAACTGACGTATGAGCAATATCTTGGTAATAATGTAATGTTGTTCGATTCTGACACCAAGCAGAAAAACCCCAGTCTAGCTACATTAGGCTTGACTTATACTCCATTTCCATTATTTAAAATGGGGATGGATTATAAGCAAGGAGAAAGTGGTCATACTGAAACTCAATTTTTGGCAAATTTAAATTATAAATTTGGTGTCCCTCTTAATGCCCAATTATCATCAGATAATGTCTCCTTAATGCGGACATTGGCGGGTAGCCGTTACGATTTAGTAGAAAGAAATAATAATATTGTTTTGGAACACCAGAAAAAAGAAAAAGCAGCGTTGATCGAGTTGGAGCCTATTGTAGGCTATGGCCATCAAGAGATAAAGGTTAATTCACCGGTGCCGCCTGATTCTGATATTAAACAGATTAAATGGGTTATTACAGATAAAGAATTTCACCATAATAATGGTAAACTTTCTTCTGAATCAGGTAACAGCATCACCATTACCCTGCCCAGCTATCAAGAAACACATCAAAATGATTACATACTTAATATATTGCCAGAATCCATAAAAAGAAAACAAGTCAAGCCTATTGAAGTACATCTAAAAGTTCTGCCTTTTTTGATTGATGGGCAAGTGAACATTGTTCCGCCTGAATTACCAACAGCAAACGGTAAAAAAGAAAACGGATATACTTTTGATGCCCCTGTTATTACCTATGATGGTTCTCCATCCGGAACATTTGTCAAAAATGCCAGAATTGATAAGGTTAACTGGTCAACTGAGCCGGCTTTAAGTGAGCACTCTGGCTTAAAGTTTATGTGGAATAATGAACCTGCGAAAACAAATGAAAAGGGTGAATTAACAGATGAAAAAGGGAAATTAAAACCTAACGAGTTAGTCAGTACAAAACCGTATGATAAGGTAGATGTTTATATACAGCTAGATGGTGCTCCACGGCAAAAAATAGGGTCAGTGAAATTTAGTCAGGATAAATCGCAATACAAAATCAAGGACGGTAAACTGAATGTCACCCCTGATCCCAAAATTGCGCAGGTTGCAGATGGTATTCAAAAGTATACTTATACAGCAAATATCATCGCTAATGACGGTTTAGCGGTCGATGAGGTTGATAATGTAAAGTGGAGTGCGGTAGGCAAAAATTCAGAAGGCAAAGAAGTTAAAAATATTCCTGTAGATGGCCAAACGGGCACCGTTAAGACGCATGAAGGAAAATTAACGGCAACATTAAGCAGTAAAATTCCATTAAAAGATGTAGTCGTGACTCTTTCTATTGAAAACAAGGCGTCAGCTTCAGCAGAGCCGGTTTCTTTTGTTCCTGATATTAAAAGTTACCGTGTCGACAATATTATCATTGATAATAAAAGCCCGCTCATCGCAAATGATGATAACACATATACCTATACGGCCTATATCGTAGACCGTAATGGAAGTGCTGTGCCAGAGGGACAGAAAATTTCCAATATAAACTGGGCTAAAAATAATAATACCGAAGGACTCAAATTCACTTTCAGCAATGGGGTTGATACTACGGGGCCTGGCGGAACATTAACGGCGAAACTGGTTAGTACGGCTGTTGTTGATAATATTGTAATTTCTCTTGCCGTTGAAAATCAAAAAGCCCCGTTTTTAGCAAAACCTGTGGCTTTTATCGCGGATACATCAAGTTACCATATTGATGGAGTTTTGGCAGTTGATTTCAAAGGTCCCCTGACCGTAGGTGATGGGAAATTCTATACGTTCAAAGCCGTTATTGTTGATCGTAATAAAGACAAGGTGATAAATCAGCCAATTGATGCTGTTATATGGAAAGCAACAGATGATAAAGGGCAAGATGTTAAGCTAAGGACACAGGAAACCAGGACGAATGATGTTGGTGAGTTGCTCGCAACGCTGGATAGTTCTGTTCCATTAAATGGCGTGAAAGTTTCACTTGCTATTGAACATCAAGCCGCTGTGACAGCAGAGCCAGTTTCTATTAAACCTGAAAATATTTATGTGGCATGTAAGGCCAGTGGTGAGCGCCCTGTATTAGTGACGGAAAGTTATACCTGTACAGCAAAAATAACAGATGCTGTTGATGAAGAAGTCACGGGTAAAATAGTTAATTGGAAAGTTAAAAATAATTCCAATTTAGAACTCATGCCATCTTCCGGGAAAACAGATAATAACGGGGAAGTAACAGCAACATTGACTAGCCATGTTGATACGCAGGATCTCGTCGTTACGGCTTCCGTTGATGGTCAATCCGGTGAAGGTGAATCGAAAGAGAAAATTAGTTTTGTCTGGACGGAAATAACTATTGAGAGATCACCAAAAGATCACGATATTACTGTTGGCAGCCAGGGAAAATACCAATTAACAGCGACGGTCTGGCGCGAAAAAGATAAAACAGTATATAAAGGACAAGAAATTACATTCAAATGGACTAAACCTCAACTTGAAGATGGTACGGAGGCACCTGATACAAATTTATCGCCACCAACGGATATCCCACAATCTGTAAATTCTGGTGATGGTACACTGAAAGCGGATATAGAAAGTAATAAGGTACAGCAGGTAAAAGCCTGTATTTATATTGATGGCAAAAATCCGGCCTCAGCGGTATGTTCGGGGTTGATGAAATTCGTTGAACCTCCAGTGGAGTTCGACATTGTCAGTGTTGAAGTGACAGATTTTAATGAAAATAAGCCATTATCGGGTGATGGAATATCGGAATATCATTACAAAGCGTTAATTGTGAAAAAAGGCACGACAGATCCTGTTGTCAATCATAAATTCGAAGGTGTGAAATGGGTACACAATTATACAGGAAGGATTGAAGCCAAAAAATTGCCTCTGCCTGAAGCTTATTCACCAACAAATGATGATCCGTTTAAAACAGATAAGGACGGGTTTTTATACGCAACATTGAAGAGTCATGTAGGTGTTGAAAAAGTTAAGGTTACTTTGACGATACCGAAACCAGATCATACGACAGCTGAGCTTGATGCAGATAAATTCGTGGAATTTAGTCCTGTTCCTCAACCTGCGGTGTTGTATGTTTATAGGCAGGGTCATGAAAAACAAGTAAATAAGTTCTTTGATAATACGAACGGTAAAGACCACCCACATACTTTTTTTAGTACATTACGGGGGGAATTGAGAGATCCTAAAAAACCTTCTGTTTCTTTTGCCGAGGATGAAATCACTTATGGGATAATTGATGTTGACTCACCAATCTATGGAGACGGAATGTTAGATTTTGGCGCGGATAATCGCGGCCCTATACAATTTATAACGCCAGGTTCTGCCACAATAACCTCAACCATAAATAAGGAAAGTGGTGAAATTCAATTATATGAATATAAAATGTCTGCTATCAAAGCGATTAATTTTAGTTCTGGCGAATACAAAACTGTAATTGATGAAATTAGTTGTGATAATAATTCTGCTGAAATTGCTGGTTTTTACAATGATCTGTTTTCAGATAAGGAAGCCTCTTCGGCAGATATTTATTCTCTGCATAACGAATTTGGTAATTTATTTGATTGGGGGGTGTTTGTTAATGACCCTAGCATGGAAAAAGATAAAGTCACTTTTATAGTAAAAAACACTGATATGAATGAAAATGGTGAATACCGAATTTATGATGCTAAGAATAATAAATTCGATAATTATAATGAAGGCGTTATTTTATGTTACACAGCGATAAAAAATAAATAGATAAAAATGAAACGCCTCATATAAAAATATGTAACACTGAGTGATGAAAAAAAGTTATCAGTTGATAACTTTTTTTCATTGGTTTTTGGATTTTAATATGCTTACTCTACGCGACAGGAACTCAAATTTATTTTAATCATAATAATGCTGAGTTACTATTGTATTAGTTTAATGTTCCTGATGTGAAAAATAAATTAATATAGTAAATCTGAGTTAACTAAACCAGCAGTAAGCTATAACTAATGTAAATTAAAACGAGGTGATAAAATGCCAGATAAAAACAATAAAATGGATATTTCAATTCTCCATAATGCCGATTTAGTGATCGGCCAATATGTTAGTTTTGTTGTAACATTAAGTTCGGATAAACCTATTATACCAGCAAAAAGTATAATTATAAAAAATGCCAGTAATAATATACAACTCGACCAGATTTCTGTTCCACTTGTACTCGGATCTCAGGCACTCACAGCTTACGCACAATTGAGATTTACCGTGCTTAAGGAGGTGAATGGTAACCCTGTAAAAGATGGTGCTTCCATTACATTCGAAGTCGATACTGATGCTACTGTAGTTTCTGACAAAAGTGGTTTTCAGCCTATAAAATTTGCTGGTACAGCGAATGAAATTGATATAAATTCATTGGCGCTTTTTGTTGAGAAGCCTTATCTACAAGTACCGTTAGATGGCAGTCAATCAAAACCTACAGCAATATACACGACTTTGAGAAATAAAAGTACGCATAAACCCTTGATTGGTACTCCTGTATTTATTACTTCACAACAGAAAGATAAAATAGAACAGTTTGATTTTAAAGATGCTGATAATAAAAAACAGATTGTTCCTGAGAAAGTTGGTCCTAGTAAAGGGTTAGTTATTGCTTCGAATAAAGATGGCTTGGTGAAATTTTATCTCTATCCTAGACTATCATTAGTGAACGTACTTACTTTATTGACTATTATTCCAGGTAATATAAATGGAGCTATGGCTGTAGCTAAGAATATAATTTATGCGGTTAACTATAGTAACCCTGGCTATATGAATTCTATAGGTATACCAAGTATTCTTGGTAATACACCTAATGGTTTAATTGCAAATGGAGGAGAGCCAGATTTTCTAACAATTATAAACAGTTATCCAGGGGCATCAATAGGGGATGTGGTTATTTTTTTTGTTGAAAATAATTATACCGGTCAGTCTGTAACTATTTTGAATCCAGAAGAACAATTCGATAAATACAAAATAAAACTTCCTTATTCTATCTTTAAACAAGGTAAGCCATCTGATTTTTCTTATGCTGCGATTAGTTCAACTGGGGATGTGTCATATTCTGTGCCAATAAAAGTAACGTATTTAGGTGGTATTCCTTATGAGCCAGAAAAAAAAGTTGAGAGAGATTATAAACTTTGCATAACTCACACCAGTCTTGGTGTTGGCCCTGATAATATTATACCTCCTGATAATGATGTTAGTCATAGTAGTATAATGAAATATCCTGGTTATAAACATGATGGATTGTTTGTTGAAATTGTCCGCTCTAATACAAATATTAAAGGGGAATTAAAATCAGTGCCGTTAAATATAACGGAAGTTACCTTAAATATGTATGTGAATGCAGATAACAAAAGTTTTATTATTTCTTATACTACCCCAATTAGCTTACAAGACATTGGTGGTCAAGGAGGCAATCCAGATTCTATTTTCTTCCATATTCCCTATGATGACATAGTTGGTGTGGAATGGAGTGGTAATATTAGTTTCGACTATCAATTTTTTCAAGATGAAACTGTACAATACAGTGCTGTTTGGAGTGGGTTTATTGGGACTGTGCCAAATTCATATTCAGATAATAATTAATTGATAAAAAATAGATGAGCGCTGACTATAACAGCGCTCTTATATCATATTTTTATAATATAAATGAGGAAATATCGATATGTCTGGTGCAATAAAGTTTTCCTTACCTAATAATGGTGATTTGATAATAGGGCAAAGTTTTTTATTCACAGTGACCTTGTTGTCTGATAATGGTATAGATAATAACTCCTCTATCATTTTTTATAATAGTAAAAATATTACCGTGCCTTCTGATGCTATTTTCTTAACTTTAGATCAAGATAAAAAGAAGGCTATGGCAACAGTTACTCTTACCGTGCTTAACTCTATATCTGAAAATGAAGAGATTTATTTTAGCGTAAAAACATCGTTAAGTGGCATTCAGTCGCAAACATTGCAAAGCACCGCAAAAACAATTGATTTCAGATCATTAGAGTTAGTTGTCGATGATGTTTTTTTGCCAATGCCAATATCATTTAATAATTCTCAAATAGGGACTATATCAACTAAAGTTCATGCAATTATAAGGGATGAAAGTGGTAGGGTATTATCAGGAGTGCCTGTATTTATAAAGTCAAATGCTATTGGAGAGTTAGAGGAAGTAATTGTTTATGCTAATGATAAAGAAACAGAAGTTAATGTTCAGAAATTTGGTGACTATGATGGTTTTTTTGTAAATTCAGATGAAAAAGGAAAAGTAGAGTTTTATATTGCTCCTAGGGAATCATTACCATTGGTCATTGAACTATCTTCTGCAATACCTAATTCAACCGATTTTGTTTTTGCTCAAAACTCTATTTTTATCGTTGTTGATAATATTAAAGATTATCAGCAACCTTTGGAGGTAATCACAGCTATTGACGGTAATTTAACATCAGAAGGAGAAAGTAAATTCTGGGTGGATATATCACCGTGCAAAGATTATGAAATTGGTTATTTTTTGTTGTTTTTGGTTAATAAAGAATATAAGTACTACACAAGGATTCTTGATAAAGATAAAAATAGGCCGTGTTTAATGGAGTTACCCTATTTTATTTTTCAGAAAAATGAATTATCAAAATTATCTTATATTGTCATTCAATCAAATGGAGATATATTAGCTAAATCCAGCCCTATGGATATCACTTATAGAGGAAGGCCAAATAAACCATGGCAAGATGTTAACAGAGTATATGAACCTTGTCAGGTTTATACCAGCTTCGATGTGCTTCTGGAACAAGATGATCATATCAATAACCAAAAGATAGCTAATCATAGCCATAACCCGGATGATGCAGGTTTGTTTGTCAGAATAACAGGAACTAATGATAACAGTGATGCGACTAAAGCAAAACTGGGTTCAGAAATTATTTTAAATTTATATATTAATTCAAAAAACAGAACGATAACACAACCTTTTAAACATCGTATTCCATACCAACCAGATGAACCGGGTGGCAAAACAGCAACATTGACGTTTAATATACCTTATAATTTATTGGATAATAATTGGGCCTTTCCTTATCATGGTGGGGAGATTTTCTTTGATTACCAAATTGGTGATGATAATGATAGGAATGTGACCTATGGTGGTATTTGGTCTGGGTTTATTGTTACACCTTAAAATGGAAAAATAAATAAAACATCAAAATTATAAGGACTCTTTACTCCTCGCAGTATGAGGAGTAAAGAAGTGAATTAATGTTTTTAACATTAATTATTAATTCACTAAATGAAAAAATATTTTTTGAAATCATTTCTCTAAAAGGTAATTTATGAGCGGAAAAAATAAAAACCCTCTATCAGCACCTAAATTACCCCAAGGTGGTTTAGGTAGTGTGGTTAACATGCCCGATATTATGGCAATGGATGTTAAATATATAATAATGCAAGTAGGTAAATATAACGAGGTGGAGTTGCTGGATAAAATAGAAGGGGAGATCTATGTAAAAGGTAATGAAAATGCTAAAGTGAAAAGTATTCCTTACTATATAACAGCAGATAAATTAGAACAGGATTTTTACTTTTTATTGTTTTATGTGAAAGATATGAGCATATTTGGAACGTGTGAAGCTAAATATACAGTAACAGATTTAAATAAGAATCAATTTTATTCACCAGTGTCAAATATTACAATTATAGGAGATTCTAGCATGGGTAGTTCAGACAATGAGGTCATCTTTCTTGATGAGAAACGTTCAAGATTATCTTTACAAGAAATTGAACATGAAGGTGGAATTAGAGTTCGTGTTAAATTTAAAGCGTTAGCGCCTTATGATACTTTAGTGATTACAGCTAAAATTTTGGGGAAAGATAGTTCGGAATTAATGTCTCTGACATCTGATGATATTCTGTTGACTCCCAGTGATATAAATAATGGTTATGCAGATTATACAATAAAAACAAATACAGTTAACTTTTTAGAAGCAGAGTCTGTTGTTGCAAGCTTTTCTGTTGCTAATAAACAAATAATATCAAGTTATACTCAGGTTTCCATTTTTAATGATATAGATACTGTCAATATTAAAGTACAAACAACCAAAAACATTGGCCCTAGTCCCAGAGATTATCCCGATGTAAAACCTTTTTTAACAGCAGTAATATATACCGGTTCAAGTAGTAACCCAATCAAAGCTCAATTAACAAATGCTCACTTTGATAATGGTGCTAGTGATGCTGTGGTAGATAACTTAGATGCAAGCGGTGTGGGTTATCTTCGTATCTATAGTGATGACATTACCAGAAATAGCGTGTTAAGCCTTAACTATGAAGATCCCATTATTGCCTATAAAGTTCCTCTGGATTTTTCAAATTGGATGGTATCTTCAGGAGAAGAACTCTCTTATACCTATAGTTCTTATGGAGTTGCAGATGGAATTTGTCAATGTTTTCTTCTTATCAGATTCTTATCAAAAAAAATCACTGGCATTAAAGTGAGTTTCGATAGTTCTGATATTAAAATTAACGGCGGTAGTAATACGTTAGAAATACTTAATCCTGATAATAGTAAAATATTAACTTATGAATTGACATCCAATAAAGCTGTTCGAACTAATTTCACTATTAATGTTAATGGTATTTCTATGGGACAGATTCGTAATACTATTGTTTTTGTCGATCCTCTTACACTTTGAGCAGAATAATATGACTATTTCAGTGAAATTTTTTCAATCTTATGAACTTTTTCAAGGAAGGTCAGCTACTAATATTCAGTTTTTAGCTTATGACGAATTTATTGTATTGGGTGAGTTAGAGTTAATTGTTGAATGCTCATTAGGTAGCTTTGTCATTAATGGCCAAGAGACAGACCAAAAAAAACTATCTTGTCAGACAGATGGAATAGGGGAAGCCTCTGTTTCTATTGTGGGGCCGGATGTAGGTGGTGATGGTCAGTTGACTGTCTTTCTTCAGGAAAACGGTAGACAAATTGCTGTGCAGTCCTATCATTTCACAGCGACAGCACATTATACACTTAATTTTAATGTAATTACTGACTATGCAATGGCTGATGGTGTGCAGAGTAATAAGGTTAAGGCGATCCTTACAGGAACCGGTTCAGGGGTAAATCTCGCTAAACGTCAGTTGGATTTAAGTGTTACAGGCTCGGCGTCTTTTGAGAAAGGGAGTCAAGTTCAAGCGATTTCTGTTACTACTGATATATCAGGAAATGCAAGTTTTAAACTTTATGATACCAATAAAGAGGGGGAAACGGTAACGTTAACGGGTTTCTTGGATGCCAGCAAAACAGCTCACGCAATCGAACCCATTCATTTTCAGCGTAATCTGGATTGTGAAACTTCTCCTCCTGCCGATGGGAAATATATCAGAACAATTTTTACCTATTCTATTAATAACCAACAATATCTTTTCCGGCAACGTAAATGTGATCATCTGGTGACTGTGCATAAACTGGTATCAGGCGGAAAGATGGGAGAACAAGTATCCACAGGGCAGAAATGGGTAAATTTCTATGATTTAATATTTCCTTTTATTCTTGGGGAAGAGCAATATATTTTCGGATTAGCCAAGGATTTTATTAACACATCAAAAAATACGCCTAAGTCTTATTGGATTATTGTGAAGCTCGATGAGAAAGGAGAAAAAACAGTTGTAGACAGTGGTTATTGGGATAGCGCCTATGATGTAGGGTTTGCGTATGCAATTGGTAGTAGTCAATTTATTTATCTTCATAGTAAAGATAAAGATAAAGATAAAAATGAAAGATATCCTTGTATTATCCGGAAAATTTTACCTAATGGAAAAATGGGGGATATAACAGATGAATTTACTTTGGATAGCTTCTACGAAGCGACATTTTTCTTTTCGATGGAGGAGCAAACATACTTATATGTCCATACAAGTATTGACCGTTCTGCTTATACTTATAAATTAAATGGAGATGGTAGAATGGGAGAATTGGTCTCATCCAATACTTGGTCTCATTTTTATTGTCCTCAGTTTACATATTCTATTGGAAAAAAATATTATTTTACAGGCCAAAGTCTTTACAATAACCTTTGGTTTATTAGTTATATATATAGTGGAGGCCTTCCTGAAGCCGCAGATGAACAGATAAATTCGTGGGATACTGGTTATCAATATCAAGTTCCATTTTCGATTGATGGTCATCAATATTTTATTAGGCAGGATCAAAGTAAGAATCATTGGTATATTACGGAACTTTTGAATAATGCTAAGATGGGAAATGATACAGATTCTAGTGATAATCCTTAATTTGTATTAAGGTTTGTATAAACACAAAAAATCCCGAACGTTAGTTCAGGCTTTCTCATAAAAAATGGCGGTGAGGGAGGGATTCGAACCCTCGATACGTTTTCACGTATACACACTTTCCAGGCGTGCTCCTTCAGCCTCTCGGACACCTCACCGTGTTTTTTTCTTACTTGTCTTGGTACTAAAAAAGCCTGAGTGTTTCGTTCAGGCTCTTTCATAGAATATGGCGGTGAGGGAGGGATTCGAACCCTCGATACGTTTTCACGTATACACACTTTCCAGGCGTGCTCCTTCAGCCTCTCGGACACCTCACCATATTTTGTTATTGCAGTTATTTCTTTTGGCTTCATCGCTGCAACGGGGCGCTACTATAGGGAAAAGCAGGGCAGGCGTCAACAGGCTTGTGATGATTTTTTCAGGCTTTTTGACCAATTAGACAAATAAAAAACAATTTGTGTGCTCGGTAGGCAGTTTTGAGAGTAAAAGATTGTTTTTATTGCAGTGAATCTTTGTTGCAATAAATCACAGAAAATTTGTTAACCAGATAACATTATCAATATTTTCATTCCTGTCTTTCTATCAGAGGCTTGCAACCGTTCAGCAATAAGTTAACTCTATTAGAAAACAAAAAGGAATGACATTTTATGAACATCATTTTCTTTCACCCTTCCTCTCATTTTAATTCTGATAAATGGATCCAAGGAATACAAACCAGATTACCCGAAGCTAATGTCCGGCAATGGGTGAGTGGTGATAATGCGCCTGCTGATTATGCTTTAGTCTGGTTGCCTCCCTATGAAATGCTGGCGGATCGTCAGGATATCAAGGGGATATTTTCGCTCGGCGCGGGTGTGGATGCCATCCTTAAACAAGAATTGGAAAATCCGGGTACACTGCCGCAGGCGATCCCACTAATACGTCTTGAAGATGCCGGGATGGCACGGCAAATGCAGGAATATGTGGTTTCCTCCATTTTATACTATTTCCGCCGCATGGATGAATATAAACAATATCAAGAACAGCGTCTTTGGCATCCCATGCCTCCCCATCATCGGAAGGAATTTGTGATTGGGGTTTTGGGTGCAGGGGTTTTGGGGCGTAGCGTGATTGAAAAATTGCAGGCGTTTGATTTTCATGTTCGTTGCTGGAGCCGAACGCCAAAACAGATTGATCATGTTGAAAGTTTTTACGGGAAAGCGCAGTTAGGTGATTTTCTTTCTGAATGTAAGGTGTTGATTAATATCCTGCCGGATACCCCGGAAACGCGGGGTATTTTAAATCTTTCATTATTTAAGCAGTTAAAACCGGGTTCATATGTGATCAATATTGCCCGTGGTGCCCAACTTGCGGAACAAGATTTGTTGATCGCCATTGATAAAGGTTACGTTGCCGGCGCTACGCTTGATGTCTTTGTTGAAGAACCCTTATCAAATCTTCATCCCTTCTGGACTCATCCGCGCATTAATATCACTCCGCATATTGCGGCAAAAACGATGCCTGATGAAGCAATGGATAGCATTTGTGAAAATATCCGGCGAATCGAAAAAGGTCAATCACCCAGCGGCCTCGTTGATACGACCCTTGGCTATTAACAAGTTGCTTTACAGCAAGGCAAATAATTAGGGACAATAACATTATTGACTATTCAGGTAAGTTATTGGGAGGGATGAAACCATGAACGAATTTTCTATTGTTTGCCGTATATTGGGAACACTGTTTAACCGGGCACCACAAGATCCTGTTCTGCAACCCGTGATCACCATGATTGCGGAGGGAAAACTGAAACCAGTGTGGCCGTTGGAGCAGGATGCGTTGTTGGATAGGTTGCAGCAAGAGAGTGTATTATCAGCGATTGAAGCGGATTATCAGGCTTTATTTACCGGCGAATCTGCGGGTGTTGCAGTTTGCCGCTCTGATTATACTGATAAGGATGAAAGTGAGATACGTCAGTTTTTAGTCGAGCGGGGTATGCCTGTGTCTGACGCGCCTGTTGATCAATTTGGCTCTTTAGTGTTGGCTGCCTCATGGTTGGAAGATCAGGCGGCGGAAGATGAAGTTCAGGCACAAATTAAGTTGTTTGATGAATATTTATTGCCGTGGTGCGGGCAATTTCTCGGTAAAGTTGAAGCTCATGCAACGAGTGGTTTTTATCGGACGCTGGCGATAATGACCCGAGAAGCATTGCAGGCGTTACGTGAAGAATTGGATATTGATTAAAGAGACTTCATCCGCATATGTCTTGATTTATTGATTGCTTATACCCGTCGTACTTCAAGATGCCTTGATTATCACCCCGTGCCGTAGGGTGATAATCAGTTGCTTTTGCCTTATGAGCCGTAACTTGAGGTTTATAGGGTATTGTTATTGGCGCACTATTTTATTTTACTGATAACGATAGGTTCAATTTTCTTCTGGTTGAATTGGTGATGCAGGGCATAAATGGTGATTAGACCGATTAATCCCAGCAGAAGCCACGGTAATTGCGGCATATTCAAGGCATGGCCGGTATCGTAGAGCCAGCCACCGCCGGTATAGCCCAATGCGCCTCCCAATGCCAACCCCAGGCGGCTGAACCCCATGTAACTTCCCCGTGCCCGCGGATCGGCCAGTGACGCACTCAACGTTTCACGCGCAGGCTCTGCCGTGACCATGCCCAGATAGAACAGGCAAATCAGGCCAAAGATGAGATGCAATTGATTGACCCAACCGATTGGGAACATGCAGAGACTCATTAAAAACAGACCCGCCATCAAGCGTTGCTCTTGGCGAAAGTATTTTTCACTCCAGCGTGCAATCGGATAGAGCAGCGTCAGGGAAATCACGGCTTCGATGGCATACATCCATTTAACGGCGGTGGCTGTACCGGAAATTTCATGGATAATGATCGGAAACATCAGCATAACTTGTACTGATAGCACAAAATAACCGGCTAATGTCAGTACATAGTAAAAGAATCGGCGATCTTTAATCACGCGCGCCAAACCTTCCTTGATAGGTGTCCGAATGGTTGAGATACGGTAGGCAGGAAGAAATAAAGCGTTAAACAGGGCGGCCAATACAAAAATGGTTGCGCCAATCCAGCAGACAAGATTGAAATTATATTGTAACAACCAGCTTCCTACCAGTGCCCCAATGACAGCGCCGGCGCTGTCCTGCATCAATAAAAGTGAATAAAAACGATTACGTTCATGTGGGCGGGTTAATTTAATCACCAATGCCGCCCTGGGGGGATCGAATAAGGTTCCACCCAATCCAGACAGAATACAGGAAAGGAGCAATATCCAAGGCTCAAATGCCATCGCCATCAGGGCAAAGCCCAATGCACGCAGCAACATGCCCGTGACAATCATTGGCTTGGCACCGAACTTATCCGCAATAGCACCGCCGAAAATGCCCAGTCCTTGTTGTACCAGTTGACGCAGGCCAAGTGCGAAACCGACAATAACCGCTGCCCAACCCAGTTGTTCGACGAAACGAATTGAAATTAAAGGAAAAACAACGAAAAATCCTAAAACAACTAATAGATTATCAAATAAAAGAAAATATTTACCCAAGCTACGTGCTTGTGAAACTAATGACATTTTGCACCATTGAATTATTTGAAATATGAAAAAAGATGAAGATGAATTGCTGGTTATTTTGGACTTAATTTCGGTATTAAGGTAGAGGGGGGATAGATGATATTTTTTTATCGTTGCAGGATGATAAAAAATGTCGCAGGCGTTAAATTATTAGAACATATTCCAAAGTTAATATCAGGAGAAACCATGTTTGGTTATCGTTCTACATCCCCCAAAATCCGCTTTATTACGGACAGAATAGTCGTTCGTGTGGTGTATGAGCGGGATGCTTATCGATTGGCTGAATATTATGCAGAAAATAAAGATTTTCTCAAGCCGTGGGAACCTATCAGGGAGGGGAGTTTTTATCAACCTTCCGGGTGGACAAACAGGTTGAATTATATTGCGGAATCACAACGGCAGGGATCAGCATTTAATTTTTTGTTATTAGATCCTGATGAAAATGACGTGATGGGGGTGGCTAATTTCACTAATGTTGTGCGAGGGGCGTTTTATTCCTGTTACCTTGGTTATTCTTTGGGTGAAAAATGGCAAGGGCAAGGGCTAATGTATGAAGCCTTGCAACCGACAATCCGCTATATGCAGCGCTACCAGAAAATGCACCGGATTATGGCTAATTACATGCCACATAATCATCGCAGTGGCAATTTACTTAAAAAGTTAGGTTTTGAGCGGGAAGGTTATGCCAAGAATTATTTAATGATTGATGGGGACTGGCAGGATCATGTGCTGACATCATTGATTGATGATACGTGGGATCAGGCTGATTGATAAATTGCCACGAATTCGGTTATGGACGGTGGACGTTCTGACGGATTTATTGCCAGGGCCGCATCAATGGCATGTAGAAACGATAAGGAGTACCCTGCTGGCCGTAATTTAGCCAGCGGCTGATAATTATCGTCAAGATTGCGAACAATACTGACGGGAGGGGGCTTGCCCACAATCAAAGTGTATAGCACCGCCCCCAACGCGTAGATATCCGTCCAAGGCCCTTGTTGGTTTTCTTCATTGGCGGTGTACTGTTCCACGGGGGTAAAGCCGGATCGGACGGTTATCTCGGTATCATCAGACAAGCGTTTTGTTGTCTGGCGGGTCGATCCTAAATCCAGCAATATGGGGGATTGACTCTCCCGGATTAAAATATTGTCCAAAGAGATATCGCAGTGTAGATAATTTCTTTGGTGGAGTGTATCAAGCGCATCCAACAACGGAAACAGGATCTGACGCAGCCAGTTTTCATTAATAAGGTGTGAGTGCCTTATCCACAATTTATTTAATGTCATGCCCCTGTAAAAAGGCATCGCGATATACGCCGTGTCGTTTTGTTGCCAAAAGCGCAGAAAATGGGGAAGAGAGGAATGTTCGAGATAGGACATCAAATGGGCTTCGCGGATAAAGTCCTGCAATCCGGCATGAAACCGTTTTTTTAGCTTTTCTTTTCGTAAGTCCTTTTCTCCCCCTAAATCGAGTATCATGTCTCGGCGACGGATGGCAAAAGAGTGGGGCATATATTCTTTGATAGCAATAGCGTGTTTTAGATGATGATCCCAAACACGATACACAATACTGCCCCTGCTTTTGCTAATGACTTCTTCGATTTCAAATTCATTGAGACAGTACCCAATGGGAAGCGGGTGAGTAAAGCCAATGTTGCCATCGTCATAAGTTCGGTAGAAATTCTGCACTTGGATGGCCCCTTGGTGATTTAACTCGTGAATTGAAATTGAAACTCACCCTGTTCGAGAGAAACCCGAAGATGATGGTATTGTTCATCATGCGTGCTGGCAGAAAGCAGTTGCTGACTGATTTGCGGCAGCAGCGTATTTGTCAGGATAGCATCAACCATACGGCCACCGGACTCAATTTCTGTACACCGGCTGACGATATGCTCAACCATAACATCATCGAATGTTGCTGTAATACCGTGGTTTTCCAACAGACGTTTTTTAATCTTCGCCAGTTGTAATTGCACAATATTTATCATGACTTCATCACTCAATGGGTAGTAAGGAATAACCAGTAATCGTCCCAACAGGGCGGTAGGAAACACATTCAATAATGGCTTGCGCAACGCTGTGCTGAGTTTTTCTGGCGCTGGAAGCGCGTCTTGTTGAGTGCAAAGTGCATTGATCAGATCAGCACCGACATTGGATGTCAAGAGAATAATGGTATTGCGAAAATCGATATGGCGTCCTTCGCCATCCTCCATCCAGCCTTTGTCGAAGACTTGGAAGAAAATCTCATGCACATCAGGATGCGCTTTTTCGATTTCATCCAGCAAGACCACGCTGTAAGGACGCCGCCGGACAGCTTCCGTCAGGACACCCCCTTCACCATACCCGACATAGCCGGGCGGAGCGCCTTTCAGGGTTGAGACGGTGTGGGCCTCCTGAAATTCACTCATATTGATGGTGATCAGGTTTTGTTCCCCACCATATAACGTTTCGGCAAGCGCGAGCGCGGTTTCCGTCTTACCCACCCCGGACGGGCCACACAACATGAAAACTCCGACGGGTTTATTGGGATCATCGAGTTTGGCGCGTGAAGTACGGACACGTTTGGCAATTAACTCTAACCCGTGATACTGGCCAATGACACGTTGGCTGAGTGTATCTGCCAACTGTAAGACGGCGTCGATTTCGTCTTTTACCATGCGATTGAGGGGAATGCCTGTCCAGTCTGAAACGACGGAAGAAACAATATTGCTGTCTACGGCGGCAAAGATAAGTGGCTCTTCCCCCTGTAAGGTTTTCAATTGTTGCTGTAACCCTGACAATTCGGCGTGTTTTGCTGCGGCGTCATCATATTGCTCTTCGTGTAATTGTGTGCGCAGGGAAATAATTTTATCGATCAAGAAAAGTTCTTGTTCCCAGCGTTCCTGTAATTGCGCTTTCTGCGCTTCCAGGCGGGAGAGTTCATTGAGAATGGCGGCTGACCGCTGTTGATCACCGATGCCTACCTTAAATTCCCGTTCGGCAATCTCCCGCTCAATTTGCCGTGCTTCTATGCGATGACGGCAATCTTCCAGTTGCGGGGGTTCTGCATATTGGCTGATTGCTACTCTGGCACAGGCCGTATCCAGTAAGGCCACTGCTTTGTCGGGTAATTGGCGGGCGGGAATATAACGATGCGAAAGGCGTACCGCGGCTTCCACGGCTTCATCCAGCAAAAGCACATGATGGTGCTGTTCCAGTGGCTTGACCAGACTGCGCAGCATGAGCAGGGCCTTATTCTCATCGGGTTCATGAACCTGAACGACCTGAAAACGGCGGGTAAGGGCAGGATCTTTTTCGATATATTTTTTGTACTCAGACCAAGTGGTGGCACCAAGCGTCCGTAATTGACCGCGCGCCAATTCCGGTTTTAACAGATTGGCCGCATCGCCGGTTCCCTGTTGTCCGCCGGCACCAATCAAGGTATGAATTTCATCAATAAACAGAATGATTGGTGTCGGGCTGGACTGTACTTCATCAATCACTTTACGTAAACGAGATTCAAATTCGCCTTTGGCACCGGCACCGGCCTGAAGCATACCGATATCCAGCAGCCAAAGCTGGACATTGCGCAGGGGCGGAGGAACTTCTTGTGCCACAATTTTCAGTGCCAATCCTTCAATCACCGCAGTTTTGCCGACACCCGCTTCGCCAGTCAACAGGGGATTGTTCTGGCGACGACGCATCAGGATATCAATAATCTGGCGAATTTCCTCATCACGCCCGGATACCGGATCAATTTCCCCATTGCGTGCACGGGCAGTCAGTTCTTGGCCATATTGTGCGAGAGAGGATTGTACGAGAGAGGATTGTGCCAGAGAAGATTGTTGCGCAGAGGAGGCAGCCGGTATGTTGGTTGATGATGCAGCTGCCTGAGATTCATCGCTATCGCTGCAAATGCCATTAAAATTGTCGAGCAGGGTATCTGCCTGAATACGATCAAATTGGGGAGAAATGGATTTCAGCACATTGCGTAAATTAAAGGTTTTCAAGATACCTATCAGTAAATGGGCCGTGCGAATTTCATTAACACCAAATTTCAGTGATCCGTATACCCAGGCGCGTTCCACCGCATTATCAATATGTTCTGAAAGATCCGAGATAGCGCTGGCTCCGCGTGGCAAGCGATCCAGTGCGGTCACAATATCTTTCGTCAGTGCGGATTCATCGAGGGAAAAATAGCGGATAAGCTGCTGCAAATCGCTGTTTTGTTGCTGCATAAGTTGATGCAGCCAGTGAACTAATTCGACATAAGGGTTGCCACGCAGTTTACAAAAAGCGGTGGCATTCTCTAAGGACGTGAACAGGGTACGGTTAAGTTTGCCAAAGAGCACAGAACGACTGATTTCAGACATAGCGTATCATCCGTAGGGTGAGGGTTAACGGTGATAAATCAAATCGCCACGATGGGCGGGTCGGGTATTCTTACCCGGCTTAATTTTGCCTAGCCAACTGCTTAATCCCAGTTTGACCGGTTCTGACAGACGAATACCTTTCACCTCTGATTGGTGAATAATTAACCGGATATCCCATGCGTATTCAATCCCCAGATATTGATAAACCCAGTCACCTAACTGGTTTGATTTAGATTCTCCCGGCAAGAACATTTCATATTCAGCCATGCTTAGCGGGCCTAACTCAATGCGGAACTTATGTTGAATATCGTAGAGTGCAATACCCAGAAAGGCCGATTGGCCCAAACGGGGCAGGTGACGCCCTGCTTTTAATTGAGCCTGATCATGCACTTCGATGTTCAGCCATTGGGGAATATTCTGCACAATTTTTAACGGGATCTTGAAATAATAGGACAGTATTTTTTCCAACCCTTCTGCGCTATGCCCTTGGCGGGATAAATGACCGGATAATGAATAACGGGCATGATCATGGAGGGTGTCTGGCTTTTGTTGTGCGGGCAATCCCATGCCCACCAAACAGGAGAGATAATGGCAAAAGCGTTGGTTATCCTGACGGTCGAGCGATACGGTGGGCCGGGTATTGGCCCAAGCGCGATAGAACAACAGGATCAGCCTGTGGTGAAATAAATTGGCAAATGCGCTCAGGGTGGGATCTTGATAATTATATTGTCGCGCATAAGCATATTCGGTCATATGTAATGGCAATGGGCCATTGGGTCCGAACAGACCGAAACTGTAAATGAGCATGTCATACAGTTTTGAGTTTTCCCGCGGCTTGACGTCGGCAATCGTCGAGGGAGCGAAAATCAGGGACGCCTTTTGCCCCAACCGCAATAGATCATGTTTCGGCAATGGGGCAGAGCCTAACCTATAATAGGTTCCGGACTGGGCATCGATCCGGCGCAGCGTTTGAAATAAGTCGAATTGCCAAGGGGCTTGGGTGAGTTGTTGCCAAAAATCATCGGGCAACCGACTGAGACGATGCAGGGAAATAGCCTGTTTTGGATGCGTATTCATTTTTTATATCAATCTCTTGTTGCCCATGCGGGCAGGCCAAAAACCGATATTGCCGCGTTGCTGGCTATACAGCGTCATTTCAGTAAACGAGTTCATGGTGACCAGACGTGAGAAGAGCCTTTCCAGTACGCTGGCTAACAGCCAAGGGCTGGTTCCCGCAAACTCTTGCTCATTCACCTCTATCCTGATGCTGACGCCACGGGCGAAAACAATCGGGCCGGGTTCAGGAACCCGTCGATGAATGGTCTTTAAGGTACAATGGCGGATGCCGTTAATTTGGCGGATGACAGCCGGGTCGGCAAGGTTGGCATAGAGACTCAGCAATTGCCGCAGTGCCTGAGTACCTTGCTCATCATCTTTATCCATAAAGTTCAGGTAATTCAGTTGAAGCTGGCTCATTAATTTCCAGGAAGCCGAACCTTGGGTTAAGGCTGGGCGCGGGATGGTGGGTCTTTTGAGAAACACAATCTGGTTGATGGGAATCGAATCCAACATGGCAAAATTGTCGAGATCCTGTTGACGCAGCATTGCTGATAAATCACGGTTGGTACACATCACATCGGCGGTCAGGAATTTTAATTCATTGGACCACGGGGAATGTTGTTCATCAACAATAGAAACAAAGGCTTCTGTTCCGACATAACTGGTTCTGGCACCATAGTGATGGGCATGTTCAGATAAAATACGCGGTTCACGACGCATGGAAAAGTAAGCGCCGTAGTTGCCCTTGTCATCACTAAAGGTTGACCAAAATGGCCGGAATACTTGGGTTTCTTTGCGTTTGATATCTGCCCCGTGCAGGCGTTGTACCGAAAAAATTTCGTAATCCAGCGGACGAATATTATCGACAACCAAATGGTATTCATTGGTGCTCTCTTCCACGGAAACACGTTCGGTAACTTTAGGGAATAAATTAATCACCGGGGTACTGTTTAAGGCCAGATAAGAGATATCCACCAGACGTTCCAGATTGGCATCTGCTTTGTCCAGCAGCAGTATCAACTCAAATTCACTTTTTTCTGTTGTCTGTTCCAGCAAAGATCCCATGCCGCTGATACTGAAAAATTGAAAGCGTGCGGGAAAAGAAAAATACTCTTGGAGTTGCCGATAGCCACTGAAATTACGTGGGTCATTGGGGAGTAATGCCTGATCATCATCAAATCCCTCATGATGGGGGAATACATCAGGCAAAACCTGATATTGGGGGGCATTACCCAGTGTCTGGCATACGATGCCGACAGAGTGCTCCATGATCAGCTCCAGCAATTGCTGGGATTGAATATCCGGCCCGGAAAGAAAAAAGACCAGTTTTTTGAGCGTCAGCTCATTGAGGAAGAATTTTCCTTCGCAGCTCAGGTGAATGCGCAAGGCACTGACCGCGCCATACTGGTGAAGGTTCAAGGCCACGAGCGGAAGGTTGGCCGGAATTCTGCCGAGTTCAACGTTCTTTAGCTGCAATGGCTGCAAAGTGACATCTTGTGTGGTGGTATAGTGGAAATTGATCCCATCTTTTTTCAAGGTCTGGCTGTGCATGACGGTGCCACGCGGCACTAAAAACCCGTGGCTGATATCGCCCTTGCTGGTATCCGGCTGGAGTTCGACGATGGCCATTGAAGGCGTGGGAGACAAATAATTCGGGTACAGCATCTCCAGTAACTGCTCGGAAAAGCGTGGAAATTCCGCATCCATTTTCAACTGAATGCGAGAGGTCAGGAAAGCGAAACCTTCCATTAGGCGTTCAACATAAGGATCGACAACATCAATACCATGCATACCTAAGCGACTGGCGACTTTCGGGTAGAGTTCGGCAAATTCTTTGCCCATTTCACGTAAGTACACTAATTCACGGTTATAATACTCAAGCAATTTATTGTCCATGGGCCCCTCTTGTGTCTTCTTTATCTCGACGTTATCCGGCTTCTTTGATGGTGAAATAACCATTTTCCAGATCGATATCACTACGGAACAGGAATTCCAGCGGCCAGGGAACGCACCATAAAAACCCTTTTATTTCTATGGATAAAGTATTGTATAGCGTCAATGAGTGGGTATCGGAAACACAACTGACCTCAAGCCCGTCGGGAATGATACGCGGTTCGAAGATATGAATTGCGGTAATGATCCGATGTTGGATATCTCCCCACTCAATTTCAGACAGGCATTTACCCGATAAAGGGGGCAGGCCAAAGTTATAAACAGAATGGCGAATTTCTGAAAATGGGGTGAGATTCTGTTCAGATTCACTATTGATATTATTGAGCAACCATTGCAAATCCCTCAGCACATTCTGTCGTAAGGCCGAGTGCGAGAGCATGTAATTGTTGACTGCTTCTTGCTTTTTATCCGGTTCATTATCGGTGAGCCTGTCCAATAAAGAAGGCAGCATTCGATCTTTGGCAGCAATACGCGTGGGGTTATTGCGACTCTGATAACCGCCATGCAGTAAAGTGATATTGTCATTCATGGATCACCTATTCGCCATTATGATTGAGAGTCTTTATATCGATTCACTTCTGCTTCATAGGCTTGCAGGAAATTTGCACCAAACAGAACCGAGTCTTGTTCAAACTCATGCACGGCTTTTTGATACTGTTTAGTGAGGTATTCCCACATGGATGCTTTGTTGGTTGATGATAACGACAAACGTGGCAGACAATCATCTGCCCGCGCTTTTCGTTCAAGAACAGCAGGATGGAATAAATGCAATATATCGGTTGTAATAGCGCGTATTCCCGCAATCATGCCGAGTTGGTGGGCTTGTAACTCGATTAAAATGTCATGAGTTGCTTGCTCAAGCGGCATAAAGCCGGGTATATGTCCACCAAACATCAGTGCCAAAACCGATTGGCCAGAAGGTAACAGTTTAAATGGATTGTTAGCGTCAAGCAGGGATTGGGTCATGTCTGCATTTGCCTGACGTTTGAGTTGGATACGTGAAGCGTTGAGTGTGATGATGCACTGGGTTAATCGGCTGGCCAATAGACCCAGCTGATACATCTGTTGTTCATCAAATTGCAGCGTGTTTGTCTCTTTTAGCCCCATGCCATCCAATAACGCCGTCAGTAACTTTCCTTCCAATTTGACACGACCGGCCTGATATTTATCTGTACCCTGATGCCGGGCATCATTTTGCTGAGGCTCTTGGGCATATTTCAGGGGATCGTGGAAAATTTCTTCTTCAATCGGTTCGATTTTGGGGGTATCAGCCCGTGCCCGCTCAGGGGATGGTTCAAATAATTCAAAGGGTTCAGCGGGTTCAGGAAAAATAGATTGAGGTTGCGGAATAACCGCATCATCCACGGGATTCAAGGGAACCGCGTTATTCAACATCTGGCTCAGGGGATCATTATTTTTGGCATACTGGTTTTTGGCATAATAATTGTTGGCATATTGTGTCGTCTTAAGGTGTTTGTCTGAAAGGTGTTTATTCGCAAACAGTGCCAGCGGGTCAATTTCCTGTTTATCCTCACCTTGATCATCAAGCGGCAACAGTGTGGTCGGTGTATGGTCATTCAGGATGTCTTCCTGCTGGAAAGTCGTGTCTGAATCGAACATTGCAATCGGATCTGTGGCCCGTAATTGCAAAGCATCAAGATCGGTTGTTGTTTCAATTTGCGCCAGTGGGTCAATGGGATTCCGTTCTTGAGTGTGCTGGTCTTTTATCAGGGGATTGTTTCTCAGGAAATCGCTGTCCAGCGGATCGTTGCCGTCCAAGGCGGGTTGAATCTGGTGAGGATCAAGAGGTGGTGCGGCATCAGGTGTGGTGAAAAGCTGCTCAATATCGTCCCAAATTTCACTGGAAATTGTTGCTTCACCAGCAGCCAGTGGGATGGTCGCCTGTTGTGATGACCCCTTATCGGTATCCATGATTTGGATCTGATAATCGCCAATATTCAGCATATCACCATCGCGGACTTCAATCTGGCGATTGGGAGCCAGGGGGATCATGTTCAGCAAAACCTCAGAAGTTGAGCCTTGATTACTGATCCGGCATTCTCCATCAACAGAAATGGACACAATGATCTGCAATCTGGCAATGGTCAGATCGTCATCAGGTAAATACCAATTATTTTCCGTACCGCGACCAATCGTGCCGCCTGGGGGAGAAAAGTCATAACTCAGTTGCGGGGGTGGGTTTGAGCCTGAGTTTTTAACAATGGCGAATCTCATAAGTATAGATACCTATTTAGCCTTCCTGTGGACATCCACAGGAAGGCTGTTAATGTTGGTTTATGCGTGTTAACCGCCTTGATTACTATAAGAATCCCAGTCATAGCTGACTTCAGCACCTTTAGCACCCGAGGCGAATTCTTGCGAGAAATAGCTTTCTTTATGTTTTTGGAAGGCAATAAGAATGGAAGCATAAAAACCGCCATCCCCGTAGGCCAGAGTGGAACGCGCGATCAAGGCATTGGTCAGGACTAATGTATACCAAGGTTCTTGCTTACCTCCCTGCCGACGTACATTCAGTTTCACTTCCTTGATATGTGTCCCTTTGACGAGATACTGGCGTAAGGTGATAGCCGATTTGTCAAATAAGATATCCAGAGACAAACCAGAAACTGACACGATACCTGCACCTAACCCAGTGCCCTGAGTCGCCTGATTAATACGGTTAAGCACTTCCAGTGAAAACGATCTGACCGCCGTCCAATCTTTGAACTCGTTATCACCTGATTCTCCTTTAACGTCAGTAAAATTAATATATGCATCAATACCTGGAGTAGCCATAACTTCCGCCTTATTAAAGTTGAATGAACTAATGGGGCCAATAAAAGCATTCAATAAATACCTATTGGCGTTAAGCATAAAAATATATGCGTTTTGAACATTAAGGATGGGTAGGGAGGTTTTGGGTCGTAAGATGTGTTATCGATAAAAATATCTTAATGTATTAAGATCAGGCTCCTTTTAATGAAGGGAGTTTTGAAACTAAGCGCAGGGAAACAGTCAAGCCTTCGAGCTGATAATGGGGACGCAGGAAAAATTTAGCCTGATAATATCCCGGGTTACCTTCTACGTCTTCGACCTGAACCTCTGCGGCTGCCAGCGGTTTCCTCGCTTTGGTGCCTTGTGATGAATTAACGGGATCACCATCAACATAATTGATAATCCAATCATTCAGCCAACGTTCCATATCAGAACGCTCCTGAAACGTCCCGATTTTGTCGCGGACGATACATTTCAGGTAGTGGGCAAAACGGCAGCAGGCAAATAAATAGGGCAAACGCGCAGCAAGGTTGGCATTGGCAGTCGCATCCGGGTCGTAATATTCCGCCGGTTTTTGCAGCGATTGGGCACCAATAAAGGCAGCCATGTCCGTGTTTTTGCGATGCAATAACGGAATAAACCCATTTTTCGCCAACTCTGCCTCACGGCGATCGCTAATGGCGATTTCGGTGGGGCATTTCATGTCCACGCCGCCATCATCAGAGGGAAACGTGTAGCAAGGTAAGTTTTCGACAATCCCGCCGGACTCTACGCCCCGGATAGACGTACACCAGCCATACAGCTTAAAAGAGCGATTAACGTTGACGGCCATGGCATAAGCGGCATTCGCCCAAGTGTAGTTATTGTGGGTTGGACCTTCTGTATTCTCCTCAAAATTGAAATTATCAACGGGATTAGTCAGCGCGCCATAGGGGAGGCGCGAGAGGAAACGCGGCAGCGCCAACCCGATGTAACGCACGTCTTCAGATTCACGCAAGCTGCGCCAAGGCGCATATTCCGTGTTTTGGAAAATTTTGGTCAGATCCCTGGGATTGGCAAGTTCCTGCCAGGATTCCATTTGCATCACACTCGGTGATGCGCCTGAAATAAAGGGGCAGTGTGCCGCTGCACTGATTTGTGCCATCTGGCGCAGCAGTTCAACATCCGGTGCCGTATGGTCGAAATAGTAATCGCCCACCAGACAGCCAAAAGGTTCGCCACCAAATTGACCATATTCCGCTTCATAGATCTTTTTGAAAATCGGGCTTTGATCCCAGCTAACTCCTTTGAAACGTTTGAGTGTGTTGCTTAATTCCTTTTTGGAAATACACATCACACGGATTTTCAGCATTTCATCGGTTTCGGTATTGTTGACCATATAATGCAAACCGCGCCAAGCCCCTTCCAGGGTCTGGAATTCTTCATGGTGCAGAATATGATTCATCTGTTGTGATATCTTGGCATCGATTTCAGCAATCAATGACTGGATAGTCCGATAGGTATCGCCAGAAAGCGTAACCGTATTTTCCAACGCTTGCTGTGCCAGTGTCTTCACCGCATTTTCGACGGCACTGCGGGTATGGTCACTTTGCGGCCGAAATTCCTTGTTCAGCAATGCGCTGAATTCATCAGGGGTATACTCTTTCGATACCTGTGCTTGTTGAATCTGGGTTTCTTGTTCAGTTGAGCTCATCAATTACTCCTTATCTTCAGTACCTTCTTCTGAAGCGTGATCTTCAGGTTTTGGTGCTTCCGCCAAGGATTGCAGCAGGGCGGGGTTTTGCAATATTTCGGCAATTAGTTTTTCTGCGCCATTTTTACCGTCCATATAAGAAAGCAGGTTTGCCAGTTGGGTGCGTGCTTCCAGCAATTGAGCCAATGGCTCGACCTTTTTGGCTATAGCATCGGGTTGAAAATTTTCCATATTTTCAAAGGTTAAATCGATATTCAGCTTACCATCACCGGTCAGGGTATTTTCAACCTGAAAGGCCACCCTTGGCTTGATTGAACTCATGCGCTCATCAAAGTTGTCAATGTCAATTTCCAAAAATTTGCGATCAGTGACATCCGGTAAGGCTTCTGCGGGTTTTCCGGCCAAATCAGCGATAACTCCCATAACAAAGGGCAGTTGAACCGCCTTCTCTGAACCGTAAAGCTCGACATCGTATTCAATCTGTACGCGAGGAGGGCGATTGCGTCCGATAAACTTTTGTCCGCTGGATTTCATAACACATTCTCCATTACTGGCTAGATAACTAAGTTGATACCCTTTTATCTTTAAGCCGCAAGTTTATAAGTGACGTACACGTATCCCGACCCGATGCTATACCGTGGTTAGCTTATGATGGGTTTCAGGAGCCGCTCCCTTTGGCGTCAGGGTTGCAACTAGAAAGTGATTGGGTATAAGAGATTCACTGACAAATCAGTGAATGGATTAAAACAAGAAAGGCTTAATCGCTATCAGAGTGATGATCAGGATTATGTGGGCGCCCGAAAATGCTCTCAAGCTGATTTAACCCTTCCGGCACAAGATCGTTGATGATATTCATAAAATCACTGTCAATCAGTCGCAGAATGCGATCAATCATCATCGGAGCCGGATGGCTTGGCTCATGTTGAAGAAAATAAATTTTGGCTTTTTCCAATAAAATACGCGCATCATCACGGTGACTGGCTTCAATGTCGTGCCAACTAACCCATGTCACTTCCTCGGAAGCTGCAAGGGTTGCTGTTGCTGCTGTTTGTCCTGTTGCGGTTTTCGGTTTCGTCACTGGCGCAGATTCAACGTGTTCTGTATTGGCAATATTTTCTGCAATACCACAAAATCCAATGATGGTATCCAGTTGTTTTAAAAATTGCGGCAATTCGGGAATATGATTGTCGGATAAATGGTGGCGAATAATGTCAATCAGGGCAGTCAGTTGCTCGCGAATGGTGGCGATGGCCAAGATCTCAGGGCTGTGGGATTGTTGTTTTAATTCATCCAATAATCGATTGCGCCCACCGGTATAACCTTTGATTTCGGTGACTGTCCCGTTAAGCAGCAAGCAGACTTCCTGTAACGATAATTCCGTTGAAATACTTTTAAGGATCACGGTGTGTTGCGCTTTCAGCGTACACGGAGAACCATCTTCAATCGCTGCCAGTGTGTTGAGACGAAGCAGCGGGTCATATTCACCATTAAATTCCAGTTTTGGCCACACATCCTGCCAGTAACGTTCCAGCGTCTGGCGGAGTAAATTCAGGCCATCAGCATAGCCACAGATCCCGCGTAGATTTAACCATGCCTGCATAAGGGCGATGATGATACGCAGATCTTTAGAACGCGACAGCAGTTGGATGGCTGTTTTTTCTGCCTCTGTCCAGTTGGGCGGTTCAGCAGCGATCAGCACATCACCGAACTGTTGCTCTGGCTTTTCAATCAGAAACCGCTCCAGCGCCAAAAATTCATCATCGTATTCGAGGTCTTCCCCGCAGGGAAATTCTGCACTGATGGGTGTGAGTAAGGCATCAATATTCATGGTATTTTCAGCTTATATTCAGTTCACCGTGGGCTATCGATCATGGGGCGATCATGGAGCGATCATGGAGATATTGATTATGCTGCCTGAAACCGTTCTGCGCTTGGGCACGAGAAAACAGGGAGATGAAACGGGCTGAAAATGCTGTTCGGTGTAAACTCCAGTAACACCGTACGGCCACTGATATTAAATGTTGCCCGTAAGCTCGTATCATCAGCACCAGTTGAGTTGCCGGTTTTGCCCAGCCAAGTTCGTTTGGCTTGATCCAGCAATCGGTTTAGTGCCCAGAATCCCGATGCGGATAAGTTTGCGGTTGTACCATCACTTAAATTCAATTGAATGCGAACCCGATTCGTTTTAGCCGGTCCCGGCCAGCTAATGAGTTGTGAAAGTGGTGGGCCGTGACTGTATTCTATTTTTTGTCCATCGACATCCAGAATCATGCTCAATATCTCATTATCCATGCTGACCGGCCGAACCATGACGTGAAATAATGGCGTTGGGGTGCCGGCGGTAAATAGCGTATCGCGGATAATCTGGGCTTGCTGGAAAGGCCTGAGCAACGCTTTCCCCCCCGGCAGGGATTTGCCATTCACGCCGGGCATAAATTGCCATGTTGGTTGCAGGGTATCGACCTTGCCAGCTAACGTTTTCTGGAAAAAACTGTCCATTAAACCCGTATCAGGCGCAAACATCCGTGCCATGTCATCAGGCTTGATATCCTGCCGTGCGTTAGGCGTCAGCGGATAGCGACGGGCAATGGCCTGATTGCAAAAAACGCCGATTTCTGCATTGAGGTGCTTGCCGACATTTCTCATGTCACTGAGCTGTGTATCGTGACTTGCACCAACCGCGAGTGAGGAAACCATACTCCTGAACGGCATGGGCAGCAGTTCCGAGGTTGTTTGCAGCTGGGTAATAATCTTACCGTCAGGCAGGGGCATTCCCGTATTGGTCGCATTTTGCACTGCGGTTAAATACAGGTATAACTCACCAATTTCTTTTAAAGTTTTATCAAAAGGGATATTTGGGCTGTTTTTGTTGGCCTTTTTTGCTAACTCAATAATGGGGGCAAAATGTTCTTCTACTGCTTGTTCCGGTTCCGGTACAGATTGATCGTTATGGGACAGCATTGATTTGGAGATCTGTCTGGGCACTAATTTCGAGGTTAATTTATTCGACTGATTCTTCACAATATCGCTCTTCATAATATTATTGAGTTGCCTGATATTCTGGTTATTTTCATTCAGGGTGACATTTTTACTGATATTAATTAAAAGATTGCGCATGGGGGAATCGAAAGAAGACAATAAACGCGCTGTGCTGGCCCGTTGCTCTAAACTATCGATATTTCTTAAACGAATATCCGCTAAAAATTTATTCCACTGATAGAGGTAGTCATTAATATAAAATTGCTTAACGGAATATTTGATCTCCTTATCGGTCTGCTTTTTTGCGTAAGTACTGTTTGCATAATTACTGTTTGCGTAATTATTGTTTGCATAAGTACCGAGCACCCAGTTGTCTTGTGAATATAAGGTAGTCAGAAAGGTATTGAGGTCTTTTCCAATCCCTTTCTGATAACCCGCCGGTGTGAACATGCCCGCTATCCCCTCCGTCATGGGGGCATCACTGATGCGTGAGAAAGCCAATTCAGCCTGAGGGCCGGCAAGCGTGTCCAAATTGACGGGAGATAAATCGGGATCATTCATCAACTTTTCTTTTAAATAGTGATAAGCGCGTTGTGCGGGTGGCAGGCGGCTGATTAATGCCTGTTTTTTTTCGACCAGGGCATCATCACGAATAAAGGGGGAAGTGACAACCTGGTTATCTAACAATTGGCCGATATGTTCCTCAATTTGTTGCAACTGCTGCTGAGTGGTATCTGCGTTTAAGTGGGTTTTCAAATACTGCATGCTCCAGTCATGCAGGAACTGACCATCATAATGTTCAGGCTGATATAACATTTGATAAGCCTTGAGCGTATTGTAACTTTTCTCCGCGTCCTCACCGTGATCATCATGCATCTGGCTGGTAATCATGGTGGCTATTTGAGGCAGCAATAATGTTTGCAATGCTTTTCTGTACAGCGACTGGCTGGCATCGTGGATTTGTTCACCGCTATACAGCCCCATCCGATAGGATAACGGGGGATCAGCTAAAGAGAAATGCTGGCTTTTATCTAAATAAGCCAAACTGTTTAAAATAGGTAATAAGGCGTAAATATCATGGGTGTCGTTTTTTAATTGCACACCTTGTTTCACAATCGCCGGAATTTTGGCCTGGACTTCCAGCAGATAATCTTTGTTATTGCTATAGCTGGTCAAAAGTAAATTAGCCATCAATGCCAGTATGGCAACCGAAATAATATATCCTAACCCACTGAGAACGCGTTTGCGGTATATCCACCAGCGGTTATAACCGGCAATGCCTGCTTCCAGAAAAATATTGTCCAGTAAATTTTTTAAAAAATAAGTTTGCCGGGTCGGGGTAGGGTGAATGATTCCTTTATCATTCACCCATGACATCGAATGGCTATTGTTATCGGTGGGTAACTGAAAAACGTGGTTAAATTTTTCCATCACATTATCAAATGGGATCCCTTCTTGTGTCCCGCTGGTGAAATATAGCCCCCGTGGATAGTAGGGAATTTCAAATCCCGACTTGGCAAAGACAATATCAAGATATTGTGCAATCAGTAGGCGCAGGGACGCAACTTCTTGTGGAAATAGATAACTTTCAGCACATTGGCGTGCATTGTGTCCGTTTAACAGAATAGAGGGTAATTCAGCCTCCAACCGCAATTGTAACTGGCTATATTGTTGTTCAAAGATTTCATTCAGATCAACCTGACTATTTTTATGCCATTTGCCTTGTGGAACCGACTCCCACGGGAAATTAAACCCCCAAATTTGTTCTCTGGATTTTTTGTCGAAATGGGCGAAATATGCACTAAACCCTTTTAATAAATCGGTCTTGGTCACCATGATATAAATAGGTAACCGTATCTTGAGTTGTTCATGTAACTCTGACAGACGCCGGCGCAGCATATAAGCCTGTTGATCCCGTTTCTCAGTCGATGGATTCAGTAAATCTTCCACACTGATTGTCATAATGACCCCATTAAGCGGTTGACGGATACGGTATTTTTTCAACAACCGGATAAGGTTTTTCCATTCATCGGCATCTTGCTGTTGCACACTGTCCTGAGTGGTATAGCGGCCAGTGGTATCGAGCAGAACTGCCTTATTGGTAAACCACCAGTTACAGCTATCCCTGCCCTGCATGCTGTACAGCGCGGATTTACCAAAATAGTCCGACAGTGGAAAGTGCAGGCCGGAGTTTGCCAGTGCGGTTGTTTTACCTGAATGGGGAGCACCGATAACCAGATACCAAGGTAATTGATAGATATATTGGCGGTTGAAAAAATTTATCCAACCCGGTTTGTTTTTGCTGTATAAGCCGGAAAAATAGGCTCTTTTCAATAATCTTGCTGCATCGGAAAACCGTTCTGCCAAGGTAATAGGGTGTTCAATCTGCTTATTTTCTTCGTTGTCATCCTTGGTGATATTTAATTGCTTAGTTAGCTTTTGATTGATCCAGGATTGGTAAAACCGCGGTAGTAGCCGAGTGAATAACCAAGTCACGAATAAAATAACAATGGTAATGATGCGTGTCGTCATTGACGCAAAAGGAACCGAATTACCCACCGAAGTCATGGGTCCGATAAACCAGATAACGAGAGAAAAAAGGAGGGTTCCGATAAAACTCCATGTTAACCGGCTGGTAATAAGAGCAAAGAGTGCATTCAACATGTCTTAGTTTCCTTACTTCGTTTGATTTACAGGAGAAACTAACAGTGTGATTTCGACCCGTCGGTTTTGGGCCCGATGACTGGCACTATCATTGGGAACTAAAGGATCGCTGGCACCCCTGCCTTCTGTTTTGACTCTTTCAGGCTGGTTCAGGTAACGTTGCAGCGCTTTTTTTACCGATTTCGCCCTCGCGAGTGATAACGCGTAATTGGACGGAAAACGGCGGGAATGAATCGGAATATTATCAGTATATCCGACAACCAGAATTTCTCCGTTAAAATGATCCAAGGCCCCGGCAACTTGCCGGATGACATCCGAATAATCATTTTTGACCTGAATGGCGCTGGTGTTAAACAAACCGTCTCCTTTTAATGTGATAACGCTCCTGTCATGCTTATCCGTGACAGTCAATAATCCTTCCGCCACTTCATCCCGCAGCAGATTTTGCAGATTCAGGGTGGGGGGCGTGGAGGGGGATAGCTGATTGCTGACCGCCACATCGGGTAAATTAGTCTGGTAGATTTTGGCCAGAACAGGGTTGACGATATCATTCAACCGCCAATTCAGGCTGATATACAGGATGCAGACCAAAAAAAGTAATATTGCTGTCGAGATCCACACGGGTAAGGAAACGTGCCAGGATGGATTCGGCGCGGTGACGGCGCGTATTTTTTGTGACAACTCAGCCGGATAACTCCCCCTGATTGACCGTATTAACTGAAACAGGCGTTGTTTTACGGTTTCCAATTGGGTGCGGCCGTTATCCATCACACGATAGCGCCCTTCGAAACCCAGTTGGAGACAGAAGTTAACCAGTTCTAACAGGAACAAGTGATCTCTGGGATTTTGTGACAACTTGGCTAATAGCTGGAAAAATTTTTCGCCTCCCCAGGTTTCGTTGTGAAAAGTAACGAGCAGGCCACTGCCTGACCAAACACTGCGAAGCCCCCAAGGCGTCAGTGCTGCCGCTTCATCCAGTGCGGTACATAAACAGTAGCGGGCGCCAATGATCATTGCATGGGGCAGTTTGGCCTGTTGGCATTCCACCTCAAAACGCCGGATTTCATTGATCAGTTGCTGGCGTAAATGGGCGGGATCAGGGTGAACCGTCGAATGCCGGATCTGGGGGATGGTATTTAATAATGGATTTGCGGCAGCAACCAATGGGTTATGATTGGCCTCGCCAGAAAGCATTTTAGGTTCAGTTTTCTGCTTTTCCTGCATCATCGGCTGCGTTACCTCGATTTATCCTGATGACGAACTGCCCAAAACTCGATACTCAGGCCAGGGAAATCACCGGCCAGATGTAATGCAAAACCGCTGGACTTCTCCATCTGTTTCCATAACTCCCCCCCTTTTTCCAATTCGAAATAGACATAACCTGAATGCCAGGGGATCTGTCTGGGAACAGATGGCATTGCCCGCAGCGAAAGACCGGGTAATTGCAATTGAACCAATTCACGTATGCGGCCAACGGGGGCAATTTTCATTTGGGCGGGGAAGTTGCTCATCAGCATATCGTTTGCCACGTCAGCGTGAACGGCCAGAATAAAGTTGAACCCATGTATCATATTGGCGTCGGGTAACGTCGCAATGTTCAGGCCATGAGAGTATTCCGTTAAGGGCAACTGAATCGCATGTTCTTCCAAAATGATCGATAACCCTTGGCGCAGTTGGAACATGAGTTGATTAAAGCACTGCGTTAAGTGGTCATGGTCATAGAGGGGTAAATTCTCTTCTGGCACACGGCGTTGGGAGAATGTCGCCAATTCAGTGGCAAATTGTAACCATTCACTGAATAACCGTTCAGGATGCAGTAATGACAGATTCCGTATGTGGTTCACTTGGCCGCTGTAGCGGTTTAACAGTGACAGCAAGAGAAAGTCCATGATCTCAGAATCATTGTATCGTCCCAACTGTAACAAGCGCTGGCTGATTTGTTGGCGCCGCTGTTCCAGTAAGTCCTGTATATCATTGATAAAACCGACCATTTGTGGACTGGCACGGCAGTTGAGCAGAGAAGGAATAAACAGTGAGTCAAGATGGAGTTTCTTGTCACTGGTTCTGTTGATGACATGCACAATGCTTAATGCCGTCCATTCAGGGGTTAAATCAGATGCCAGCATCAGGCGCAGCCGCATTTGGCCGAACTGTATCGCCGCATTGCCGACGGACATGGCATTAAAGTCATTGACTTCAACTTCAACGCTGACAAAGCGGGCTAACGAGTCGCCTTTTTCACTGAAAATCACCTCCTCTTTCCCTCGCCGGAAGATGGGCAAAGCCAGAACAACATGAGTATCTGACAGATTTTCACCAAGCTGTAAGGGCGTGGGGGCATTGGTGGCATCAAAACTAAAGGGCGTTCCGTCAGGAAAAATACCACTGGCGGAAGAAAGGCTGACTTTACCGTGATTGAGGCGTTCTTGATCTAATTCGAGCGTCAAAAAACCCCAATAGTAAGGCGTTTGTGCTATTCCCCAGTCACGAATATAGGCTTCCAAATAGTTTTCAGCCTGCTGGAAGTGGTGAGGGCGTAAAAACATCCCTTCCGTCCAGATAACTTTTTCTGATCTATTCATCACTTTCTTTATCTCCTGCCGCACAACTTGAATTGCACTCTTTAATAAGACTTAAGCCATCATTGGTGACTTTTACGCACACACGTAGTTCGTCAGAAGGAGAACGCCAGAACTCGTAAAAAGGGGGTTTTTCAGGGACAGGAACGGGAAATGAAATGCGCCATTTCTTTCCGCTCAATTTTTTATACTCAGCGATTAGCCCGATATAACCAACTTCCGGCTGGTTTTTCTCTGTCAGGCATGCGGTGGATTGGGCAGGGCGGATAAACAATTGATCTGCATTAACCACTTTATCGCCTAACGCATCCTGAACTTTGCCTTGCAGGGAAAAGAAATCGGCAGCCATAAACGCTTCATTCGATTTCAGTAAAAAGATATCTATTTTCACCGGCGCTGAATCATTCACATCAGATTCGGTATTAAAGATGAATTTATAAGGCGGCAATGTTGCCTTTGATGAACACCCCGTTATGGTTAACAGCACAAAGGTTAACGGTATTATGGTTATCATTGCTGTGGATAGGAAAAGCCCCTTTCTCCACAATCTGATTGAACGTAAAGTATTTTTTAAAATTATAGGCATAGTTTATTGTTAATAAAGTAAAAAACCCAAGGTCAGGCGGCGATGATAAGCACTTTGGTTTGGCTGGGTACAATGCGGGAACCCATTGAATTAGTCGAATTCTGCATGGTAGAACTTGACATCCGGGTTGCCGGGGAACCTTTGATCAAGACCGAGTTAGCCCCCATGACATGACGGGCGGAACCCATGACGGTGCCGGAAGCGACGCCGGTATTGGAACCTGCGTTATCGCCGGTTGTCATCGGGATGGTGGTTGCCAGATTATGCGCCGGGCAACCCATAAATAAGATGTTGGGTGCATTACTGATACCGGCCGTTCCTTGTGCCATATTGGGATAAGGCACCGGCACCGGTGTCATCATGGGTGTCAGGCAAGTATCAGGTGCGGCGAGATCCATGCCACCCCCTTGAGAGTTAGCAAACATCATTTTCCTCCTGGCCAATAGTTAGCCGATATGAATTTGTTCAGCATCAATTTTGGTCATGGCTTTTGCCGTGACCATCGTCTGTTGGGCGTGTAATCGGGCGTAATTTTCCGCCCGCATATCTAATTGACCGGCACGAACCTGCTCTGTTTGGGTGGTATGCCGAAACAGGCGTTGGCTGAGTTGTGTGACGGTTTTCCAGAGCGATTCAAACTGATTGCCAACCAGACGGGTGACTGAGATCCATGCCGAGAGTGATTCCCCGCTGTACTGCATTTCGCTGATATGGCAGTTTCCGTTGTTGGCGGTGATGGTTAAGTCGTTGCTGTTCATGCTCAAATTTCCCTGAGACGTGATGGTCAGATCACCGGGGACGCTGATCTCAGCGCTGTGCTGTTGCCCTGCCCGTTCCAATATGGCTAAAATCCACAATTGGTCATTGATTTGGGTGATTAATACGCTATCTCCCACACTGGGGGTCAATAGGCAACTTGCGGCTCGCCGGCACTGCCATCCACGCTTGTGATGACTGTTTGCCACAAAATCTGCCGTAAAATCTGCCATGAAGCGGCCATCCTGAAGAATGTCAACGATCTGCCCGGTTACCTGCTGCAATGGCTCAGTCTTAAGGGGAGCAGGCGTAAAGGTACCCGTCGTAAAGGTATCAATAGCAAAGGGTGTTGTCAGGGGGGATGAGGAAAGCGCATAAGAAGGCTTCGTCATGTTGATTCTCCCGATTAAATCTTGTTATGTTGCGTGCTCCACTCTTCAGCGGCAAACAGTTCAGGATCATTTTCCAGAATACCTTGGCGGTCAGAGAATAATGCGCCAACCTGCTGAGCACGATGAAAAAGTGTTCTCATAAAGTGAACAGTACGAAAATCACTGTTGTTGACGTTTGCATAGGAAAAATCGGTGTAAGGCATATGGCAACCGGTAAACTGCGCTTGAGCCGCATTCACTTTGTGCATGACTGCCAAGGCCAAATTACTGTGCCGAAAATCGGCAGATTCAAGGCAGGCACCGACAAAAAGGGCTTGTTCAAACAAACTGTGCTTGCAACGGGCGCGGGTTAAATCTGCTTCGATAAATAACGCTTGGGTTGCATTGACATTCGAGAGTAAAGCGTCTTTTAAAATCGCACTTTTGAAATTGCAATTTGTCAGTATGGCGTGACTGAAATTGGCAGATTCAAGCCGGCTACCGATAAATTGACACATCTTAAAGTGCTGTTTGTGGAAATTTTGCTCACGCAGATCACATTCAAAAAAAATCGTCTTGTTCAATTCACTGGCGGAAAAATCGCTGGTGCGTAAATCTTGACGAAAAAAAGTGACCAGAAAGAGCTGGCTGTGGCGAAACTTTGTGTGATCCATCGATGAATCAAAAAATGTGATGCGATCAAAGTCACTGTGGCTGAAATCAGCATATTGCAGTGAACAGGCGATAAACTGGGAATTGTTCTGTTTGGTCGTGGTAAATTGGGTTTTCTTTAAAATCGATTGATTGAAGACATTGTCTATTAATCGGCTGTGATTGAACGTTGCCTGTCCCAGATTGCACTGTTCAAAAATACTTTGCTCAAGGGTTGCCGAGTCAAAAATCGCGCTTTCTGCCTGACATCCGGTAAAAATGGATTCCTTAATTAAGGTATGAGAAAGATCCGCACCGGAAAAATCGACTTCTTTAAAGATCCCCCCCGATAAATCCCGTCCGGTCAGGATGATATTCTGCAAACTGATTTTCTCAATCATCTCACCCTGTTGGATTTTGCCGACCAGTTCATCCGCCGTCAGGAGACTCATACCACATCCTTATCCCGTTTAGGCAAGGTCTTGGTGCGCTTGATATAAGCCTCTGCAATTGAGGTTGAATCGCTGATAATGGATTGGGACATATCCGCACGAAACAGATTGGCTTGCCGCAGGTCGGTATGATTGAAACTGCATTTCTGCATAAATGCGCTCATCAGGTTGGCATTATTCAGCAAGGCCCCGCGGAAATCCGTTCTGATAAATATGCTTTTCCCGGCATTCAGATACTGCATATTGGCTGACTGGCAGTTAGCTTCACTGAGATCACTGTTATTCAAGGTGGTGGCATAGAAGTTAGCCTGAACCAGTGGCATTTGGCGCAAATTGCATTCTGTCAATGTGGCATGGCTGAAATCGGCCTGATTCAGCTCACTGTTCATGGCAAACGCGCAGGTCAGCAAGTTGGCGGAATGAAAACGGATACCATTCGCTGGTGTTTCCACCCATGAGCAACTTTCCAGCGTGGCATGATCAAAAACCGCTTGTTTTAGTTTGCATTTTATAAAGGCAACTTTATTCAGGGTGGCGTTATTGAACGTGAGGGCAGGGAGTTCAAGTTCCAAAAACGTACAGTTTTTCCATTGCGAATCGGGGAATTGGCAATGGGTCATAAAGATCTGTCGCAGGAGTAAGTCTGTGAATATGACACGGTCAAAGCGGCAATGGTCAAATCGCGTTTCCTGTAGCTGGGTTTCGGTAAAACTGGCCGCAGAAAAATCACTCTGTTCACAGTTAGCCAGTGCCAGACTGGCATGATCTAATTTCGCACCACGTAATGAAGCGTGGCAAATTTCTGTTCTGGCCAGCATCGCTTCGCTGAAATTGGCTTCATCCAGTTGGCAATGATTGAAACACGCGCTTTCCAATAAAGTGCGGGTAAAGTTGGCACCCCGCAGATCCATACCTGACAAGTCCGCGCCGGTAAAATCCATGTCAGTGAAATTCCCCCCTTGCTGCATGATAGTTTGTACCCGCCGGCGAATGATGTGTGACAGGTTGCCGGTCAAGCGCAGGGCGGGAGCCTGTTTCTGCACTGAAGATAAGTACACGGTGTGGAGAGATTGTTCCATTTGCGCCAACTCCTCATCACTCAGCCCCATTTGCTGCTGTTGCTGGTGTAGTGTGTCCCGCAGTTGATGCAGGTTTTCCGGCCCCCGGTGCTGAGGCTCTGCCGTCAATTTTTCGGTATCAATGCCTTGTTCTTTCACCTTAGCCAGCATTTCAGTTCGCTTTAATTCAATTTCACTGTTTTTCTCGGCAATATCCTGCTCAATTTTTTCCACAAATTCCGGCAGATCACTGAGTTTGGGCAGGGTAACGGGTTCAGTTTCCGCCGGGATCATTTCAGTCGGGAGCAACGTATTGATATCCTGACCATATTCAGCCAGCCGTTCTCGTTGCTGTTCACGCAGGCGCTTTTCCCGGTTTTGCAGATTTTGCTGTAAGGGGGAGTGTTTTTCGGGAAGTTCAGTATCTAACCATGGGCCAATAAGCGCTTCGGGCATCAGATCTTTTTCCCGAAAGGTGTAAAGAACGCCCTTTTCTTTATCCAGCCGTTGTTCAAGTACCCGCAAATAATGTTCTGTTGAACGCGGTTGATCGCGCAGTTCCAATGCCGGCATCATTTGCAAGACATCCTTGGCGTCATCTTCATTAATTTGTGCGCTGCCATGCCAAATGAAGAGCATCTGTTCCAGATGGGGAAAGAACCACACCGTGGTATTGCGCATGACGACTTCTTCAAAAATCTCTTCATCAAGACGCAAGCGTTTGATAAAACAACGGGCATTCCATGATGGCAAAACCCCTTCCTGAACCGGTTTTTCGGGATGCATATTCCAGATGCGCCACGCTGCGTGCTCCGGCAGGGCGGGATGTTCGTCCCACCATTGATCCTCAGGGGCGGCATTAAATAACCGCCAATCAATGTCATTGGCAAAGCCGGGAAATTCATTTTCCAGCCACGCCTTATCATATTTTTTCCCGATACGGGTAAAGCGGCGTGGCCAGATAACATCCAAGGGACAAAAACTTGCCGGCATGGGGACGTCCTGTTGCGACGTTAATTTCTGCTGTGACATTAAGCGATGATGCAGCGTTTCGATGTTGGGCAAGCGATGAACGCTCATCTCATTATCCGATTCTTCTGGATTGATACCGATGCCATGTGGATTTTCTTCATAACCTTCGCCACCCAACGCCCGGCTCCAATCCAGGCGCATTTGCTCAAACGGCTGGGGCGTTGAAGGGCGGTCATCAAGCCAATAACGATCACCGAAAACCGCCAGTGTCTTATCCAATTTCCCGATTTGAATACGCGCAGCGCAAGCGGTTTTATCGTTTTGGTGGTGGGTGTAGGCATAGCCGGTAGCCAGAAATTCAGCACACGACTTAGGCATGGCGAGATCGATAACCCCATTACAGGTTTTCAATTCACTTTCTGCCAGTTGCCAAAGCTCGGCTTCCGGGCGCAGACGTGGGGCAGAACCCATATCCGCCAACGCCATAATGGAAATTCCGAGGTGATTTTTTTGCAACCAACGATAAGGTCGGTAAAGCAGGCTTAGGCGCAGGGGTTTGATGATTTTCATTCAGGGCCTGATAGATACGTGATTAACTCATAAGATGTAATGCGTTGTTTAAGAGATTGACGACTGCCTGATTAATCTTCGCCTGCACCTTATCGAGTTTTAGATCATTTTTAGTAATTTCCACTATAGTCTTGCTCATTGATACCTCAGTAAGACTGAGAGAAATATCGTTATGGCTCATGCTAAATTTAGTATTGGAGATTGATGCATCGGTATCGTTAATATTGAGCCCCGTCTTGGATATGGAAAGACCTTTAGACGTGAACAGAGATGACGGGCAATCTATGGTTACATGAGTATCACTTTTGATCGTAATCAGGTTAGGGCTTGAAATCGTGGTCACGCCGGTAATGTCCTGTACCCAATTGCCATCAATGGTGGCCTTTAAATCTCCGCTGACTTTGTAAGTATCGTCGCCATTGATCTTGGTTTTTCGGCCACTGTTGATCGTTTCTTGCTGACCACCGTCAACCGTTAAGGTATCTTTGCCGGTAATCGCCGTTTTATGGTTGGCTTTATAGGTGAAGTCGGCATTGCCCGTGACGCTGTCGTTTTGCTGTTTTTTTATTTCAGTGGTACGGTTGCCGTCAATCGTGACTTTTTTATCTTTTTCCACCGAAATATTCATGTCACGTTCTGCATGCAGGTTAAATAATTCCTTATCGGGTTCATCATCTAAAAAGAGATAGTTTGCCTGATCATGCTTACCTCCCTTGGTATTCGACATAATACCGACGCGGGTTTCATGTTTGGGCAGTTCCCACGGCGGCATATTCTCATTGTTATAGGTGCTGCCGATGACTAAAGGTTTATCAGGGTCACCATTAACGAAACTGATAACGACTTCTTCACCCACGCGAGGGACACAGACACTGCCATAACGCCAGCCAGCCCAATGCGAGGAAACTCGTACCCAGCAAGAGCGGGTATCATCTTTTTTGTCGTCTTTATCCCAACGGAATTTCACTTTGATACGACCGTATTTGTCCGTCCATATCTGCTTATTTTTGGGGCCGGTGACAACGGCCGTTTCAAGGCCGGTGACTTTTGGCCACGGTGTCACTGCCAGCGGTTTCCAATGCGTGTCAGCCGGAATGGCCTCAAATTGAATGGTGTTTTTATTTGAATGTGAATTTGAATCAAGATCGTCGGTCATTTTATTCACTAATTCGCCAACGATAATCTCAGTCGGATTGTCAGCGGTGGGCATCGTGAGGTAAGGTTTTTCATAAAAATCATAGTGTGTACCTATAATAAGGTAATCATTATGTGCATCACCCTTGATATCATGGGGGAGTGATAGCGTGAAAGTATGTCCCGGTGCCATTCCCAGCACATTTCCCCGGCCATCAACCAACTCACTTTTTGCTTCAGCCGCTTTCTGGCGAACTTTGGCATAAAATTGCCCTTGTTCACTTTCTACATAGTGCCCCGGCCAAATGAATATCTCGGTGTCATCAATAGAACTGGTTGGGGTCTGAATGGCGGTATAGAGTTTCGCCCGTGGTTTACGGAAGTCGTAGTCGTCAAGACTGTAAGTATTCGGTATGGTAATGCTGGAGACATTCCAACGATAAATATACTCTGTGAGGTGTTTTTGCAGTGAATTACCGGTACTGTGATATTTAATGATGTCATAGCCGGGCAGTGGTTGGTGTGATTGAGGCGCGTCAACCAAAATCAGGGTATGGTTTCCCATATCATGTTTGAAATAATAGTAAATGCCTTCATGTTCCATCAGACGATGGATAAAATCAAAATCAGTTTCATTATGTTTAACGCAATATTCCCAATTGCGATACCTTTCAATCAGTTGGTTTTCAAATTGAATGCCGGCCTGACTTAATACCTCAGCAATAATATCGGGTGCGGTTTTATCTTGCCAAATACTATAACCCAGTCTTTGTTTCAATTCCCACAATTTAGGCCGGATGGTGGCGGTGTACAAATAAAGCCTGTCATCATATTTATAAAAGGGGGCGTAAGATATTTTTTCAATATAGCCACTTAAGTATCTTGTCGGTGCAGACTTATTATTTATTTCGATAGTGAGGATTGTGTTATGCAGCGATATTGGGTCCTGCAACCTCTTCTTACTCAATAATCCAACCTCAAACTTGTAGGCTTCAGATAACCTTTCTGTTCCTTTAAGGGATTTGAAATATAAAGGTTTATCAGATAATGAGCTGTGTGCGATAAACTGTCTTTTCATGGGATATCCTTGTTTTTGTCTAAAGCTACCGCATATTCCTTGCAAGGCAGGGAACATACAACAAGAAGAGGGGCAATATAGGGTAGTTTCTCTTGGTATGAGTTAAGCAGAATGTTGGTTATTTGCAATCTGTGGGTGCTATTCCGTTTATGAAATATATAAGTTTATTTTTATTGTTTGTTTCTGTCTTATTACTATACCTATGTATGTGTTTATTAAGTAAGATTTTTTAAAAATTCCAAATTTATTTAACACTAAAATTGTTTAACTCTGTTGATTAAAGATTATTTTCAGATTGGAATGTATAACTAATTAATTATCATACGCATTTAGGAAGAATTTGCGTTTGTTGAATTTTGAATGTGTTATCGGGAATAAACTTTTTCTGGTTACAAGGCGTTTGGCGGACAGGATGTACCTGATAGGCGATGAACGAAGATTCTGAGTCACATCCGGCGATCAAAACCCTTCTTTTCAGCATTGAAATGAATGGAAATGATTAATATGCAATAATATTATCTTGATTTCTTTGCGCTAATCGCTTTACATCTTTTATATTCATTTCCTAAAAGTCAATCTTAAAAAATACCATGAACTTACTGAAATCACTGGCAGCAGTCAGCTCAATGACGATGTTCTCTCGCGTTCTGGGCTTTATTCGTGATGCCATCATTGCCCGCATATTTGGTGCCGGCGGGACGTCAGATGCCTTTTTCGTTGCCTTCAAATTACCTAACTTACTGCGCCGCATTTTTGCTGAAGGCGCTTTTTCACAAGCGTTTGTTCCTATTCTTGCTGAATATAAAAATCAGCAGGGGGATGAAGCGACGCGTACCTTTATTGCTTATGTGTCAGGCATGTTGACGCTGATTTTGGCGGTGGTTACCGTGATAGGGGTGATTGCCGCGCCTTGGGTCATTTATGTGACAGCACCGGGTTTTACCGACACTCCGGATAAGTTTGCCTTAACCCGTGATCTCCTCAGGATTACCTTCCCCTACATTTTTTTGATCTCTCTGGCTTCTTTGGCGGGAGCTATTCTCAATACGTGGAATCGTTTTTCTGTGCCCGCCTTTGCACCAACATTGCTGAATATCAGCATGATCTTTTTCTCGCTGTTTGTGGCGCCTTACTGTCATCCACCGGTGATGGCTTTGGGGTGGGCGGTGATTGCGGGGGGGATTTTGCAATTGGTTTATCAACTTCCTCACCTGAAAAAGATCGGGATGCTGGTATTGCCGCGGGTTTCCTTCCGTGACAGCAGCGTATGGCGTGTTATTCGCCAGATGGGGCCGGCTATCTTGGGGGTTTCAGTCAGTCAAATTTCTTTGATTATTAATACTATTTTTGCTTCGTTTCTCGTTTCAGGTTCGGTTTCATGGATGTATTACGCTGACCGTTTAATGGAATTGCCTTCGGGCGTGCTGGGCGTGGCGTTAGGGACGATCCTGCTGCCGTCACTGGCAAAAAGTTTTTCCAATGGGGATCATGAAGAGTACAGAAGGTTAATGGATTGGGGATTGCGCCTGTGCTTTTTGTTAGCGTTGCCTTGCGCGGTGGCTCTGGGTATTTTGGCAGAGCCCTTGACGGTATCACTCTTTCAGTATGGCAATTTTTCTGCCTTTGATGCAGAAATGACCCAACGGGCATTAATTGCTTACTGCTTTGGTTTGATGGGATTGATTGTGGTTAAGATCCTTGCCCCTGGTTTTTATTCTCGTCAGGATATTAAAACTCCGGTGAAAATTGCGATTGCAACCCTGATTTTGACTCAGTTAATGAATCTGGCATTTATTGGCTCCTTGAAACACGCAGGGCTGGCGCTTTCCATTGGTTTGGCTGCCTGCTTTAATGCCGGTATGCTTTATTGGCAATTACGTAAGCGGGACATTTTTAAGCCATTGGCCGGATGGGGTGTTTTCTTGCTGAAATTGGTGGTGGCAATCGCGGTGATGGTTGCGGCGTTATTGGCAATGTTATGGGTGATGCCTGCGTGGGAGCAGGGCAATATGGCATTGCGCCTGCTACGGTTAATGGGCGTTGTCATTGTGGGGGCCGGTAGTTATTTTGCTGCATTGGCGTTAATGGGCTTCCGGTTGAAGGATTTCGCCCAACGGGGATTGCGGTAATTACCTTTTTATCGAACAGCCGCCCAATCAATGATTGGGCGGTGTTACCAGCTTTGTTTTTTGTTTTGTTTACGTTGTTCAAGTATGCTTTGAAAATGTTCGGATTTTTCTTCCTGTTCAAATTTACTTAACTCATAAGTTCTGACTGTGCTGATTGGATCTGCAAACGAGACATGTTTTCCCTTGTTTGGCGTTAAGCTAGGGAGTTCTCTTTGGTGTCTATGAATAGCACCTTGGCGTCTAAACTGCCCTGATTCTTCTTGCTCATTAAATGGGTTTCTGACTGCGCCCCTATGAATAGCACCTTGGCGTTTAAATACGCCGGGTTCTAATTCATCTTCTTGCGGCTGTATATTATAGAGTTGCATATAATTATTCACCGCCAGATGAAATGATCTTATGTCACCTTTTTCATCTGGTGTTAAATTATAGGGATTTAAGTGGGGGAGAATATGGGCTCTATACGTTTCAATATCGATATCAATGCTATGCTTAGCAAGTTTATAATATTGATATTGCTGATGATTGCCTGATAATAGATCTGTGTCACGAATAAATCCTAAATTCAGCATAGAGTTATCATTAATGTATTTATTCCATTTCTCATCTTCATAATTCAGATTTTCTATTGGTTTAAGCCATTTTATGCGTAGGGAATAAAATTTAGTGCGATTAAAATCAGCGCTGTAGGAAGATAGCATTCTATTGTTTACCAAGTAATTGATAAACTCGATGGATTCTATTTTAGCAGATTTCATGAATATTCCTTATGTTATTTGTATTTAAAAGAAAATAAAAAAATAGCTTATCAATATTGAATGATGTTTTCTTTATGGTCAATGGAAATTATTTGGAATATACCCTATAAACTGCAAGTTGCAGATCGCAAAACGAATGTGCGGATTTATATAAATAAAACTAATTTTTTCAAAATGATAAACGTCAAATACTATTGAATGAGTTGTGAGTTGTGAGTTGTGAGTTGTGATGAAAATCCAAGATATACTCGATATTTTGTGGTTGGATCTTAATCTATTTTTTATAAATAAAAAATAATAAAATTAGATATAAAACATGTAATGCAAATAAATATTTGACAAATTTATAATCAATGTCTATTACTGATATAAATAACATTCCAAAATTGTCGATCACTTCTTTACTCCTTGTGGTATGAGCAGTAAGAGAACCTCATCATCTGAGTGTACCGTTATTATGAAAGATTATTTATGAGTGCCATATTGCAAGTTGGTGCTGGCATGTATCATTAATAAAATAATGAAAAAATCCTACATTAGAAAATGTTAAAGAAAAATAACTATTATAGTAGAGGTAATATTATGGCTATGCAAAAAAAAGCAAACTGCAATTATTCTTCTGTAACTAAGTTTATGAAAAGTTATGGTGTGGATCAGGGCGCGAGCATACTTTGATTAACATTCAGCCAAAGAAAACTTTGGCGCGGTAATCATCACACCAGCTGGCTTTTTTAAGCTTATTTCTTTGGCTTGGT
>NZ_JAQRFK010000200.1 GCF_028598745.1 Xenorhabdus sp. IM139775
CATACGAATAACGATGCTAATATCTGGACTTAATGAGTTTTCAAACCTTATTTTCCAACGTAGTTTACCAGATTGTAGCTTTTTACATCTTGATATAATTAGCGAGATACTAATATATTCATTGACTAATAATAGTGGGTATTTGGATTGGCTATCAACAATATTGTTAAATGCGGCTATATTTTTCACTACTCGTTCAATCGTATCATGGTAATATTCTCTTAGCTCTTTGTTGATTTTAATGTAGCTATAATCATGTTCAGGTTTATAACCTATAATTTCATATGCACGTAATAGTCCCCCGAATCTGCTTCTATATACTGAACTTGATGGTCCCTGATCATCCTCGTCTATTATAAAACCTGAAAGTTTGCCTTTCTCATTCAATTTTCTTTGCAAATGGTCTAAAAGCTGTTCATTAGTTAGATGATAAGATCGCGCGAGTATGATGTTCTTGGCTAAAAGGAATTTTCTCTCTGATACTATTGGCTTAAAAGCTTTGTTGCACCTTATCCATTCAGACTCAGGATTTCTTATAAACTTCTGTTTTAACTTATATGATGTTTTATTATAGATGCTATTGCCGATATACTTTTCATTAGTTAATATTTGATGGATTTTTGCTCTTGTCCAAGATTTTCCGTTTTCTGCTTCAATACCTCTTTCATTGAGTCGGTTCGCTATTATGAATTCTGGCATATTATTAAAAATGAACATGTCGAATATCTCATTCACTATCTTTCGTTCGTTTTTAGGAGCAGGAATTAAAATTACTCTATCTGTTTGAATACTTTTCCGTTTTCCGGAGGATAAAATTTCTTTGGGATTATGTTTTTCGTCAATGAGCTGTCGCCTTAACCCGTATCCTGCAAGTCCCCCTTGATGATAACCACGTTTAATTAGATTAATTTGGCCAGCATAAACTTTGTCCGAAAGATTCTTGCTGAGGTCTGCTGCTGCTGCTCGCTTAATACTTAGCATAAGCATTGCTTCAAGGGGATGTTCTTTTGTTGGTATGTGTTCGGCACAAAAAATCACATCTACTCTATTCATTTTAAAAAGATGGCTGTAATAACCTGCCTCATCAATATCTTGAAAACGGCCAAATCGACTAACATCGTAG
>NZ_JAQRFK010000201.1 GCF_028598745.1 Xenorhabdus sp. IM139775
TACGCCAAGAACCCAGTTTCCGTGGGTTGATAGTCGCGATAGTGGCCGGCCCAATATCGGGCAAGGGGGTTATCCGACCTGCAAAGCGTGGTGGTCAGCCTCTAAAACCGGACTGGAAGCCAGAGTGCTGGCACAGGCTGATCCGGGATTATGGCTGCGTTTGTCAGCGGCCCTGAAAATGATGGGAAAAGACAGCCGTGAATATAGAGAAGCGGTGATCCGCCGTCTGGTCAGTCCGGTTAACCTGGCGATGTCGCAGGACGGTTATGTGTATGCCGGCTATGGCGGCAATGCGGATTTTACCCTCTGGGATCGATCCAACCGGGTCGGTGCAAGTGCGGGCGCGATGTTGGGCGGATTGATTGCCTATCCGATGTTTGATGCCGTGCGCCAGGCCTTGCCGATGATGCAGGCGGTGATCCTGATGGCGTTGTATATCCTGCTGCCGTTGATTTTGTTATTTGCCGCGTATGAATTTAAGACCGTTTTTACCCTGACGTTTGTGATTTTTGCACTGAACTTCCTCACCTTCTGGTGGGAAACCGCCCGCTGGCTGGACAGTTTTCTGCTGGAAGCCCTGTACGCTTCAGAAACCCACAGCCTGTTTAATCTGGCCGGATTGCAGAACACCTCCGATGACTTAATTATGGGGCTGGTAATGGGCACGCTGTTTATCGTCCTGCCGATGGTCTGGCTGGGGGCACTGACGTGGGCCGGGGTGCGTATGGGGGATATGGCTGGCATGATGAGCCAGGGCGTGGGGCAGGTCAGGCAGTCTGCCGGGATGTTCGGGCAAATGGTGATGCAGAAAATGATGTCTGGGAAAAAATAGCCGAACGGAGCATTAAAGTGATAAAGAGTAGGGTAACTGTACCCTGATTAATGTTACTCCGATGGCTCAATATGTCTGTTTTCAGTGATGTTAACTATATGTCTTTTCATAATGCTGAGACTCTGATATTTCTTATTCCTTTCAACGTCTTTTTTTCTGACGCCGCTTTTAAAAAAATGTCCACATTTTTAATCAGTTGCCACATAAATTGGCAACCATGATTACGGGTCACCGTTTCATGTAACGATTGCCATAACCGCTCTATTTTGTTCAACCAGGGCGAATAAAC
>NZ_JAQRFK010000202.1 GCF_028598745.1 Xenorhabdus sp. IM139775
AGTATAAGGCTACTAATTAAAGTATTCAGCACTAGTACTACAGCCGTATGCCCCATTGTGGCATGATAGCCCATGACACTTTTTCTGAAAATACGGGAGGTGTACCATGCACTCACCGACCAATGCCTGGGAACAGGAACTTCTCTCACTGCATACCCGCCTGGCTCCGTTGTTTCACCATCCCGGCCCACAGCAACGCAGCCTCGCCTACCTCCGGGGATTACTCAGTGACGTTGAACGTAAAAATGGCTGGCAACTGGCGGAATGGATAGGCGAACGCACGCCTGATGGCGTTCAGCATCTGCTGGAACGCGCCCACTGGGACGTCGACGTCGCCCGCGATATTTTGCGGGACTATGTGACGGAGCATTTGGGCGATGAACACGGGGTGCTCATTGTGGATGAAACCGGCTTTGTCAAAAAAGGCACGCATTCTGCCGGGGTGCAACGTCAATACAGTGGCACCGCCGGGCGCGTCGAAAACAGTCAGATAGGCGTCTTTCTCTGTTATGCCGGTCAGGGCGGCCATGCCTTTATTGACCGGGCGTTATACCTGCCCAAGCAGTGGATTGATGACCGTCCACGTTGTGAAGCCGCCGGCATACCTGACTCGATGAGCTTTGCCACCAAACCGCAGCTCGCCCGGCAGATGCTGGAACGCGCATTAGAGGCCGGTGTGCCCTGTCGCTGGGTGACGGCAGATGCCGTTTATGGTCAGGATCGTCGCCTGCGCTGCTGGCTGGAGTCCCGCTATCAACCGTTTGTGCTGGCGATCCCCAAAAATGAACCGTTGTGGTGGCAAGGGCCGACCCCTGTCAGAGCGGACAAGATTGTGGACAGCCTGACGCCTGGGCAATGGGAAACCCATTCTGCGGGGCGGGGAGCGAAAGGCGAACGTCAGTATGACTGGGTTCGGGTGCCGCTCTGGCGTTTACAACTCAGTGAGAAAGAACGGGAATATGGCCATTATCTGCTGGTCCGGCGCAGCCGGGATGAGAAACAGGAACGAGCTTACTATGTCGTGTATGCGCGCAGAGAACAGGCTGCTCTGAAAACCCTGGCTCAGGTGGCAGGCCATCGCTGGGAAATTGAAT
>NZ_JAQRFK010000203.1 GCF_028598745.1 Xenorhabdus sp. IM139775
GAGAGGGGATCCTTAACATGGCGGCAAGCTCCGTCGGGTGAACGGAATTTGATTAAAGCAAAGTGCCGGATAAAAAACCAGCACTTTGTCAATAATCTGTGCGGATACAAGGTATCCGCTGTTCCATCGGAGACGGCAGAAGTCGGATTCTTTACTGTCGAAGTGGAGATAAGCGATATGTCAATTACTCTTTGGCACCTCGCTGTTTCTGAGCTCTCCAGAATGCCTAGCTTTCTGCTTGCCAACCCATCAGCACTGCCCAGACTTGCACATACAGCAGTCTACCCTGAGGGGCGCTTTGCAAATATTTGCGTGAATATACCTGACGCAGTATCTGTAAACTTTGAATGCCCTGAGCTGGCCTTTGAAGAGTCACTTAGAAGGCATATATCTTTGCTGCACCAGGCTTTGACTGATAGTGAATGGAATACTCAGGAGTTACTTCGGGAGTTTGAAGCTGGATGGCTGAGTATAGTTGAACCGGACATGGCCCCATTTCTTTGTTTGTCTGAAAGCGAAAAAGCAGAAGAGTTGTGCGTTCTGAAGCCGCGAAAAAGTGATATAGGTCTGGGGAAATATTTTTTAGGATATGTAGAAGGTTCGATGCCGAAGAATATTTTTTCACCTATTAATCAGGTGATCAATGAGCGCCAAGCAGCAAATGGATACGGGTTTGTTATACCGCTGAGCGTGACAAAACCTGCTCCATGGAAAAAGGGTGAACTTGCTGATTGGTACCTTGCTCTGTTGTCAGATTTACCGGCGGATGATCGAACCAGATTAACGCAACAGTTTGCTCAAAAGCGTTCGCATGAGTTTTGGTTAGTCTTTAATGCCCAAACCCCTTCAGGAATAACATGGTTTGGTATTCATTTTTTCCAAAAAAATTCCGGTAAAGGTCGAAAAACTTTGCCCTTCAAGAACTCACATCTAGCCGAGTGGGTACTGGAGCCCTTCGCTGTATTAACTTTTAACAAAGAAAGAATTATGCCAAGGAGTGGAGCAGAACAATCCCTTCTTAACAAAAAAGTGATGCTTGTAGGGTGTGGTTCCGTAGGGGGAGACGTTGCAGATAAACTCGCAGCTTCTGGCGT
>NZ_JAQRFK010000205.1 GCF_028598745.1 Xenorhabdus sp. IM139775
CATTCAATTTCCCAGCGACGGCCTGCCACCTGAGCCAAGGTTTTCAGAGCAGCCTGTTCTCGGCGCGCATACACGACGTAGTAAGCCCGCTCCTGCTTTTCATCCCGGCTGCGCCGGACCAGCAGATAATGGCCATATTCCCGTTCTTTCTCACTGAGTTGTAAACGCCAGAGCGGCACCCGAACCCAGTCATACTGACGTTCGCCTTTGGCTCCCCGCCCCGCAGAATGGGTTTCCCATTGCTCAGGCGTCAGGCTGTCCACAATGTTGTCCGCTCTGACATAGGTCGGCCCTTGCCACCATAGCGGTTCATTTTTGGGGATCGCCAGCACAAACGGTTGATACCGGGACTCCAGCCAGCAGCGCAGGCGACGATCCTGACCATAAACGGCATCTGCCGTCACCCAGCGACAGGGAACGCCAGCCTCTAATGCGCGCTCCAGCATCTGTCGGGCGAGCTGCGGTTTGGTGGCAAAAGTGACTGCGTCAGGAATGCCGGCGGCTTCACAGCGGGGCCGGTCATCCGTCCAGGATTTGGGCAGGTATAACGCTCGGTCAATAAAGGCATGGCCGCCCTGACCGGCATAACAGAGAAAGACGCCTATCTGACTGTTTTCGACGCGCCCGGCGGTGCCACTGTATTGACGTTGCACCCCGGCAGAATGCGTGCCTTTTTTGACAAAGCCGGTTTCATCCACAATGAGCACCCCGTGTTCATCGCCCAAATGCTCTGTCACACACCCCGCTGATTATCTCACTCAATCGCGCGGTGGCCGCTTTTCTTGCCTCTCCGCCTCCCCCGACCTGATCGACACGCCAAACGCCCCGCTGCGCCTCGTGGGGGCGTGGGGATGGCGCATTTTCGATTTTCGCGATTTCCCCAAAAAATGGATTCTCCCCCACCTCCTGCGCGCGATTGCTCCCCCGCCTCTCCCGCACACAACAGGGGGACGTTTTTGTGCAATCGTGCATCGGCGGGGAGAGCTGACCAGTACTGGCCTTGTGCAGGGTTGGAATGTCAAGAAAAACTGTGCAATTTTGTGAGGGATTGTGAGGTAAACTTTATGCATTTCTTTAAGAAGAGACC
>NZ_JAQRFK010000206.1 GCF_028598745.1 Xenorhabdus sp. IM139775
CAGCTCAAAATAAAGCAGCGAAAACAGAACGTTATTACACCGTGGGATACGTCCCGCAAAATGACAAGGCCACAGCCCCGCCCGCGATCCACCTTAAAGGGCGATGGCTTAAACAAGCGGGGTTTGATATTGGTGGCTCGGTGACGGTGAAGATCATGGACGGCTGTTTAGTGCTGATCCCCGCGAGTTCCGAGACCAACAGCCTCAAACAACAATACCAGCGCCAGCGCGAGCAAATCAGTGAAATTAAGCTGCGGATGCGGGAGCTGATTGGCGACTACAAAAGCCGCTAAGGGCAGGGAGTGAGCCGCTCTTAACAGAACAAAGCCGGAAGATCACGAAGATCTTTCCGGCTTTTGCATTACATTAAATATTATTCATCTAAATATGGAGACCTATATTTTTGTACTGTAAGTAAAGTGTTTATTTTTTCTATACATTCCTGTGGATTTATTTTTGATACAAAATACATATAGAAATCATATCCAAAATGGAATTCACATTTATCTGATATAAGCTTGCACCATATATCTTCTCTCAAGATTGATCGAATTACATTTCTTAATTGATTGATATCTATAGACTCACCATCAATATAAGAAATCTCATCAATATTTACCTCTAACCCTTTGATTGAGAATGATTTAACATTTAAGCAGTGACATAAGTTAACAGCATAATCTATATATTGATTTTCAACCTTTTCATATTCATCTTTTTCTACTTTTTGACCAATATCAAAAAAGCTAGTCCATTCATCAGAACCAGAAAAAACATCGCCATTTTCATTGACATTAGTATATTTTGTTATTCTGTATGAATATTTCATTAATCACCTATTCTATTCAGGTCAGCGTCATACGTTCCTGATCTTGTTTTTCTACTGCCTAGATTTTTCACACTATCGGCAGCTTTCCAGACACCACCATTATGCTGATCAACATCAGGTGTAATATATTTCATTTTGTTCGGGGCTTTTTTATTCATATAGATAGGCTGTCCATGAGAACGCTCGTTAATTTTTGTATATCCGAGCTTTTTAGCCATCTCTGCAAAGTTACACTTTGCCAGACCGTAAGGAT
>NZ_JAQRFK010000207.1 GCF_028598745.1 Xenorhabdus sp. IM139775
CACATTCAATTTCCCAGCGACGGCCTGCCACCTGAGCCAAGGTTTTCAGAGCAGCCTGTTCTCGGCTCGCATACACGACGTAGTAAGCCCGCTCCTGCTTTTCATCCCGGCTGCGCCGGACCAGCAGATAATGGCCATATTCCCGTTCTTTCTCACTGAGTTGTAAACGCCAGAGCGGCACCCGAACCCAGTCATACTGACGTTCACCTTTCGCTCCCCGCCCCGCAGAATGGGTTTCCCATTGCTCAGGCGTCAGGCTGTCCACAATGTTGTCCGCTCTGACATAGGTCGGCCCTTGCCACCATAGCGGTTCATTTTTGGGGATCGCCAGCACAAACGGTTGATACCGGGACTCCAGCCAGCAGCGCAGGCGACGATCCTGACCATAAACGGCATCTGCCGTCACCCAGCGACAGGGAACGCCAGCCTCTAATGCGCGTTCCAGCATCTGTCGGGCAAGCTGCGGCTTGGTGGCAAAGGGGACGGAGCCAGGAATGCCAGCGGCTTCACAACGTGGGCGGTCATCAATCCACTGCTTGGGCAGGTATAACGCCCGGTCAATAAAGGCATGGCCGCCCTGACCGGCATAACAGAGAAAGACGCCTATCTGACTGTTTTCGACGCGCCCGGCGGTGCCACTGTATTGACGTTGCACGCCGGCAGAATGCGTGCCTTTTTTGATAAAGCCGGTTTCATCCACAATGAGCACCCCATGTTCATCGCCCAAATGCGCCGTCACATAGTCGCGCAGAATATCGCGGGCGACGTCGACGTCCCAGCGGGCGCGCTCCAGCAGATGTTTAATGCCATCAGGCGTGCGTTCGCCTATCCATTCCGCCAGTTGCCAGCCATTTTTACGTTCAACGTCACTGAGCAGCCCCCTGAGATAGGCGAGGCTGCGGTGTTGTGGGCCGGGATGGTGAAACAACGGAGCCAGACGGGTATGAAGTGAGAGCAGTTCCTGTTCCCAGGCATTGGTCGGTGAGTGCATTGAACACCTCCCGTATTTTCAGGAAAAAATGTCATGGGCTATCATGCCACAATGGGGCGTACGACTGTA
>NZ_JAQRFK010000208.1 GCF_028598745.1 Xenorhabdus sp. IM139775
ATTATGCCCCTGATTTTCATTTTTATTCCCATCACATTGAGTAATGTAATGGACGTCAATTTGATGTTGGCACTGCAATCTGTTGGTGGGATGATGGGCAACTTGGTGTGTTTGAATAATGTGCGAATAACTTTTCAACATTAAGGTACCTATTATGATTATTTCCGCTTCAACTGATTATCGGATTGCAGCACAAGCTAAGTTACCGCCTTTTCTGTTCCATTATATTGATGGCGGAGCCTATGCAGAGCATACCCTCAAACGCAATACCGCAGATTTATCCAATATTGAATTACGTCAGCGTGTGTTGAAGGATATGTCCGAATTGAGTCTGGAAACCAGCTTATTCGGAGAAAAGATGTCAATGCCGGTAGCACTTGCACCTGTTGGGCTAACAGGAATGTATGCACGTCGTGGTGAAGTGCAAGCTGCGCGTGCTGCGGCCAAAAAAGGCATTCCATTTACTTTATCGACGGTGTCTGTATGCCCGATTGAAGAAGTCGCTCCTGCAATCGATCGTCCAATCTGGTTCCAGCTCTATGTATTGAAAGATCGTGGTTTTATGCGCAATGTCCTGGAAAGGGCGCAGGCTGCGGGAGTCAAAAATCTGGTGTTTACCGTTGATATGCCAGTTCCAGGGGCACGTTATCGGGATGCACATTCTGGTATGAGCGGCCCGAATGCGGCTATGCGTCGTATTTTGCAGGCAATGACTCATCCCCAATGGGCATGGGATGTGGGATTGTGGGGTAAGCCACACGATCTGGGCAATATTTCCGTATATCGTGGCAAACCGACTAAATTGGAGGATTATATTGGTTGGCTGGGAAGTAATTTTGATCCCTCCATTTCATGGAAGGATTTGGAGTGGATCCGTGATTTCTGGAAAGGGCCGATGATAATTAAGGGTATCCTCGATCCAGAAGATGCTAAAGATGCTGTCCGTTTTGGGGCTGATGGTATTGTGGTTTCAAATCATGGCGGACGCCAGCTTGATGGTGTTCTGTCAACGGCACGAGCTTTGCCTGCGATTGCGGACGCAGTTAAAAATGATA
>NZ_JAQRFK010000209.1 GCF_028598745.1 Xenorhabdus sp. IM139775
AGTGACCTTCCTAAAATTGCGTCAAGATTCCATTGCTCTTTTATTTAGTATCCGATAAGATACCAATATAAAGCAAGCACTTTTTGGGGGATAGAATGACGGCAAATTTCTCTGACTGGTTTAATTCAATGAGTATTGCTAACAGACTCATCACCCTGCGCAAGCAAAAAGGCTTGTCGCAACAGGCACTGGCGGATGCTATCGGCATTCACGTGACACAGATAAAACGTTATGAAGGCGGGATTTCGTTACCGTCACTGGAAGCGATTAAGAAGATCGCGCAGACATTGCGAGTGACGACGGATTCATTGATATTTGAAGACGATGAGCTACAGCCTGATAGCGATTTAGCTCTACAGTTTCAGGCTATCAGCAACATGCAGCCGGAACAGCGGCAGGTCATTAAGGAAGTGCTGGAAGGCATGATCATTAAGTACGAAGCTGAGCGCTGGTCTTCCAAGATGAAGTAAAAACGATTAACGCAACGTATTCGGGCGGGCACCCGAACACGCTGCTAACCATAAGCAACTAAGAAGGAGTTGAACATGGCTAAGGCGCATTCTAAGCAAAACCGCGCGGTAAATAAAGCCGCGAAAACAGAACGTTATTACACCGTGGGATACGTCCCGCAAAATGACAAGGCCACAGCACCGCCCGCGATACATCTTAAGGGGCAATGGCTTAAGGCCGCCGGGTTTGAGATTGGCGGCTCGGTCACGGTGAAGATCATGGATGGCTGTCTGGTGCTGATCCCCGACAGTGACGAGACCCATAGCCTCAAACAGCAATACCAGCGCCAGCACGAGCAAATCAGTGAAATTAAGCTGCGGATGCGTGAGTTGATTGGGGATTACAAAACCGTTTAAGGGAAGGTGGCTAACATGAGAACTGGGATTGAGCAGCTAGAGGAAGTGCACCTGAGCCACGATGAAGCGATGGCACTGGCGCAATTGGTCAAGCGGCTGAGCTGGGCGGAGATACGCGCCTGTGCGGTAAATGACAATGAAGCCTGGCTTATCAAGGACGCGATAGGGCGGTTACAGTCGGC
>NZ_JAQRFK010000021.1 GCF_028598745.1 Xenorhabdus sp. IM139775
AAGCCAGTAAGGTTCCTAACCTATTGAATTGAGACTGAGTTAGTGATTGGTATTAGTGATTCAGTTATTGAGTCAGATAAAACAATCAGTTAAAGTAATTCCGCCATTGGCAAAATCCGATGGTCAAGGTTTAGCAGCCTTGTGTACCCAAACATTGGTAGGATATTTCTGCCAGTGCGCTTGCTATCACCCTTTCAATGGTGGTTCAGGTGGGGGAGGCTTCGGCCTCGCCGGTGGGTACTCCGGTCTGCTAACCCTGCTTGAATCACCACCATCAATGATTAATTAATGGAAGGGGTAGCAGGAATGAATAACATCAGAAATGACTGGCATCAAGCCGATATTATTGCTGCATTACGTAAACGTGGTACAACCTTGGCGGCTGTCTCCCGTGAAGCGGGACTCAGTTCATCGACATTAGCAAACGCATTAAGCCGCCCGTGGCCTAAAGGCGAATGGATTATTGCTAATTATCTCAACATTCACCCGTCTGAAATCTGGCCTAGCCGTTATTTTGATATGAACGGTAATTTTATCGAACGCAAAATTCGCGAAAAATCAGCAGAATAATTATTTTAATACCGAAAAATATCAGGGAAATTGTCACCTCATCTCATTACCTATTGTGTTGTTTGTTTTGATGAGGTGGCACAATGGGTTATCCGTCACCGCAATTTTTAATACCTTCCGATGAAATGCGTCGCAACCTCTTATCACAAGTCCAGAACGTTTAGTGTTCTGATCTGCTCATTGGCAACGAGTCATAAATTCAACCCTTCTTTTACTGTAGGTAGTGAATTCTGATATGCTCTGCAAAATATTTTGTTCTCATGTTTTTGTGTATGCGCGTCTTTGTGTGATGAACGGTATATCAATCGGTGTATCACTTTTCGTAAAAAGATACCTGATTTTATTTTAATTTTTATTTAAAAATAGACAGTTATGAGTGAACTAAAACATATTGTAGAAGTGATGATCTCCGAACAGGAGGTTAAGCAACGTATTGCTGAGTTGGGGCAACAGATTACAGAACATTATCGTCGGAGTGATCGTGAATTGGTGCTGGTTGGCCTGCTGAGAGGATCATTTATCTTTATGGCAGATCTCTGTCGTGAAATTCAGGTTCCCCATGAAGTGGATTTTATGACCGCATCCAGCTATGGCAATGAGATGAACTCTACCCGCGATGTGAAAATCCTTAAAGATCTGGATGAAGACATTCGTGGTAAAGATGTGTTGATTGTTGAAGATATTATCGATTCAGGCAATACACTGAACAAAATCCGCGAGATTCTGGCGCTGCGTGAACCTAACTCACTGGCGATTTGTACGTTGTTGAATAAACCCTCTCGTCGTGAAGTCGAAGTTCCCGTTGAGTGGATTGGCTATTCAATTGAGGATAAATTTGTCGTTGGTTACGGCATTGATTATGCACAGCATTATCGCCATCTGCCCTATATCGGGCATGTCACCTTGCTGGAAGATTAATTTTCGTGATAAGCAGCAGTAATCAATACTGCGTGAGTAAATGGCAGCCTCTTGCTGCCATTTATTTTTCTAATCATTTGTTTTTCTAATTAATAGGGGATTTTTCAATCCGTTATTTTGTCTGCGATAACTTGGAGATCGTCTGACGGTAATTGAGTTCCAATTTTTCACGGCTGTCTGCTGTAATATCCAGATCATGCAACTCACCATCTTTTAAACCATATACCCAACCGTGGATCATCACCTTCTGCCCGCGCTTCCATGCGGATTGCATAATCGTTGAGTGGCCGAGGTTGTAAACCTGCTCGATCACATTCAATTCACACAGGCGATTCAGCCTATCGTTAGGCGGTAATTCACCCAGCATGGAACTGTGCTTGTACCACAAATCACGGACATGGAGCAGCCAGTTATTGATTAAACCCATCTCAGTGCCATCCACGGCAGCTTCAATGCCCCCACAACCGTAGTGACCACAGATGATAATGTGTTCAACCTGCAACACATCAACGGCATATTGTACAACGGACAAGCAGTTTAAATCAGTGTGGATAACAAGATTAGCAACGTTGCGATGCACAAAAAGATCACCGGGTGCGGCATCAATCAGTTTTTCGGCAGGTACTCGGCTATCAGAGCAGCCTATCCACAGAAAATGGGGTTTTTGTGCTTTTGATAATTCTTTGAAGAATACGGGGTTTTCTTCATTTACAGATTTTGACCACTGCTTGTTCCTGGCAAACAGCTCTTCAATTTTTCTCATCATAACGAATAGCCTAGTAACATTTTTGAGATAGAATCATATACAACATTAATTGAGAACTTAATCTTTAATTGAATAATGTTTTTTAATTAACCCCTACCATTGCTAAGAAATAGGGGAATAATAATGGCATAATTTTCATCTTGTAGTCGGAAATAGCAAATAATAAAGGTATTTTTTACTTATGGCTTACGCATTGGAATTGACGCAGCTCACGAAAGTCTATGAGAGTGGAGTGAACGCGCTGCGGGGAATTGATTTGCGTGTAGAAACAGGTGATTTCTACGCGCTTTTAGGGCCGAATGGTGCAGGGAAATCGACGACGATAGGTATTATTAGTTCCTTAGTGAATAAAAGTGGCGGCAAGGTCAAGGTCTTTGGCTACGATATTGATACAGATCTCGTCCGCGCCAAACGGCAGCTTGGTCTGGTTCCACAGGAATTTAATTTCAATCCATTCGAAACAGTGATTCAGATTGTCATGAATCAGGCGGGATATTACGGTGTCCCGCGCAATGTCGCCCATGACAGGGCTGAAACCTACCTGACGCAATTGGATCTCTGGGAAAAGCGCAATGAGCGGGCGAATCGTTTGTCCGGCGGCATGAAACGGCGTTTGATGATTGCCCGCGCTTTAATGCACCAGCCAAAGTTGTTGATTCTTGATGAACCCACGGCGGGCGTGGATATCGAACTGCGCCGATCGATGTGGGAATTTTTGCGGGGATTGAATGCACAGGGAACGACGATCATCCTGACGACGCACTATCTGGAAGAAGCTGAAATGTTGTGCCGTAACATCGGCATTATCCAGCACGGCGAGCTGGTTGAAAACACGAGTATGAAAAACCTGCTGGGTCAACTTGAACGTGAAACCTTCTTGCTCGATTTAGAACCGAAAGGAGCAATGCCGATTGTTGAAGGTTACGACCACCGCTTGGTTGATGCAGTCACGCTGGAAGTGGATGTCAAACGCGGGCAGGGCTTGAATGATGTTTTTTCCCAGTTGAGTACGCAGGGTATACAAATCAGCAGTATGCGCAATAAAGCGAATCGTCTGGAAGAGTTGTTTGTCGGATTGACCAATAATCATCAAGGAGATAGATAATGATCCCATTGTACTGGGTGGCCCTGAAAACCATTTGGATTAAAGAGGTCACCCGTTTTGGCCGTATTTGGGTGCAGACATTACTGCCGCCAGTGATCACCATGTCCCTGTATTTCGTTATTTTCGGTAATCTGGTGGGTTCCCGCATTGGTGAAATGGGCGGCGTGGATTATATGCAGTTTATTGTGCCCGGGCTGATAATGATGTCAGTGATCACTAACTCTTACGCTAACGTTTCTTCGTCCTTCTTTGGTGCCAAATTCCAGCGCAGTATTGAAGAAGTGCTGGTTGCCCCGGTTCCCACCCATGTCATTATTGCCGGATTTGTTGGCGGTGGCGTCGCTCGTGGGGTATGCGTTGGTATTCTGGTGACATTGGTTTCCCTATTGTTCGTGCCGTTACAGATACATTCATGGGCAATGGTGGTGATCACCTTGCTGGCAACGTCGATCTTATTTTCATTGGCGGGGCTGCTGAATGCCATTTTTGCGAAAACGTTCGATGATATCAGTATCATCCCAACCTTTGTCCTGACTCCGTTGACCTATCTGGGGGGCGTATTCTACTCCCTGACCTTGTTGCCTGCTTTCTGGCAGATAGTGTCAAAGATTAACCCGATCGTCTATATGGTCAGCGGCTTTCGCTATGGTTTTCTCGGTATTGCGGATGTTTCCCTGACGATGACATTAGGGATGTTAGGAAGTTTTATCGTTGGATTCTATGCGTTGGCTTGGTATCTGATTGAATCAGGACGAGGGCTGAGAACTTAATCGCCAGAACAGAATACTCCGCCGTTGATGGCGGCGGAGTGGGTACTGAAAATCAGCCAGCCAAATCGACCTGCTGATTATCAATCAGTCGTGTTTGCCCCAACCCTGCCGCCATCAGAATCACGGCTTTTTTACTTTGTGCGGTTAATGGCATCAGGTTTTCTGCATCACGGATAAATAACTCATCCGGCATAAAGCCTTCTTCACGCAAATGGGCAGAGGCGAGTTCAATGAGCCGTTCCGTATCCCGTTCGCCATTTTTCAATCTTTCTGCCATAAACTGCATCACCTGATTGAGCAAAGGTGCCATTTTTTTCTCTTCAACGGACAGAAGATTATTACGCGAACTCAGCGCCAATCCATTTTTATCACGGACGATAGGCACGGAAACCAAGGTAATATCGTAAGCCATATCAGCAATCATTTTGCGAATAATCTGTAATTGCTGGAAATCTTTTTCACCGAAATAAACCAGATCAGGCTGGATCAGATTAAACAATTTGCTGACAACGGTCGTGACACCACGGAAATGCCCCGGCCGGCTGGCACCCTCAAGAATATGGGAGAGTCCCGGCACTTCGACAAAAGTTTGGGGGTCGTTTGCGCTATTCGGGTACATCTCGTTAACGTTAGGAGCGAATACCAGCTCGACATTGCGCCGACTCAGTTTTTCGCAATCTTCCTGCAAGGTTCGAGGATAATTGACCAGATCGTCTTCTCGGTCAAATTGCATCGGATTGACGAAAATACTGACGATAACGACGTCAGCCTGCGCTTTGGCGGTATCCACCAACGCCATATGGCCATCATGCAGATTGCCCATCGTGGGAACGAAAGCAATGCGCTTGCCTGCTTGGTGCCAGCGGCGGATTTCCCGGCGTAAAATAGGGATCGTTTCTAAAATCAGCATTGCTGTACTCCTTTAATTAGCCGTCATGCTGGAGAGTAATCAATTGAATGAATGTGCTTGGTCGGGATAGACACCGCTTTCTACTTGTTCAATATATAAGCGGATAGCGTCCCTGATGTTGCCCGTTTCTTTGAGGAAATCTTTGGCAAATTTAGGCGGTCTTGCCGTAATACCCAAGGCATCGTGCATAACCAGAATTTGACCATCAGTCATATTGCCTGCCCCGATGCCAATGACCGGAATGCCCAGTGCTTCAGTGATACGCTGTGCCAGCGCAGTCGGAACACATTCTAACACCAGTAGCTGCATACCCGCTTTTTCCAAGGCAATGGCATCATTGAATAACGTCTGGGCGGAGGATTCATCACGTCCCTGAACTTTATAGCCACCGAGGATGTTGACGGATTGTGGTGTCAGGCCCAAATGCCCGCAAACGGGAACGGCACGTTCGGTCAGCATGTTGACGGTATCACAGAGCCAGCTTCCGCCTTCAATTTTGACCATATTGGCACCAGAGCGCATTAATGCCGCCGCGTTGCCAAAACTTTGTTCGGGAGTCGCATAGCTCATAAAAGGCATATCTGCGATGAGAAAAGCATGAGGGGCACCCGAGCGAACATTGCGGGTGTGGTAAACGATATCGTCAATAGTGACAGGCAGAGTCGAATCAAATCCCTGTACGGTCATGCCGAGTGAATCGCCAATAAGCATGATATTAATGCCTTGTTCGGCGAAAAGGTGGGCGAAACTGGCATCGTAAGCGGTGATAGTTGCGAATTTGCGCTTCGCTTTTTTTAACTGGCTGAGATCAGCCAGGGTTGTTGGTTTCATTATTATCTCCTGAATAGTTATACCCTTTAATTTCAGGATAGGATCTCATTATCCAGAAAATAGGTACACAAGCTATACCCAAAGCGCCAGACCATTTTCTGGAACTTGTTTTAATTGTTCTACCAGGGTTTCGCCATCGGGAAACACAAGGTCTGGTGCAATTTCTGCCAGTGGGTAAAGCATGAATTCACGCTGTTTTAACCCATAATGGGGAACTGTCAAGCGTTCAGTGTTGATGATGTGATCGCCAAACAGCATGATGTCCAAATCGAGCGTTCTGGGTCCCCAGCGTTCATCCTTGCGAACCCGTCCTTGCTCCAGTTCAATGGCTTGAGTGTGATCAAGCAATATCTCGGGTGATAACTGGGTATCCAATTCAACGGCAAGGTTGAGGAAATCGGGTTGATCCTGTGGCCCCATGGGTTTCGTCCGGTAAAAAGAAGATTGGACAACAAACGTGGTATCAGGGAGTTGTTTCAAAGCAGCAAGTGCGTTATTGACTTGCTGCAAAGGGTCGGCCAGATTACTGCCAATGGCGATATAGACCTGAGTCATATTAACCGTTGTTCCTGTTCTGGCGAACGCGACCACCACCACTACCACCACCAGCACGACGGGGGCGTGTCCGGCGGCGAAGAGGTTCACTGCCCAGTTCTGATATCATTGTGCGCTGTTGTGATGGTGTTGACTGTTGGAATTCTGTCCACCATTGCACCAACGCTTTCAGTTCATGGCGTGACTCAATGCTGGCGCGCAACTCCAGTAAATCATAGGCGGCACGGAACTTCGGATGTTCCATCAGTTTATTCGCCCGTTTGCCTTGGCGACGCGGCAGACGAAGCTGAAGTAACCAGATATCGCGCATCGTGGTGGTATGGCGTTTCGGGATCGCAATGGAGCGGCACTGCTCATCAAGAATATCATTCATGGCTAACGCAAAGGCATCGTAATACTGCAATCCGCCTTCCTGTGTCAGTTTTTCCGCATGTTCAATCAGTGGATACCACAGCATGGCCGCAAATAAGAAAGCAGGATTCACTCTCTTGTCATTTTGCAAGCGAAAATCGGTATTTTTCAGCACTTGTGCCAGCAGTTTTTCCATGGGTGAATCGCCCCCTTGGGTAAAACTACGCTGAATAAGCGGGAACAATGGCTGGAACAGACAATACTCACGCAGCAGTTTATAGGTCTTGTAACCTTGTCCTGACTGTAACAGTTTTAGGGATTCTTCGAACAGACGGGCTGATGGAATCTCTTTTAACAGAAATGCGAGGCGCGGGATAGGTTCTGCCGTGGCCGGCTCGATGGTCATACCCAGTTTGCCGGCGAAACGGACAGCACGCAGCATCCGCACGGGATCTTCCCGATAGCGGGTTTCTGGATCACCAATCAGGCGGATGATACCGGCGTTCAGATCGGCCATTCCACCCACGTAATCCCGCAGGGCGAAGTCGTCAATGCCATAGTAGAGGCTATTGATCGTGAAATCGCGGCGAACCGCATCTTCCTCCACGGAACCGAAAATATTATCACGCAGTAACATGCCGCTTTGGGCTTTATGTGACTGGCTGTGGTCGTCGTTTTCAATTTGATCATGTGGCCCGCGGAAGGTTGCGACTTCAATCACATCGGGGCCAAACATAATATGGGCAAGGCGAAAACGACGCCCGACCAAGCGACAGTTACGAAACAGTTTACGGACTTGCTCAGGTGTCGCATTGGTCGCTATATCAAAATCTTTGGGTTTTTTGTGCAGCAAGAGATCACGAACTCCGCCACCGACCAGATAAGCCTCAAAACCTGATTTATTCAGGCGATATAAAACCTTCAGGGCATTATCACTAATATCTTTGCGTGAAATGGGGTGTTGCTCTCGTGGGATCACCGTGATCGGAGAGTCCGAAGGCGTTGCCTTTGCGGATTTTTTCTTCATTTTGTCGTTTTCGGCATGTGATGAAGATGAATGATTTCCTCTGCGGTGTTTACGCAAAGGACTGCTCTCTGTTTGAGCAGAATGGTCAGATACGGTGACTGGCCTTTCACTGACTGCCTGAATGTCGCGCTTTGCCTTGTGCTCGCGAATTAGCAAATTACGGCAGAAAGTTGCTACTCGGTTAAAAATGGTACACCTCGATAGTGACTAATCAATTAAAACAAAAAACAGCCGCCAATCATAACTTACTGGACATTTTTTGAGAATGCTTACAGTGCTAATAGAAAGACTTTATTTAACCTGATCTATCGGCCATGTTTCTTTGGCGGAACTGCGTTTATATTCCAACCGACGATAGCGTGCTGTAGTAGCTGATCTGTTGTGAGATCCCGCCAGCCTGCGATCGTGGGTTGGTTCAAAAATGATAACGCATCAATAAGCAATGGCCTTGGATCAGCCAATGGGATCGGCTGGGCATGGTTTTGCTTAGAAAGTTTATTTCCCTCTTTATTTAGCACGAGAGGTAAATGCACATAATCTGGTGTTGCAAAATTCAAGCGCTGATACAGAGATAGCTGGCGAACCGTGGGTTCAATTAAATCTGCTCCTCTGACAATTTCAGTGACGCCTTGATAGTTATCATCAATAACAACGACAAGATTATAGGCAAATAAACCGTCTTTGCGATAAATAATAAAATCTTCCTCGGCTATTTCAGTGGATACCGCGATGTGGCCCTGCAATTTATCGTCAAAACCATAAACCGGATGCTGCTGTGTCAGACGAATTGCGGCGTCGTGCGCAGGCAGGTGTAAATGCCGGCAGTGACCATCATAAAAGCCGCCCCGTTGTTGGATGCGTTGGCGGGTGCAGGTACAGCAATAGCCGTCGCCTTGTTGTTTTAATTGCTCGAGGATGGCTCGGTAAGCGTCATGGCGTTGGGATTGGTAAAGCACTTCGCCATCCCAGCCAAGCCCGTAATGCTCAAGGGCTTGCAATATCCGCTTGGCGGCACCGGTAACTTCCCGTGGGGGATCAATGTCATCAATGCGCATCAGCCATTTACCGTGGCAGGCGCGGGCTTGCAGATAACTGCCCAGTGCTGTCACTAGGGAACCAAAATGAAGATCGCCGGAAGGAGAAGGAGCGAAGCGCCCAATATATAACGAAGTAGGTTCAGATTGCGTCATAACGGGTTCAATATAGGGGCATACGGCGCTGTTCAGCGCCGTACTTAACCCTATTCGTTAGCCAGCCATTTGCTTTTCACGAATTTCGGCCAACGTCTTGCAGTCAATACATAAATCGGCTGTTGGGCGAGCTTCTAAACGGCGGATGCCGATTTCAACCCCACAGGATTCACAATAACCAAAGTCCTCTTCCTCGACTTTTTTCAGCGTTTTCTCGATCTTTTTGATCAACTTACGCTCACGATCCCGGTTACGTAATTCAAGACTGAACTCTTCTTCTTGCGCCGCACGGTCAACTGGATCAGGGAAGTTTGCTGCCTCATCTTGCATATGAGATACAGTACGGTCTACTTCATCCCTGAGTTGATTGCGCCATGCTTCCAGAATCAGCTTGAAATGCTTTAACTGGGCATCGTTCATGTATTCTTCGCCTGGCTTTTCTTGGTAAGGTTCTACCCCAGCGATGGCGAGAATGCTCAAGGACGAGGTTTTACGTTTTTGCCCTTCTTGCATAATGCTTCTCCTTACACACGCACTATCAAACGGCCCCCAACAGTAGGGGGAAAAAAATAGGCCGCTATAAATAGCAGATGACTGCGAGGTTGGCAATTGTTCCTGCCATTAGTTTTGCAATGGTGTGAAGGCTGACATGTTTACTGCCTAAATATATTACAAAACGCCCCTCATCAGCATGATCTGTTTACAAATTATCACATTGATACAAAAGATAATTTGTCACTTAGAACCATCCCGTTTTCTGTCATGCAGGCCTTATAACAAATTACTTCGACCCCTGATTGGCAGGCTTGTTCCAAAAGAACCGCATAATCAGGGTCAATATGTTTTGCTGCCGCAACCTGACTGATCCCAGAATGTAAAACAGCAAATAACAAGACAGCACGCTGGCCTTGTTGTGCTATCAATGATAGCTCACGTAAATGTTTTTGCCCCCGAATTGTGACGGCATCAGGAAAATATCCACAGTTTTCTTGTAACAATGTGACTGACTTGACTTCAATATAGCAGTCAACCCTTTGTTTTGACTGTAACAATAAATCGATACGGCTTTTCTCTTCGCCATAGCGAATTTCACGATGAATATGCTCATATCCAGACAATTCCGAGATAATATCTCGTTCAATAGCGTGATAAACCAACTCATTGGCCCTGAGGGTATTGACACAAATCCAGTGCCCCCCTTGGGTCTGCGTCAACTCCCAGCTATGCGGGTACTTGCGCTTGGGATTGTCTGAAGTGGAATACCACACGCTATCACCCGGCGTGGCACATCCGGTCATGGCACCGGTATTGGCACAGTGTATCGTGAGTGTTTCCCCTGCTGGCGTGAGGACATCCGCAAGAAAGCGTTTATAGCGGCGGATTAGGGTCGCAGGCTTCAGGGGTGGTGAAAATTCCATAAAATGTTCCTTCATGACCGGTGGGCTGATCGAAAATATTCCGTGCCAGACGGAATTAATCGACTGAAATTCGATGAAATGACATCAAAGGGGCTAATGCTACAATGGCACCCATTGAAAGTTAATTCATTATGGTGATCCTTTGTCCTTACCCATTTATGATTTATTGCCCATTAATGATGTCGTGGGATCAGTGATTGCTGAATTGCAAACGTCGAAGCAAGTGTTATTGCACGCGCCAACGGGAGCGGGGAAATCGACGGGATTGCCATTGGCGATCTTACGTCAGGCACCGCTGGCAGGACGCATCATTATGCTGGAACCGCGGCGTATTGCGGCACGGAGTGTGGCTGAACGCCTTGCCGAACAACTTAATGAGCCTGTCGGGATGACCGTGGGCTACCGGATGCGTGCGGAAACCAAAGTGAGTGCGGCAACCCGCCTTGAAGTCGTGACCGAAGGAATTCTGACGCGGATGCTGCAACAAGATCCTGAATTGAGCGGCGTCTCTCTGGTGATCCTGGATGAATTCCATGAACGCAGTTTACAGGCCGATCTGGCCTTGGCACTGCTGCTGGATGTGCAGGCAGGGTTGCGCGATGATCTGCGGATCTTGGTGATGTCGGCAACCTTGGATAACCAGCGCCTTTCCGCTTTATTACCCGATGCCCCGGTGATTGTGTCAGAAGGTCGCAGCTATCCGGTCACGAGGTCATACCATCCCCTTTCCCCTCATCAACCTTCTGAACAATCCGTTGCATCGGCGGTATTGCAGTTATTGCAGCAGGAGACGGGATCGTTATTGCTGTTTCTGCCGGGGGTCGGTGAAATCCAGCGGGTGTTGTCGCAACTGGAGGGCAAGGTCAATGACGACACGTTGTTGTGTCCATTGTATGGGGCATTGTCATTGTCAGAACAACGCAAAGCCATCGCGCCGCCGCCAGCGGGTATGCGCAAAGTCGTATTGGCGACCAATATTGCAGAAACCAGTTTGACGATTGAAGGCATCCGGCTGGTGGTAGACAGCGGACTGGAGCGCACCAGTCGGTTTGATCCGAAAAATGGCCTGACCCGCTTAATCACCCAACGCATCAGTCAGGCATCGATGGTTCAGCGGGCAGGACGGGCCGGGCGATTAGAGGCGGGTATTTGCTGGCATTTATTCAGTCAGGAACAAGCAGAACGAGCCAGAGAGCACAGCGAGCCGGAGATCTTGCATTCAGATCTCAGCGGTTTACTGCTTTCTTTATTACAGTGGGGATGTCGTGACAGTCGCCAGCTTCATTGGCTGGACAATCCACCGCAACCCGCATTGGCTGTTGCCGCATCCCTGCTATTGCGGCTGGGGGCATTGGGCAATCACCAACAACTGACCGCCCGTGGCTGGAAAATGGCGGAATCCGGCAGTGAACCGCGCTTGGCGGCGATACTGTTTGCAGGTAAGGAATGTTCAGGTCAAGCACAAAACCGTGCTGCATTGATAACGGCTGCGAAATTGGTTGCCATTCTGGAAGAGCCGCCGCGTCGTGGGCAACCCGATCTCCTGTATTGGATGACGGTGAATCAGCGTCATTGGCAACAACGAGCCAACCAGCTTATCCGGCATTTTACGGATAAAAGGGGAAATAAAAGTGAGGCACAACGCCTTGCGGACAACCCTGATCACCTCAGGCTGGATCTGGTGCCAGAACTCTTGGTGCAGGGGTTTCCCGACCGGATCGCCAAAAACCGCGATAACCTTGGGCGTTTTCAGTTAGCCAATGGCTTGGGAGGTGTGCTGGAACGTGAAGAACCCCTTTCGGGAGAGGCTTGGCTGGTCATTCCCGCGTTACAGCAAGGAAATGGTCATCCTGATGCTCGGGTTTTGCTGGCTTGCCCGCTGGATATCGAACAGATCATCAAGCAATACCCTCCTTTGTTTACTGAACAGACAGCCGTAGAGTGGGATGATAGCAAAGGTGCGTTACGGGCATGGAAGCGTTTGCAATGTGAGCGATTAATTGTCAAAGCACAGCCATTGGCAAAACCTTCGGCAGCGGAATTACAGGAAGCCTTACTGAATTGGATCAGGCAGGAAGGATTGTCAGCGTTGAATTGGTCAGCGGACGCGTTGCAATTGCGTATTCGCCTGCAAAGGGCGACAGAATGGCTACCGGAACTGGCATGGCCTGCGGTTGATGACGCAGCATTGTTGAACTCCCTTGAGCAGTGGTTGCTTCCTGCCCTGAAGGGTGTTGAGGACTTGAAAGGACTGCGCCAGATTGAGTTGTCCTCCTGTTTGACGGAATTACTTGATTGGCAGCAACGGCAAATACTGGATAATGAATTGCCTACTAATTACACTGTGCCCACCGGGAGCAGGATCACTATCCGGTATTTCAATGATAAGCCGCCTGTGCTGTCAGTGAGAATGCAGGAAATGTATGGGGAGCAGCGAAATCCAGTATTGGCGAAAGGACGTATTCCGATTGTCATTGAACTGTTATCGCCTGCGCATCGTCCATTACAAATCACGCAAGATCTCGCCGCATTTTGGCGAGGAACGTATCGTGAGGTGCAAAAAGAGATGAAAGGGCGTTATCCCAAACACCTGTGGCCGGATGATCCTGCCAACACGGCACCGACCAGGCGCGTGAAAAAGTATATTTAATTAATAAACATGTGGAGAATTCGGTATGTCTGATGATGATCGTCAGCCAATCGGACGCAAAGGTGAAAAATCAGGGCTTCGTCGTGGGCGGGTATCGAAAAAACGCGTTCGGCGGGATGACTATAATGATGATGAAAATGATGATGTTGACGACGACGATGAGGATCAAGTCATGACGAAAAAAGGGAAGAACGTCCGCCGTTCTAAGCCCCGCCCACCGAAAAGAGCAGGGCACTGGTTTTTATGGTTGCTGCTAAAAATCTTTATTGTGCTGGCGGTGATCACGGTTATTTATGGTTTCTATCTGGATAACAAAATTCGCCAGCGTATTGACGGGAAAGTCTGGGATTTACCGGCAGCCGTGTATGGACGGGTAGTCAATCTTGAACCCGGTATGAATTACAGCAAGGATGAAATGGTTCAATTGCTGGAGGGCATGCAGTATCGGAAAGTGACAAAAATCACCCGGGAAGGGGAATTCATGGTCAAAGGGAATAGCATTGAGATGCTGCGTCGCCCATTTGATTTCCCGGATGGTCAGGAAGGACAAATTCAGGCCCGCCTGTCCTTTGAGAACAATCATCTTGCCGGCATCGAAAATATAGATAATCAGCGGCAGTTTGGTTTCTTCCGCCTTGATCCCAAACTGATTACGATGATGCAGTCGGCGAATGGCGAACAGCGTCTGTTTGTCCCGCGCAAAGGCTTCCCTGATTCACTGGTCAGAACGTTACTGGAAACCGAAGATCGTTATTTCTATGAACATGGCGGGATCAGGCCACTTTCCATTGCGCGCGCGGCCTTGGCTAATCTGATGGCGGGACGCACCGTTCAGGGCGGCAGTACCCTGACACAGCAATTGGCGAAAAACCTATTCCTCTCAAATGAACGCACCCTGAGCCGTAAAGTGAATGAAGCGCTGATGGCAATCCTGTTGGATGCACGTTATAGCAAAGATCGTGTTCTTGAATTGTACTTGAACGAAGTTTTTCTGGGGCAGAGTGGTGATGAGCAGATCCATGGTTTCCCGTTAGCGAGTCAGTACTATTTTGGCAGCCCGATTAGTGAATTAACCTTGGATCAGCAGGCCTTGTTGGTGGGCATGGTGAAAGGGGCATCGGTGTATAACCCGTGGCGTCACCCCCAAAAGGCACTGGAACGCCGCAACATTGTGTTGAAAATTCTCCAGAGCCGGAACATTATCACGCAAAAAGAGTATGACACGCTGAGTGCCCGCTCATTGGGTGTTAAACCGAAAAGTGAAAGCCTGACACCGCAACCCGCGTTTATGCAGCTTGTGCGGCAGGAATTGCAGGAAAAGTTAGGCGATAAGGTGAATGACTTATCGGGGGTAAAAATCTTCACGACCTTAGATCCGGTTGCACAGGATGCGGCAGAAGGGTCGGTTGAAGAGGGTGTGACCGCTCTGCGGAAAACCCGCAAGGTTGCTGATCTGGAAGGGGCAATGGTGGTGGTTGACCGTTTCAGCGGTGAAGTGCGTGCGATGGTTGGCGGCTCCCAACCACAATATGCCGGATTTAACCGTGCATTGAATGCCCGCCGTTTGATTGGCTCGTTGGCAAAACCGGCCACTTATCTGACGGCATTGAGCCAGCCGGACAAATATCGCTTGAATACTTGGCTGTCGGATGAACCTCTCTCTGTTCCCCAAGCGGGTGGCAAGCCTTGGGAACCGAAGAACTTTAGCCGTACTTTCAGTGGGCGTGTCATGGTGATCGATGCGTTAGCGCGTTCAATGAATGTCCCGACCGTGAATTTGGGGCTGGATGTGGGGTTAGATCGTATTTCCAGCACCTTAGTTTCACTGGGTATTCCGGCAAAAGAGATCCAGCAAATCCCGGCCATGTTGTTGGGCGCGATTAGCCTGACACCCATGGAAATGGCGCAAGAGTTCCAGACGATTGCCAGCGGTGGTAACCGGGCAAAACTCTCGGCATTGCGCTCTATCATTGCTGAGGATGGTACGGTGATTTACCAGAGCTATCCACAGGCCGAGCGGGTTGTTCCTCCCCAGGCCGCTTATCTGACACTGTATGGGATGCAGCAAGTGATTGCTCGCGGTACAGGCCGTTCACTGACTGGAAAATATGGTCAATATAATTTGGCCGGTAAAACCGGAACGACGAACGATCTTCGTGACAGTTGGTTTACGGGCATTGATGGTAAAGAAGTTGTGGTTGTCTGGACTGGGCGTGATAACAATGGCCCCACCAATTTGACTGGCGCGACGGGGGCACTGACGATTTACCGCCGTTATCTGGAAAACGAAACGCCACTGGTATTGAATAACCGTCCACCGGAAGGTATTGCGGATATGTCCGTCAATGAAGACGGCAGTTTCAACTGCGGGGGCGGCGGTACCAGAGTATTGCCGGTTTGGACAGATGATCCACAGGAATTGTGCCAGCAATCAGTGCAACAGCCGATAGAGGAGAATGAAGAAGACGCCCCCGGCTGGCTGCGAGAGATGTTTGGTCAGTGATAATTTATTGATAAGTCATAAAATATAATATATAGCTCCCTGCCGAAAATGGGTGGGGAGCTTAATTATTAAATATCTTCCCGTTAAGAAACCTCAGATTATGCCACTTTGGATAAATTTCTCTGCGTAGGGGAAATGCTTTATATTTTACGAACAATTACTTATTTTTACCCGTTTGGTGTTTTAATTTAAATAACTATATAAATTAAATAAGTCTCTTTAATAAATAGGTGCTTATAATAAACGATCTTTAAACTAAAGTAGGATAAAAACATGCCATTCCTGAGACCCTTTAGAAATAAATTTGTTCCGGGTGATTTAATCTATGGCTTAAGGGGACAGAGGAGGAAATATATTAATTTCGTTTCTGCTTTTATCGATGCCAGAGGGCTAAATGATGATGATGCGTGGCCACCCATCTACATTGATGATTATGTAGTTCCTCCGGAAAAAAAATGTATGGAGGATGTTATCAAACGTAATAAGGGAAATGTGGATTATTGCAAAGGAAAATTAAACTATATTGAAATTCATCATAATGAGTACCAAGAATATTCGAAAGATTTTTTTGAAAATTTAAGAAAAAATAAGAAATATCGTAGTGTTGTAGAGACAAAAAAAAGATTCAATGAATTAAATTTGGGAAGAAAATGCAAAGGCGGATTATTATGGGTAGGCAACGATAGTGAGTTAGTTCAGGATATACATGTCCATTTCATACTTGATGGTATAAATATGGAATGGGTAGTTGATAAACACGAAATATCCAAAGATAAGAAAAGTATAACCGGACAAGAGTTAAGGTGGATTTTCAGAAACAGGCGTAATCCCATGGTCAAACAAAAAGTGCAATTCTGGAAGGATGGTCAACCTGTTCGTCCACCTTGGGACGGTGAAGAAAGTATTGTATGGATTAATTATGCAATAAAGATAATGAAAAAAGAAGAGGGAGATAACAGTTTCTCCAGATTATTTAATATCCTATGTTGTGGGGTCAGACATTCTGATTGATTGTCTTATAAATCGGTCTTATAAATCGTTACTTAGCATCAAGCGGAACAACGGTTTAATGTATTATACAGAAATTAAATAAATCTCTTTAAATAATGGGAAATTATAATAAATGCTCTCTAAGTTAAAATAGGATAAGAATATGCCATTCTATGTACCCTTTGAAACCCATTTTTCTGAAGGTGATTTAATCTATGGCTTAAGCTATTATAGGGATAATTATATTATTAATAAAATTTCTGGATTTGAAAATGCTCAGGATTACCTTGGTAAAGATATATGGCCATCTCCCTTCATTGATAATTACTTGGTTCCTCCAGAAGAGAAATATATGAGAAATTTTATCAACAGTAATCAGAATGATCCTGAAGAGAAATTTCATAGACTGTATAAAGATAAATTAAAATATATTGACTCTCATCATAAGTACCCAAAATATGCAAAAGATTTTTTTAAGCATTTAGGGCGCGATAATAAATATCGCAGTGTTATAGAGGCAAGCGAAGGACTCGATTATTTAAATTTGGGAAGAAAATGTAAAGGCGGATTATCGTGGGTAAGCAAGGGTAATAGTAAGTTAATTCGTAATATCCATGTACATTTCATACTTGATGGTATAAATATGAAAGCGGTAGCTGATAAATGCGAAGAATTCCATGAACTAGGAAGTAAAAATAAAAGCATAACCGGACAAGAATTAAGATGGCTTTTCAGACACAGAGATGATTCCAAGGTCAGTAAAAAAGTGCAATTCTGGAAGGACGGTAAACCCGTTAGTCCACCTTGGAACGGTGATGAAGGTCGTGTGTGGGATAATTATGAAGAAATGCTAAATAAAAAAGGAAAGGGAGAAGAAGGGAAGTATGACGGTTTGTCCAGATTATTTAATATCCTATGTTGTGGCGTCTGATATTTTCATCAAGCAAGACGGAATTTGGTATCAATCTGTCTCAGGCACCGCTAATAACAAAAAATAGTGGTGCCTGAGAAGGAATATTTTATTGCAGTTTAGCAAAACAACGTGCTGCTGTATCAACCGTGCGCTGGATATCCTCATCGGAATGGGCGACAGACATAAAGCCGGCTTCAAATGCAGAAGGTGCCAGATAGATGCCTTCATCCAGCATCAAGTGGAAGAACTGCTTGAAGCGTTCTACATCGCACTTCATCACATCCTGATAGCAGGTCACGCTTTGTGCATCGGTAAAGAAAATACCGAACATGCCGCCAACGTGATTAACCACCAGAGGGATACCGGCTTTTGAAGCTGCATGTTTTAAACCAGAAGCCAGTTTGTCGGTCAGTTCGCTTAAGCGCTGATGAACACCGGCTTGAGCCACTTCTTGCAGGCAGGCAAGACCGGCCGCCATCGCGATGGGGTTACCGGAAAGGGTGCCGGCCTGATAAACCGGGCCAGTGGGTGCCAGTTTTTCCATAATTTCCAGACGGCCGCCAAAGGCACCAACAGGCATACCACCACCGATGATTTTGCCAAGGGAGGTCAAATCCGGCTTAACCCCGTAATACGCTTGTGCACCTCCCAGTGCGACACGAAAACCGGTCATCACTTCGTCAATAATCAGTAGGGCACCAAATTCATCACACAGCTTACGCAGACCCGGCAGGAATTCCGGCAGCGGGGGAATGCAGTTCATATTACCCGCAACGGGTTCGACGATAATACAGGCGATATCTTCCGGATATTTTTCGAAGGCTTCACGGACAGAATTCAGGTCATTGTAAACACACGTCAGGGTGTGTTTAGCGAAATCCGCGGGAACCCCGGGAGAGTTTGGCTGACCGATAGTCAGGGCACCAGAACCGGCTTTGACCAGCAAGCAATCGGCATGGCCGTGGTAGCAGCCCTCAAATTTAATGATTTTGTCACGTTGAGTATAACCGCGAGCCAGACGAATGGCGCTCATGGTAGCTTCTGTTCCTGAATTCACCATGCGAACCATATCCATCGAAGGCACCAGCTCAGTAACCCGTTTTGCCATTTCCACTTCGGCTGCGGTGGGGGCACCAAAACTCAGGCCACGCTCAGCGGCTTCAATGACGGCATTGCGGATAGCAGGATGGTTATGGCCGAGAACCATTGGCCCCCATGAACCGACATAATCAATATAAGCGTTACCATCAACATCATAAAGGTAAGCACCGTCAGCACGTTGGACAAAGACAGGTGTACCACCAACACCGTTAAAAGCACGCACCGGTGAATTGACTCCACCCGGGATCAGATGTTTTGCCTGAGAGTAAAGCGTTTCGGACTGGCTCATTGATAAAAGCTCCTGAAAGATAACGGTACAGATATGAGGATGTCATTCTAAAGCACCCCACAGGGGAAACCAAATCATCATAAAGGGAGGTGAAATTTGAGTTAGCGCATTTGGGTGACAAAACTTGAACGAATTAGTCAGGTATTAGATAATCGTCGTTAACTGATTTCAGAAAGCATAAAACGACGTTCCGGGGATTTTTACCGGAAAACCGGACTGGAGTAACAAAATATGAGCGATGATGTTGCATTGCCTTTGCAGTTTACTGATGCCGCAGCCAATAAAGTCAAAGTACTGGTTGCTGATGAAGATAACCCGAGCCTGCGCCTGCGGGTTTACATTACAGGTGGTGGTTGTAGCGGTTTCCAGTATGGTTTCACTTTCGATGATCAGATTAACGAAGGTGATATGACGATCCAGAAACAGGGGGTTGAACTGGTTGTTGACCCAATGAGCCTGCAATATTTAGTTGGTGGCTGTGTGGATTATACCGAAGGGCTGGAAGGTTCCCGTTTTATCGTCACCAATCCCAATGCAAAAACCACATGTGGTTGTGGCTCTTCTTTTAGTATCTGATTGAAAAACTCACGATGGCAATAAATGGCCTCCTGTTTCGGAGGCTATTTTGTGAGAGATGCTGGTATTCCCTGCATCTTTCCGACGAAATAAGACGAAATAAATTGTATTGATGGAGCATTACCCTCAAAGAGGATGAGTGGCGTTACACGCATATCTGAGCGATTTTGCTCAAAATTGGTCATTTATTATAGCGTCAGTCAGGTAATGTCATATGTCTAAGCGAACATTTTTCAGGGATTTATCACCGGCAACACTGGTCACAGGGTTTGTTGCAGTATTAGTGGCTTACGCGAGTTCTGTTGCGATCATTTTGCAGGCAGTGACGGCAATTGGCCTTGAACCACAACAAATAAGCGGCTGGCTCAGTATGCTTGGTGTGGGTATGGGTGTCACGACAATTGGCTTGTCTCTCTATTATCGCACTCCCATTTTAACGGCTTGGTCAACACCAGGCATTGCATTATTGGCGACAAACTTGCCGCATACCTCGATTAATGAGGCTATTGGCATTTTTATCTTCGCTTCGGCATTAACGTTAATATGTGGTATTACCGGACTGTTTGCCAAGTTGATGAACTATATTCCACATACGATAGCGGCGGCGATGCTGGCCGGCATATTACTCCGCTTCGGCCTGGAGGCATTTGCCATGCTGCAAGTTAACTTTTGGCTGTGTGGCATGATGTTGCTTGTCTACTTGGTTGTCCGCCGTTTTTCTCCGTTATACGCAATCATCTCGGCGCTTGCGGCTGGATTGATTATCTGTATTTTTAGCGGCGACTTAAATTTGGCAGGGGGAAATATCATGTTTTCCATGCCTGAATTTGTTATGCCAGAATTTAGCGCAACCACACTGATTGGTGTCGGTATTCCTTTTTTTATCGTCACGATGGCCTCACAAAATGCACCGGGAATTGCTATCCTACAGGCGGCGGGATATCCTCCCCGCACCTCCAACTTACTGATCTGGACATCATTGATAGCGATTATTCTGGCACCTTTTGGGGGATTCAGTATCTGCATTGCCGCAATTTCGGCTGCTGTCTGTATGGGCAGTGATGTCCATCCCGATCCAAACAAACGCTATGTTGCCGCAGTCAGTGCTGGTTTTTTCTATCTGCTGGCGGGTCTTTTGGGCGGGGCAATTTTCTATTTGTTTAATGCCTTTCCAACCCCATTGATAAAAATTTTGGCCGGATTAGCGCTTCTTGGCACCTTTACCAATAGCCTGCATCAAGCGATCAAAGATGAGCATACCCGAGATGCTGCGATTATCTGTTTCCTTGTGACCGCCTCCGGTGCAAACTTATTGGGTGTCAGTTCAGCCTTTTGGGGATTGGTCAGTGGGATAATTGCCCACAGCATACTGAAAAAACGCGCTGAGATGAAAAAATAGGTGCTATCTGCAAGAAGCATTGCCAGCCAGTGTATCTGGCTGGCAGACCGCTTATCTCTTTTTTTCACCTGCATGGTTATTCTGACTGGGATCGTTTAACTGCCGGCAAAGTTGTTCTGCCGCCAAAATAATCCTTGGCCCTGCACGGCTGAACCAGTCATCATTCAGGGCGATAATCCTGACCTTCATCTGTGATCGCCAAAAATCCGCAACCTGCTGTTTTTGCGCCTCCGTTCCACCAATGACAATCACTTCCGGCTTGCGGGTAAGTACTTGCTCACGGTTAACTTGCGGCCACGGAACCGGGCTGTCAGCAAAAATATTTTTGCCGCCACAGACGGAAACCACCTCGCTTTGGATGGTATGACCGGAGGAAGTGAAAATCGGATTCATGCCGAACTGCAAGAACGCGGGCTTAGGGTGCTGGTTGGCATAATTTTGTTTTAATTGATTAAACTTATTGCGAATACTGGCGGCTGATTGCCTGGCCATATCGGGATGTGGGCTATAGGCAGCCAGTCGTTCCAGCTCTGTTGCAACATCTTCCACTTTCTGCACATCAGAATAAAAAATCTTGATGCCCAGCGCAGCGAGTTGTTCCAGAGGTCGCTGGGGATTTCCGCTACGCCATGCCAGAATCAGATCGGGTTTCAGGGCGATGATCCGTTCAACATTGATGCCTTGCCAGTCAGCAACTTGCTCCAGCGTTTTGGCGGCGTCAGGATAATCGGAGTAAGTGCTAACTGCGACAAGTTGGTCACCCAGCCCCGCCGCATACGCCAGTTCTGTTGTCGAGGGCGCAAGACTGATTACGCGGGAAGCGGCTGCATAAAGCGGAGCACTGAAACCACAGCAAAAGCTATACCAGAGGAATGAAAATGCCAGCCAAAGGGAACGATGGAAAATGATTTTCAAACGTGATTTCATTATTGATGCTCCACTTTAATGGATGTTGGCTTACTGTTTGCTGAGTTCTGTCAGCATGGCATTGACCATCCGGGTCGATTCGCGCGCCGCGACAACCAAAAATTCATCAAAACTGAGATGGGATTCTTGATCGGCAACGTCAGAAATTGCCCGAACAACCACAAAAGGTAAGTGATATTGATGGCAAACATGACCAATGGCCGCAGCTTCCATTTCAACCGCGGTCACGTTGGGGAACGTGGCGCGAATGCGTGCCAATGGCTCTGCACCATTGATAAAGGCATCACCACTGCAAATCAGGCCACGAACGGCGTTCAGATTGAGGGATTGGATACACTTTTCTGCCAGCGCGATCAGTTTATCATCAGCCACAAATGCGGCAGGGCATTGTGCCATTTGACCCGGTTCATAGCCAAAGGCGGTCAAATCGGCATCATGGTAGCGAACTTCTTCGGACACCACGATATCGCCCACTTTCAGCTTAGGGTCAAGGCCACCGGCTGAACCGGTGTTAATCACGATATCCGGCTGGCAATGTTCAATCAACAAAGTGGTGCCAAGTGCGGCGGCGACTTTACCAATACCGGATTTCAACAAGGCGATATCAATGCCATTTAGCTTGCCGGTATAGATTTCACATCCGCCCCGTGACAAGGTTTGCAGACCTTCAATCTGGTCACGCAGTAATGTCACTTCTTGTTCCATTGCACCTATTACACCTATTTTCATTGTGTCATACTCGCTTGTTATTAATGGATTGCTGCCTATATTAACAGGCTGATTTAAGCGGAAAGTGTATCATTGAATAGCCAATTCCAATCCTGAATAATCGTTTCATTTGGTATAGGGGGATTAATGTCTAAGATTGATTTCAAGCAGAAATTGAATTACCAACGCAAGTTCAGTAAATCGTCCATTCATCCCGATGATGAAGAGAGCGTGAATCGCCAATTTGAAAGCGATCGTGGGCGGATCATCAACTCGGCCGCCATTCGGCGCTTGCAACAGAAAACACAGGTATTTCCACTGGAACGTAATGCAGCGGTACGCAGTCGGTTGACGCATTCGCTCGAAGTGCAGCAGATCGGGCGCTATATCTCGAAAACGATTATTGCGGAGCTGGCAAAGCAAGACTTATTGAAAAAATATGGGCTGAGTGATCGCTTAATGGCTTTTGAAAGCCTGGTTGAGATGGCTTGCCTGATGCACGATATTGGCAATCCTCCCTTTGGGCATTTTGGGGAAGCCGCCATTCAAGATTGGTTCTCCCGCCGATTGGATCCTGATTATTCGCCGAAAACGGAGGATCGGCAGGATGCGTGTCAGGTTGCGGCATTGCGTCTGACGGGGGAAGGGAAGAAAGATCTCTTCCGTCGGCAATTGCGTAAAGATTTATGCCAGTTTGAAGGGAATGCCCAAGCTATCCGCCTGGCGCATAATCTGCTGCGTTTGAATCTCACTTATGGCCAGATTGGCTGCATATTGAAATATACCTGTCCGGCCTATCGACTGGAAGACAACCCCGCTGAATTCAGTTACCTGATGAAGAAAAAAGGGTATTACTGGTCAGAAGATAATTTTATCCGTGAATTGAAAAAAGAGCTGCAAATAGGGGATTTTTGCCGTTTCCCGCTGACATACATTATGGAAGCCGCAGATGATATCTCATATTGCATTGCAGATTTAGATGATGCGGTTGAAAAGGACATTTTTAATGTCGATCAGTTGGTGGAATACCTGAAAAAAGAGTGGGAAGAAAACGGTGGGCACCGGAAAGGGGATTTATTTGAATCGACAGTGATACAAGCCTATAAGAAAACAACCAATAACGAGGCGCGCCGTAATATCCACGAACAATTTTTCATGTACTTACGGGTATTTATTACCGGGAAATTGGTGCCTTATACCGCCAAATTGTTTATTAAACACCTTGCGGAAATCTATGCGGGGACATTTAATCATGCCTTGCTGGAAGGTGATGGCGATGAACACCGTTTATTGAAAACCTTGAAAAATGTCACCCGTAACCGGGTTTTCAATCACCCCGAAGTGGAAGAGCTGGAATTACAGGGATACCGGATTATTACCGGATTGCTGGATGTATACAGCCCTTTGCTGGCATTGTCCCGTCAGGATTTCATGGAACTGAACCAGAATAATTTTCACAAAAAATACTTTATTGAAACACGCCTGCTGCACAAACTTTCGACCAAGCATCGTCTGGCTTATGGTGAAGCCGTCGGGGGCATGGTTGCCACGGATGAAGCCGAAAAAGATGTGCTCGAATTTTATTATCGGGCACGTCTTATTCAGGACTATATCAGTGGTATGACAGACCATTATGCCTATGAAGAATATCGTAAGTTTATGGTCACAAAGTAACGGTTCGGGTTGCGCTGAGCACATCAGGCGCAGCCGCCATGACGTGATTGATTTCGTCGATGAATTCCAGTAATTCTGGCTCCAGTTCGGTCAGGGCAATATCTTGTTGAAGCTGTTTTTCGACGAATTGGCAAATGGCTTTCAGTTTAGGCACCCCGTTGTAACAGCAACTGCCGTGCAATTGGTGAACATGATGCTGAAAGTGTCTGCGGGTCGCTTCGCCGTCGGCGGTTAACGCTTGCTCAATCATACGCTTCATGTCAGGCAGTGACTGTAGCAGCATTTCCAGCATTTCCTGCGCCAACTCCGCTTTTCCGGCGGTTTGCTTTAACGCCATATCCCAATCAATGGCTTGTGGTTTTTTCTGTCGGCAGTATTGATTCAGCCATGTTTTTAGGCAGTTTTCATCCAAGGGTTTGGCAAGGCAGCCGATAAACGGTGCATTCTTTGCCTCGTGGCAGGCAAAGGCCGTCACCGCCACAATAGGCGTCTCTTGATGGTGGGGTAATTGATGGATCTGCTCGGAGGTTTGGATACCGTCCATATCCGCCATCTGGATATCCATCAAAATCAGATCCAGTGCATATTGTTTCGCGATTTCCAATGCCTCAGTGCCACTACTGCACAGCAAGGTATTTTCAACGAGTTCATTTAACAGCATACCGATCAATTTCAGGTTAGCGGGATTATCGTCCACCGCCATGACCGTCATCGGTAAACGTGCTGCTACCGGATAAATGGGCAGATATTCCGGAAATGAGGCGAGTGGATATTCTTCTTTCTCCAACCAGATATCAAAATAAAATACCGTTCCCTTGGCAACTTCACTCGTAAAGTCAATCTCTCCTTTCATTTCATTGACCAGCCGCTTGGTGATGCTCAATCCCAACCCGGTTCCCCCGTAATGACGGGTAATGCTGGCATCGGCTTGATTGAAGGCTTGGAACAGAATCGGACGGTATTCCGGTTTGATCCCGATGCCAGTATCGGTCACGGTAAAATCAATCTGGACAAGATGGTGTTGCTGCTGGCGTAATTTGACATCCAGCGTCACACGGCCTTTATCGGTGAATTTAATGGCATTGCCAATCAGGTTCGTCAGTATTTGTTGCAAGCGGATCGGATCACCGATCATCAGGTTGGGTAACTCTTCATCAATATGGTGATGCAGGGGAAGATTTTTCACACTGGCGGCAGGTGTGAGCAGTTCAATCACTTCATTGACGGTATCCCTTATCAGAAAAGGCACTTGATCCAAGACCAGTTTATTGGATTCCAGCCGTGAGAAATCCAGAATGTCATTGATGATTTTCAGTAGGTTATTGGCCGAACGATCAATGACATACAGATAGTCCATCTGTTGGGGGGTAATCGGCGTTTTTAACATCTGGCGGGTAAAGCCAATGACACCATTAAGCGGTGTGCGTAATTCATGGGACATATTCGCCAGAAATTCCGTTTTGATCCTGACCGCTTCCTGTGCGCGTTTTTTGGCGATGGTCAGCTCAACATTCTGGATTTCCAACTGTTCCATCGTAATTTGCAGGTCAGATGTGGCCTGATCAATATGAAGCTGCATCTCATCTTTGTATTTTGAGAGCGATTCTGCCACGGTGTTGATACCATTCTGGAGTGCTGACAATTCGCCGGGCATGGCACCTGTCACTCGGCTGTTCAGTTGCCCCTGACGAATGCGATCGACGGCCTTGACCATGCAGTTCAGGGGCTGGGTGACTTTGCGTACCAGCACATGGGCAAACAGGGCAGTTCCCCCCAGACATAAAATCAACAAGATGATGGAGGTGGCAATTTCCTTGTATTGCTGGAGCTGAGCCGCACGTAAGTCCAAATCAATGGCAATGTAGCCAATCGGCGGAGCCATGGGTGATGCCTCGTTAGCCGCATTCTGCCAATGATGGGAAGAAGACGTCTCTGAGGTAATCGGCATCCTTAAAATGATACTGTTGCCGTATTCCGTCTTGGACAACGTGGTGGGCATGGATTCGTGGGCGGTGAGTCTCAACCGATTCACATCATATTTGTCATTCGAAATATCGAATAATTTGTTATTGTTATCAAAGATCGCAATGGCCCTGACAATTTCAGAGTTCCGGTTATGCAGGTTGTTGAGCAATGAATCGACCCGCGGGTGATTGTCCAGATTAATACCCACTTCGCTGGCGATGGATAAGGGTTCAATAATGCTGATCCCACTGCGGACAATCAGGCTCTTCAACTCATAATAGCGGTATGAGATAAATGATATACTCACAAGCGTTCCGACCAGTAGCACAGGAACCAATATCAGGCTCATCATACGGGTGCGTAGGCTATATTTGGTCATAAGCGTCCATTGTGGGAAAATCAAAACTCAATTTTTCAAAGTCAGTCAGAATCATGGTGCAATTTTACTCCCCAAATCGTCGCTCCGTAAACCGAGGCATTATTTCCGTTACCGCAGATAACCTTGATGCACAAGGGCAAGGTATTGCCCGTCATCAGGGAAAAACCATCTTTATTCCAGGATTATTGCCGGGTGAGCAGGCACAGATCCAACTGACAGAGGAAAAACGCCAATTTGCGAAAGCCAAGATAGTGAAAAGACTATCAGACAGCCCGCATCGCGTGGCGCCTCACTGCCCGCACTTTAACGTGTGTGGCGGATGCCAGCAGCAGCATGTTGCCACGGAGCTGCAAGTGAATAGCAAGGCCAGTGTACTGGAACATCTGATCCAACGGGAAACCGGGGTCCGCATCAGTGCTCATCCTGTCATCCACAGTCCGGAATACGGCTATCGGCGCAGGGCCAGGCTTGGCCTGCAATATCACGCCAAGCAGCGCACATTATTGATGGGATTTCGCCAGAGTCAAACCAACGATTTGGTGAATATTAAACACTGCCCTGTGATGTGTCCTGAATTGGAACAATTATTGCACCCTTTGCACCAGTGCCTGAATCGTTTGCAGGCAGTGAAACGATTGGGGCATGTGGAGCTGGTCTTGGCGGAGAGTGGCCCATTAGCCGTGTTGCGCCACCTTGACCCGCTTAAGCACGAAGATAAGCAAACACTGCGCATTTTCTCGGTGCAACACAAGGTGGCGATTTATCTGCTGGGTGATGAAAAATCGCTGGAGCCATTGATGGAAGAGCAAGTTGCGCCGTGGTATCAAGTCGATGGCTTGAAACTGGTGTTCAGCCCACAAGATTTTATTCAGGTCAATGATGTGGTGAACCAGCAAATGGTCGCACAGGCGTTGGCATGGCTGGATTTGCAACCCACAGACAGGGTATTGGATCTGTTTTGTGGCATGGGGAATTTTACCTTGCCGATGGCGACTAAAGTTCAGTCGGTCGTGGGTGTGGAAGGGGTTGCCGGGCTGGTGGTGAGTGGGCAATATAACGCTCAGCTTAATCAACTTAGTAACGTCGATTTTTTTCATGAAAATCTGGAAGCGGATATTCACCAGCAACCTTGGGCCGCACAAGGGTTCAATAAAGTGTTGCTGGACCCCGCCCGCGCTGGCGCGGCGGGTGTTATGGCTCATATTGTAAAATTAGCCCCCGAAAAAGTGGTTTACGTTTCCTGTAACCCCACGACACTCGCACGGGACAGCAAGGCTTTGCTGGCGGGGGGTTATCATCTTGTCAGTGTGCGGATGCTGGATATGTTTCCGCACACCGGCCATCTGGAATCCATGGCACTGTTCAGCAGAGAGCCAACGGGTATCGAGTAGGGAGAAATTATGGTTGCGGTAAGAAGTGCGCATCTCACACCGGCAGGGGAATTTGCTGTCAATAAGTGGATCGCGAGTTTAAACATCACTAACCCACAATCCAATGAAAAATTGGTTGAAACCTGGCGATATTGTCACGAAAAAGTCCAGGGGCACCCCAATGCGGAACTGTTGCTATGGCGCGGTGTGGAAATGGTGGAGATCCTGTCCACATTGAGCATGGATAATGACAGTATGCGGGCTGCGCTGCTTTTTCCCATCCTTGATGCCAAGCTACTCGATGGCGAAACCGTGACCGAAACCTTTGGCAAGGACATCACGAATTTAGTGCATGGTGTGTTGGAAATGGACGCCATTCGCCAACTGAAAGCCACGCATACTGGCTCGACGTGCTCGACACAGGTCGATAATGTTCGCCGGATGCTATTGGCGATGGTGGAAGATTTTCGCTGCGTGGTTATCAAGCTGGCGGAACGCATTGCTCACTTGCGGGAAGTGAAAGATGCCAGTGAAGACGAGCGGGTGCTGGCGGCCAAAGAGTGTTCCAATATCTATGCCCCCCTCGCCAATCGGCTGGGGATCGGGCAGCTAAAATGGGAACTGGAAGATTTTTGTTTCCGTTATCTGCACCCCGATGAGTATAAGAAAATTGCCAACTTGCTGCATGAGCGCCGAATTGATCGTGAACAATATATCGATAAATTCGTGACGACGATGCGTAAGTACATGCTGAAAGAAGAGATCAGCGCTGAAATATACGGGCGTCCGAAACATATTTACAGCATCTGGCGCAAAATGCAGAAGAAGTCCCTGTCCTTTGATGAATTGTTTGATGTGCGTGCCGTGCGGATTGTGGTCGAGCGTTTGCAGGATTGCTATGCCGCACTGGGGATAGTGCATACTCACTATCGCCACTTGCCGGATGAATTCGACGATTACGTGGCTAACCCGAAACCGAATGGCTATCAATCCATCCATACCGTCGTGTTGGGGCCGAATGGAAAAACGCTTGAAATCCAGATCCGTACCCGTCAGATGCACGATGATTCAGAACTCGGCGTCGCGGCACATTGGAAATACAAAGAAGGTACGGCGATTGGCGGCGGCAAATCCGGCAGTTATGAAAGCCGCATTGCGTGGCTGCGGAAATTGATCGCCTGGCAGGAGGAGATGTCCGATAGCGGCGAAATGCTGGATGAAGTACGCAGTCAGGTATTTGATGATCGCGTTTATGTCTTTACGCCAAAAGGGGATGTCATTGACCTGCCCATTGGCTCCACACCGTTGGATTTTGCCTATCACATCCACAGTGATGTCGGCCATCGCTGCATTGGGGCAAAAATCAGCGGACGCATCGTCCCATTCAGCTATCAGCTTCAGATGGGCGATCAGATTGAAATTATTACCCAGAAACACCCTAATCCAAGCCGTGACTGGTTGAACCCTAACCTTGGCTATGTGACGACCAGCCGTGGACGCGCGAAAATTCACAACTGGTTCCGCAAGCAAGATCGTGACAAAAATATCCTTGCCGGCCGTCAGATGCTGGACAGTGAATTGGCGCATTTGGGGATCACAGTCAAAGACGCAGAGAAAAAACTGATCGCCCGTTATAACGTCCATTCGTTGGAAGAAGTGCTGGCAGGCATTGGCGTCGGTGATATCCGTATCCACCAGTTAATGAATTTCCTGCAAAGCAAGTTCAACAAAACGACGGCAGAAGAAGAAGATCGCGAGGCACTGCGCAATCTGGAGAACAAAACCTATACACCGCGTCATACCAGCAAAAATAATGGACGGGTGGTCGTCGAAGGGGTGGGGAACTTAATGCACCACATTGCCCGGTGCTGCCAGCCCATCCCTGGTGATGAGATTATTGGGTTCATCACCCGCGGGCGCGGGATCTCCATCCACCGTGCGGATTGTGATCAGTTAGCGGAACTCGAAGCCAGTTCACCGGAACGGATTGTCGATGCTGTCTGGGGAGAGAGTTATTCCAGCGGCTATTCACTGGTGGTGCGGGTGCTTGCCAATGATCGCAGTGGATTATTGCGTGATATCACGACTATCCTTGCCAATGAGAGAGTCAATGTGTTGGGCGTCAGCAGCCGCAGCGATGTTAAGCAACAGCTTGCAACCATTGATATGAACATTGAGATTTATAACTTGCAGGTGCTTGGTCGGGTATTGGCGAAGCTCAATCAATTGTCTGATGTCATTGAAGCCAGACGTTTGCACGGTAATTCACGGTAATGGGTTATACCCATCGGACTTAAAACTGTTTTGTACGATGTAACTTGAAGTTAATTAGGTAGAAAACATGGATAAAATGAAATCTGTCTCGATTGAACGACTTAAGGGGATTATGGCGCAGTTGCGCCATCCCCAGAACGGCTGTCCGTGGGACAAAGTACAGACCTGTGCGACGATAGCCCCTTATACGCTGGAAGAAACCTATGAAGTGCTGGATGCGATTGAGCGCAATGATGCGGATGCCCTGAAAGAAGAATTGGGGGATCTGCTGTTTCATATCGTGTTTTATGCCCAGATGGCTCAGGAGCAGCAGCAATTTGATTTTGAAGATATTTGTGAGGCCGTGTGTGACAAGCTGGAGCGCCGCCATCCTCATATCTTCAATCAACAAGCGGGTATCAGCAGTGAAGAGGCAATAGGAAGTTGGGAACAACGCAAGGCCGCAGAAAGGGCGGAGAAAAACCAGCATTCGGTGCTGGATGATATCCCGGTCAGCCTGCCGGCACTGATGAAAGCCTATAAAATCCAGAAACGCTGTGCTTCGGTCGGTTTTGATTGGGATACCCTTGGCCCCGTGCTGGGCAAAGTCTATGAAGAAATTGATGAAGTGATGGACGAAGCAAAACAGGCGGTGGTTGATCAAGATCGGCTGGAAGAAGAACTGGGGGATTTGCTGTTTTCGGTGGTCAACTTATCCCGCCATTTGGGGCATAAGCCGGAGATGGCACTGCAAAAAGCCTGCCAGAAATTCGAAAACCGTTTTCGTCACGTCGAAAGATTGATCACTGACAAAGGTTTGTCACTGGAAACGGCGACATTGGATGAGATGGAAGAAATGTGGCAGCGGGTGAAAAAATCAAATTAAAAATAACTCATTGAATTTAAATGAAAAATAGGGTGATTGTTTCATCGTGTTATGGATTGTGGGGCACCTTACCCTGTTCAGATGGTTTGTAGCGAAATTAAGGTTAGGGTATACTGCTTTCCCGTCCTGTTATATTCATCATCCTTTTAAACCTAAACTTTCAGGTTCAGCATGAAAACTAATTATATTTTTGTGACCGGCGGGGTCGTATCCTCTCTGGGTAAAGGCATTGCCGCAGCCTCTTTGGCGGCTATACTCGAAGCCCGTGGACTCAATGTCACCATTATGAAACTGGACCCGTATATCAACGTCGATCCAGGCACAATGAGCCCAACCCAACACGGGGAAGTTTTCGTGACCGAAGATGGCGCTGAAACTGATCTCGATTTAGGTCATTACGAACGTTTCATCCGAACCAAAATGACACGCCGCAATAACTTCACAACCGGGCGTGTCTATTCCGAAGTCCTGCGCAAAGAGCGCCGTGGCGATTATCTGGGTGCAACGATTCAGGTTATTCCTCACATCACCAATGAAATCAAAGACCGCATCATCCGTGGTGCCGAAGGTCATGATGTCGTATTGGTGGAAATCGGGGGGACGGTTGGTGATATCGAATCCCTGCCATTCCTCGAAGCCATTCGCCAGATGGCGGTGGAAGTCGGCCGTGAAAACACGCTGTTCATGCACCTGACGCTGGTGCCTTACATGGCCGCAGCGGGCGAAGTGAAAACCAAGCCGACCCAGCACTCCGTGAAAGAATTACTCTCTATTGGTATCCAGCCAGACGTGTTGATCTGCCGTTCAGATCGCATCATCCCTGCCAATGAGCGTGCAAAAATTGCGCTTTTCTGTAACGTGCCAGAGAAAGCCGTTATCTCTTTAAAAGATGTTGATTCCATTTATAAAATCCCTGGCCTCTTGAAATCTCAGGGCTTAGATGATTATATTTGTAAACGATTCAGCATCGAATGCCCGGAAGCCGATCTGTCCGAATGGGAACAGGTCATTTATGAAGAATCCAATCCATCGGGTGAAGTGACCATTGGGATGGTGGGCAAATACGTTGAACTGCCGGATGCTTATAAGTCAGTGATTGAAGCCCTGAAACATGGTGGGCTGAAAAATCGCCTGACGGTCAATATCAAGCTGATCGATTCACAGGATGTTGAAACCCGTGGGGTTGACATCTTGAAAGGTCTGGATGCGATTCTGGTGCCGGGGGGTTTTGGTGGCCGTGGTATCGAAGGCAAGATTATGACTGCCCGTTATGCCCGTGAGAACAACGTCCCATACTTGGGAATTTGTCTGGGTATGCAGGTGGCCCTGATTGAATTCTCCCGCAATGTGGCGGGATTGGCAGGGGCTAACTCCACGGAGTTCGAACCTGAATGTAAGTTACCGGTTGTTGGCCTGATCACCGAATGGCGTGATGAGAACGGCAACTTAGAAGTACGTAGCGAAGAGAGCGATCTCGGCGGGACGATGCGTGTGGGTGGCCAAGTGTGCCATCTGACTGAAGACAGTCTGGTACGTCGCCTTTATGGCCAGCCAGATATCGTTGAACGTCATCGCCATCGTTATGAAGTGAACAATTTACTGTTGAAACGCATTGAAGATGCCGGCTTGCGTGTTGCTGGCCGTTCAATCGACAACAGACTGGTGGAAATCATCGAGAACCCAGCGCATCCGTGGTTCGTGGCGTGTCAGTTCCACCCGGAATTCACTTCAACGCCTCGCGATGGTCATCCGTTATTTGCCGGCTTTGTTGAAGCCGCAAGCAAATATCAGAAAGGCCAATTGAAATAAGATATGGGGCAATGGGTTGATATCAAGCGAATTGCTTTGAGGTAATGTTTAAAATAATCGCTTTTAGTTTCAATCTGTTGCCCGGAATTTAACTTGTGACTTGAGGAAAACCAAATGTCCAAAATCGTTAAAGTGCTTGGCCGTGAAATCATCGACTCCCGTGGTAACCCAACGGTAGAAGCAGAAGTTCACTTGGAAGGTGGCTTTGTGGGTCTGGCTGCTGCTCCATCAGGTGCATCAACCGGCTCTCGCGAAGCGCTGGAACTGCGTGACGGCGATAAGTCTCGCTTCATGGGTAAAGGTGTACTGAAAGCCCTTGCTGCCGTCAACGGCCCAATTGCCCAAGCCCTGCTTGGTCAGGATGCGAAAGATCAGGCTAACATCGACAAGGTCATGATCGAGCTGGATGGTACTGAAAACAAATCTAACTTTGGTGCTAACGCGATTTTGGCGGTTTCCCTTGCGAACGCCAAAGCAGCGGCCGCGGCGAAAGGTATGCCGCTATACGAGCACATCGCTGAGCTGAATGGGACGCCGGGTAAATACTCCATGCCTCTGCCAATGATGAACATCATCAACGGTGGTGAGCATGCAGACAACAACGTGGATATCCAGGAATTCATGATCCAGCCGATTGGTGCAAACACACTGAAAGAAGCGGTACGCATGGGTTCTGAAGTCTTCCACACGCTGGCAAAAGTGCTGAAAGCCAAAGGCATGAACACGGCAGTGGGTGATGAAGGTGGCTATGCGCCAAACCTGGAATCCAACGCAGCAGCGCTGGCAGCAATCAGGGAAGCCGTTGAGCAAGCGGGTTATGTACTGGGTAAAGACATTACTCTGGCGATGGACTGTGCCGCGTCTGAATTCTATAACGAAGAAACGGGTAACTATGAACTGAAAGGCGAAGGCAAAACTTTCACCTCGCAGGAATTCACCCACTATCTGGAAGGATTGACCAGAGAGTATCCTATCGTTTCCATCGAAGATGGCCTGAACGAATCTGATTGGGAAGGTTTTGCTTACCAGACTAAAATATTGGGTGACAAAATCCAGTTGGTGGGTGACGATCTGTTCGTCACTAACACCAAGATCCTGAAAGAAGGTATCGAAAAAGGTATCGCAAACTCCATCCTGATCAAATTCAACCAGATTGGCTCTTTGACTGAGACGCTGGCTGCCATCAAGATGGCAAAAGATGCCGGTTACACTGCGGTTATTTCTCACCGCTCTGGTGAAACTGAAGATGCCACGATTGCTGATCTGGCTGTGGGTACTGCTGCGGGTCAAATCAAAACCGGTTCTATGAGCCGTTCTGACCGTGTTGCTAAATACAACCAGTTGATCCGTATCGAAGAAGCACTGGGTAATCGTGCGCCTTTCAACGGTCTGAAAGAAGTGAAAGGTCAGGCATAATTGCCGCTTTTTCCCTCTAAATAATAAATATTATTTATGTTTTGGCGAAAGGGGATAAACTCTTTCGCCTTTTTAATAAAAGGAAATGTTATTTTTCAGGGTCATTGCTCATGCTGGTGCAGGATAAAAATGTGATATGACAACAGAAATTGAGTTCTTTTTTTGCACAAAAATTCAGTAATCAGACAAATCCCGCGTAACAGATCCCAAAATCATACAACTCGTATTTTATTCTTTGATAAGACTCCTTATTATTTCACAGGTAATGTAATTCCTTAACATTTGTAGCAATGATTCATCATTTATTCTTTTTATATTATAAGGGCATGTATCATTGTTTTATGGAGTCTTCATGGACGCTTCAGAATCTTTAACTCCGGCGATTGGGTCTACCCCTTCAAATAAAAGAGGCCTTATTATTCTTGCGCTGGATATTATCTTGCTCGTGGTATTGCTTAAGTTTTTACCTTATGGGGAAAAAGTCAATGCAGGCTTGGCAATCATGGCATTTGTTGGCGTGTTATGGTTAACGGAAGCCATCCATGTCACCGTGACTGCCCTGTGTATTCCCATCCTGGCCGTTGGCATGGGATTGCTGAATACCGGTGATGCACTAAAATCTTTTGCAAACCCGATAATCTTTTTGTTCTTCGGTGGCTTTGCACTGGCAACCGCGCTACATATCCAAGGTCTGGATAGATTAATCGCGAACCGTCTGCTGACGCTTGCCCGTGGGCGTTTATCCGTGGCGATCTTGCTGATATTTGGCATTACTGCCCTGCTGTCCATGTGGATCAGTAATACGGCAACGGCGGCCATGATGTTACCACTGGTGCTCGGTATTCTGGCGAATCTGGATGTCCGCTCTGAACGTAATACCTTTGTCTTTGTGCTGCTCGGTGTTGCCTATAGCGCCAGCATCGGTGGGCTGGGAACCTTGGTGGGAAGTCCACCCAATGCCATTGCGGCCGCACAATTGGGGATGGATTTCTTTACATGGATGAAATACGGCGTGCCAGTGGTCATTGTTCTCATGCCGGTCATGGTTGGGGTGATGTATCTCATGCTGCGACCAAACCTGAATCACAAATTTGATCTGGAATTGGAGCAATTGGAATGGAATGGCAAGCGGGTGATTGCCATGGGCATTTTCCTGCTAACCGTCGTGTGTTGGATTTTCAGTTCCTTCATTAGTGGCGCACTGGGCGGGATCAAAGATCTGGATACGATTATTGCCGTGAGCGCGGCGATCCTGATTGGCATCACGGGCGTATCAACTTGGTCACAGATCCAAAACAACACGGAATGGGGGGTGTTGATGCTCTTCGGCGGTGGCCTGACATTGAGTGCCGTCCTGAAAAATTCGGGTGCCAGTGAGGTGATGGCGAATGGCATGGCCGCGACTTTCGGTACAAGTCCTTGGTTTGTCATCATCATTGCGATTGCTGCGTTTATTATCTTCCTGACCGAATTCACCAGTAACACCGCGAGTGCAGCGCTGCTTGTGCCTATTTTTGCCACGGTTGCAGAAGCGCTGGGAATGCCGGTGATAGTTTTGACCATGATCATTGGTATTGGGGCATCCTGTGCCTTTATGCTACCTGTCGCAACCCCCCCTAATGCGATTGTTTATGGCTCCGGCTACATCAAACAAATAGAAATGGTCAGGGTGGGCATCGTACTGAATCTGGCATGTATTGCCATTATTTCTGTGATTGCGTGGTTCTTCTGGCTTTAATCTCTCTTGGATGCTTTATCGCCACCCTTGCAGGTGGCGATTCCCTTGTAGGTTACGATCGTGTTAGCTGTCCTTGGTACTGATATAAATGTTTTTCACCTCTGTGTAAGCATCCAGCATCATCTTGTGGGTTTCACGTCCCAGCCCTGATTTCTTATAGCCACCGAAAGGCGCATGGGCGGGTAATTCGTGATAGGTATTAATCCACATACGACCTGTTTTTATTGCCTTAGCGATGCGCAGGGCACGGTTAATATCCTGCGTCCATACGGCACCTGCCAGACCATATTCGGAGTCATTGGCCATGTTGATGACCTCTTCTTCGTGGCTGAATGGAATGACACAGAGTACCGGCCCGAAAATTTCTTCTTGTGCAACCCGCATCTTATTGGTGACTTTGGTCAGGATCGTTGGCTGGATAAAGAAGCCCTCATCAAATTTGCCCCCTGTCAGGCGGTTGCCGCCAGTCAGAATGGTTGCCCCTTCCTGTTTTGCCAGATCGATGTAACCTAAAATGGTCTTCATCTGTTGTTCGCTGACTTGGCTGCCCATTTCTGTTTCTGCCAGCATCGGATCGCCTACTTTGATTGATTCAAATACGGTTTTCAGTGAGCGCAGGAATTCATCGTGAATATCTTTATGCAGGAACAGGCGGGCACCGGATTCACAGGCTTGCCCTTGATTCAGCAAAATGGCATTGGCTGCATAGTTGACTGCCTTTTTCATATTGGCATCAGGGAAGACGATATTGGCTGATTTACCGCCCAATTCCAGTGTGGCAGGAATGAGCCTTTTCGCCGCCGCTGCGGCAACGTTGTAACCGACTTCTGTTGATCCGGTAAAGGCGACCTTGTTAATGCCGTCGTGGTCGAGGATCGCCTGACCGACCACGGAACCCCGCCCCGTGACAATATTGACAACGCCCGCCGGCAGAACTTGATTCATGATACGCCCCAATTCAAGCAGCGTTATCGGGGTGAGGCTGGCAGGATTAATCACAATCGTATTGCCGGCAGCAAGGGCAGGCGCGAGTTTCCATGCTGCCATCAATAGCGGGAAATTCCAGGGAATAATTTGCCCGATCACGCCGATGGGTTCCCTGATCACTAAGCTCAACGTGTCATTATCGATAACATCCGTCGTATCAGAATGGGCACGGATAACGCCGGCAAAATAGCGGAAATGATCAACCGAAAAAGGAATGTCGAAATGACGACAGAGAGCCTGAGTTTTGCCGCCATCCAATGTTTCAAGGACGATAAAGCGTTCAGCTTCTGCTTCCAGCAGGTCGGCAATTTTCAGTAATAGAGATTGCCTTTCAGCCGCGGATGTTTTACTCCATGCCGGCAGGGCTTTTTGCGCGGCCTTGACGGCAAGTTCAACATCTTCAGCATTTCCCGCCGCATATTCTGTCAGCAATTCACCGGTTGCAGGGTTATGGCTTTGCAGCGTCTTTTTCGAAACACTATCCACCCACTCACCATTAATCAGCATCTTATAAGCGGTATAAGGCAAAAATTCTTTTTCAATATCATGTAGCTTTTTCATTATATTCTCCGGGTACTTTGGTTTTTTAGTATGCTAGGACATATATGCCTAATTTATTATTAGTCTAATTCTTAATTTTTACCAAAATTTAACTTTAATATAAAAGATCTACATCAATAAATATAAACATTAATGGTTAAATGATCGATGTGAAATTATTTTATTGTCTATGATTTTTTTTCGGCTGGGATATCTATTCTGAAATCAATAACGGCATGTTATATATCCCCCTTTATATCAGGGGGATGGGGATTTTATTATTTATTATAGGGATGTTTTTTATTTATTTGCTATTTCTTCTGCTGAACTTGGCATCTTACCATTTAATGCTTGGTGCATCTTTTCTTTGTCCAACGCATTTTCCCAGCGAGCGACAACAATGCTGGCACACGCATTACCCACTAAATTGGTCAATGCACGGCATTCAGACATAAATCTGTCAATGCCTAAAATAAGCGCCATGCCGGCGACAGGTACACTAGGAACGACAGATAAGGTCGCTGCCAGCGTAATAAAACCCGCTCCCGTGACCCCTGCCGCGCCTTTTGAGCTGATCATGGCAACGAATAATAAAGAGATTTGCTCCGTAATACTTAAATCAATCCCTGTCGCTTGGGCAATGAATAATGCCGCCATTGTCATATAAATATTGGTGCCATCAAGGTTAAATGAATAACCCGTTGGAATAACCAAGCCAACGACTGATTTTTCGCAACCCGCATTTTCCATTTTCTTCATTAGGCTGGGTAACGCCGCTTCAGAAGATGACGTTCCCAAGACTAACCAGAGTTCATCTTTAATGTATTTAATTAACTGAATGATGGAGAAACCATTATATTTGGCAACACCGCCCAGAACGACAAGCACAAAAAGCAATGAGGTAATGTAAAAGGTGGCAACTAACATCATTAAATTGCCAATGGATGAAATCCCATATTTGCCGATAGTAAATGCCATTGCGCCAAATGCACCAATAGGCGCTAACTTCATTAAAATGCCAACCATTTTAAACATCGGTTCTGAGAAGTTTTGTAAAAATACTAAAACAGGCTCTCCTTTTTTTCCGGTTGCGGCTAAAGCGATACCGAAAATAACAGAAATAAACAGAACCTGAAGAATATTACCATTGACCAGTGGACTCACAACGGTATCAGGGATGATATTCATGAGAAAACCAACAATGGATGATTCATGGGCTTTCTCCACATAACCGATAACTTTGCTGCTGTCTAATGAATCGGGAGAGATATTTAACCCATCGCCCGGCCGAATGATATTTGCGACAACCAAGCCAATGAATAAAGCCAGCGTTGAGAATGTGAAGAAATAGAGCATTGATTTGCCTACAACATTACCAACGGCTTTAATATCATTCATCCCTGCTATGCCTGTCACTATTGTCAGGAAAATAACAGGGGCAATAATCATTTTCACAATTTTGATGAAAGCATCACCTAACGGTTTTAGTGATTCACCGATATCTGGATAAAAATGACCAAGTGCGATTCCGAGTAAGATGGCAAAGATGACCTGAACGTAAAGAATCTTATATAAAGGTGTTTTCTTTAAAGTGTTATCCATGTAACTTCCTGATTTTAATGTATTAATTTATATGTATTATATTTTTTTGAGGCAGCTTATTTTACAATGCTCTGTTTGCTTTTAAATCAAAGTGTCTCATTTTGTTTTTTATGTTTGTCCCAAAATAAGATGTTAGTATACATTGACTGGCACGGCTTATGACATCATTTTGTTTTGGTTGATTATATGTGGGAATATTTTGTGGCAATATTCAAAATGTTCAAAATGAGTAATGAATTCAGTAAACTTTTTCTATAAGGACAAATAACTTAAATATTACTGTATTATCATTGCTATTTATCACGGCGGCGTTGTTGCACGGCATCAGCGGTATTGGTTCTCCTATTGCCAGTACTGCGGCGCTCAGTCTGTTTATGCCATTAAAAGAAGCCGTGACCCTGGCATTATGGCCAACACTGCTGGTTAATGTCTGGAGTGTGGTTTCTGGTGGAAAAATCAGCTTCATATTACGCAAATACAGTTTACTGGCGCTATTTTCATTATTCGGTAGCTTTATCGGTGCTAAGCTTTTGTTCTTGGTTAATCCGGCATATTTACAGTTATTGATGAGTGGTGTTATTGCCTTTTACATCATCAATAGCCTTCGCCGTCACCATCGACGTTTGCCGGAGGGTGCTGTCGTTCTGGCACTGTTCGGTTTGATCGCCGGTATTATTGGTGGGGCGACAAATGCAATGTCACCCATACTGATGATGTGCTTGTTGGCAATGAGTCAAAACCATAACGAAATTGTCCGGGCGGCGAATTTGTGTTTTTTGTTGGGTAAAATCAGTCAATTGGCCGTGCTCCATCAAGAAGCATTCCAACTGTTTTCTTCCGAATATTTGTGGGTAATACTCATCCTCACTGCGTTATCACTACTGTCTCTCGTTATTGGCACTCGCCTGAGAACTTGGATTAGTCCACAGCATTTTCGCAAACTTGTCCTAATTATATTAGGGGGATTAGCCATAATGTCAGCGATTCAGGCTATACGAGTTTTGATATCAACATGTTGAATATATGACCGCACAAGGTTGTGGAAATGATTAAAATAACTTGATTTAAGGATCTATTTATTGAAAAAAAATTGTTTTGCCTTTTGCTTATCCTATTGATGACTGTAAGCACACCTTATTAATTCTGGATGGCATAATATAATCAATAACCAAGTCATAATTTTTATTTATTTAATAAGAAAATTTTTATTAAACTGAATTATATGTTCTCCTTCTGCTATTATTGCCTTATCAGTAATAGACGGAGTTGATCATGAGAAAATTGTTAACGATTTGTTTATTGGGATTTGCATTGGCAGGATGTGATAATCAACTCAAAATTGATGGAACCAATGAAATTGCTGTAAAAACATCCATTGAAAAAATCAGGGATACTTTACCAGAAGATAAAAAATTACAATTTGATGATGCATTGAATATCGTCATGCTCAATAGTATCAACTTTGATGAGCTGTTTAAGGACAACCAGAACGGAAATATCCAACATGGCGATATACAAAAGTTGGAGCAAAAATTTTTTCAATCTCTTCATGGGAAAACTGCCGATCAAGTTATTGAAGAGGCAGGGAAAATTAAAGCCGCCAGCCTGATCAAAAAATGAATTTAGGTTTCCGCCAGATTTCCCACTCTTGCAGCCGGACACTGCCCGCAATGGTTCCCCGTTGCTGCTAAGATAAAAAAACCCGCAGGGATCGCGGGCTTCATCGGCTAGCAAAGCATTATTTCAATCCTGCCGCAGAACGTAGAATTTCAGCTTTATCTGTTGCTTCCCACGGGAACTGTTCACGACCGAAATGACCATAGGCCGCGGTATCACGATAAATCGGGTGTAACAGATTCAGCATCTTAATCAGGCCATAAGGGCGCAGATCAAAGAATTCACGCACTAATTGAATCAGGGTGGAGGTTGGCACTTTCTCTGTCCCGAATGTTTCCACCATGATGGAGGTTGGCTCCGCAACACCGATAGCGTAAGACACCTGAATTTCACAGCGATCAGCCAGGCCGGCCGCAACGATGTTTTTGGCAACATAACGTGCTGCATAGGCGGCTGAACGGTCAACTTTGGAGGGATCTTTACCAGAGAATGCGCCACCACCGTGACGGGCCATACCACCATAGGTATCAACAATAATCTTACGGCCTGTCAGACCACAGTCACCCATTGGACCACCGATCACGAAGCGGCCTGTTGGGTTGATGAAATATTTCGTCATCGGAGTCAGCCATTCAGTCGGCAATACCGGCTTGATGATCTCATCCATCACCGCTTCTTGCAGGCTTTTTTGATCGATATCTTCGGAGTGCTGAGTGGAAAGTACAACGGCATCAATGCCAATGATTTTGTTGTTTTCGTACTGGAAGGTGACCTGACTTTTCGCATCAGGGCGCAGCCACGGCAGGGTGCCGTTTTTACGCACTTCAGCCTGACGCTCAACCAAACGGTGTGCATAAGTGATAGGTGCTGGCATGAGAACATCCGTTTCGTTGGTCGCATAACCAAACATCAAACCCTGATCCCCAGCACCTTGCTCCAGCGGATCAGCACGGTCAACACCTTGATTGATATCAGGAGATTGTTTACCAATGGCACTGATCACAGCGCACGAGTTGGCATCAAATCCCATATCTGAACTGGTGTAACCGATTTCACGTACTGTACGGCGAGTAATTTCTTCAATATCAACCCAAGCGCTGGTCGTGATTTCGCCACCCACCATCACCATGCCCGTTTTAACATAAGTTTCGCAAGCAACGCGAGCTTTAGGATCTTGTTCTAAGATTGCATCAAGGACGGCATCGGAAATCTGATCGGCAATTTTATCTGGATGTCCTTCTGAAACAGATTCAGAAGTGAAAAGATGTGTAGTCATTATATTTGGTTACCTTAAATATAATTTTGGTTTAAGAACGGATGTTTTACCATCTAGATGGCCATTTTAAGTTACTCTTGCTAAGGTTACCAGTCTTTTTAGTTTCAAATATCTTTCGCTGTATGACATTTTTGTTTTCGCGACTAAAAAGTATGGGGTGCCTGGCCTTATTCAGATAAATTTCATTTTGCAATTTTGCGGGATTACGAGTATAAACTGCGCGCGTAACGCATAGTTATGCGCAGTATATAAGCAAGTTGATAATATTGAGCTGGCTCATCATATAGCCGCACATAAAGTATATTGTTTAGTATTCTCTAAACGTTCCCATAATTTAAGAGCATGCTGTTCCCTGACATTTTTTAATGCGCAAGATAAAAATAGTGTCTTGGGTTATTGACCTTACAGGTGAAGGCGAACCTCGACTCCATGAAGGAGACTGCCATGAATGATAATATCGCTCGCAAAATGCGCCAGACCTATAACATCGCATACTGGGGCGGCAGCTATTACTATGTCAATGATCTGGGTAATGTCAGTGTTTGCCCGAACCCTGATTTACCGGGAGCTCAGATTGAACTCGCCGATCTGGTGAAGAAAGTTCAGGAAGAAAAAAAACAGTTGCGTTTACCGGCCTTGTTTTGTTTTCCCCAGATTCTGCAACACCGCTTGCGTTCGATTAATGCCGCGTTTAAACGTGCACGTGAATCTTATGGGTATAAAGGGGATTACTTCCTGGTTTACCCGATTAAGGTCAATCAGCAACGTCGTGTCATTGAGACATTGGCAAATGCGGATGAACCGGTGGGATTGGAGGCCGGTTCCAAAGCGGAATTAATGGCAGTATTGGCTCATGCCGGCATGACAGGGACGGTGATTGTTTGTAATGGTTACAAAGATCGCGAATATATTCGTCTGGCCCTGATCGGTGAAAAACTGGGGCACAAAGTGTATCTGGTTATCGAGAAGATGTCTGAAATTGAGATAGTGCTGGAAGAAGCCAAGCGCCTCAATGTCATCCCACGTTTGGGCGTTCGGGCACGTCTGGCATCTCAGGGGTCTGGCAAATGGCAGGCCAGCGGTGGTGAAAAATCCAAATTTGGTTTGGCGGCGGCGCAGGTATTGCAATTGGTCGAAATGTTGCGTTCAGCAGGTCGGTTGGATAGTTTGCAATTGCTGCATTTCCATTTAGGCTCCCAATTGTCGAATATCCGTAATGTGGCGACGGGAGTACGCGAATCCGCCCGTTTTTATGTCGAGCTGTCTAAACTGGGTGTCAAGATCCAGTGCTTTGACGTTGGTGGTGGATTGGGGGTCGATTATGAAGGTACACGCTCCCAGTCAGAATGTTCGGTTAACTACGGCTTGAATGAATACGCGAATAACGTTATTTGGGGCATTGGTGATGCGTGTGAAGAGCACGGCCTGCCTCACCCAACGGTGATTACCGAATCCGGCCGTGCATTGACAGCCCATCATACGGTTTTGATTTCCAACGTGATTGGCGTTGAGCGTAATGAATTCACCGAAACAACGCCACCGATGGAAGGTGCGACCCGCCCCCTGACCAGTCTGTGGGAAACGTGGCAGGAGATGCAATCTGACGGCAACCGCCGTTCCTTGCGCGAATGGCTGCATGATAGCCAGTTTGATCTTCATGATGTTCATACCCAGTACGCCCACGGCATGTTAGACCTGTCAGAGCGTGCATGGGCAGAAGAACTGTATTTAAATATCTGCCGTTACATTCAGCAGAATCTTGACCCAAGCAACCGTGCCCACCGCCCGATCATTGATGAATTACAGGAACGTATGGCAGATAAATTCTACGTGAATTTCTCGTTGTTCCAATCAATGCCAGATGCGTGGGGGATTGATCAACTCTTCCCGGTCTTGCCGATTGAAGGGCTGGATAAGCCATTGGATCGTCGTGCTGTCCTGTTGGATATCACCTGTGATTCTGATGGCACAATTGACCACTATATTGATGGCGATGGTGTGGCGACAACGATGCCAATGCCGGCCTATGATCCAGAACGTCCGCCATTGATTGGTTTCTTTATGGTTGGGGCTTATCAGGAAATTCTGGGCAATATGCACAACCTGTTTGGTGATACGGCGGCTATTGATGTTTATGTTTCAGAAAAGGGTGAAGTAACTTACCAGCAGAGTGAAGAGGGTGATTCTGTCGCCAATATGCTCCAATATGTCAAATTGGAACCGCAAGTACTTTTGACCCGCTTCCGTGATCAAGTGAAATCGACCGATCTGGATGAAAATTTGCAGGAACAATTCCTGCAAGAGTTTGAAAGTGGCCTGTATGGTTACACTTATTTGGAAGATGAGTAACTCTGATTAGTCATTAGCCTTAAATCATAGTCATTCTTAGTCAGGTTTTTTATATAATAACGTGATGCCGGATGACTATTTAAAATCATTTTTCTCATCAGTTAAGACCATTTCAGAAAATAAACCCTATGCTACTTGTTACCGCCAATCATTGAATATTGCCAATATGGGATATTAGTAATAAGCCGGCATGGGACTTTTGAGGATATATCATGAGTATTAGCTCCTTAGGAAACCAGATTGATAACTCTTTGGTTTCAAATGCCTTCGGTTTCCTGCGTTTTCCATTGAACTTTCAGCCTTATTCCAGTGATGCACAATGGGTGATTACCGGTGTGCCTTTTGATATGGCAACATCGGGACGCGCGGGCAGCCGCCACGGGCCGGCCGCGATCCGTCAGGTATCGACGAATCTGGCATGGGAAAGCTGCCGTTGGCCGTGGAACTTTAGCTTACGCAAGCGCCTGAATGTCGTGGATTGTGGGGATCTGGTATTTAACTTCGGTGATGCCCAGGATATGAGCGATAAGTTGCAGGCACATGCTGAAAAAGTGCTGGAGTCGGGCAAGCGTATGCTGTCTTTCGGTGGTGATCACTTTGTCACGTTGCCACTGTTGCGTGCCCATGCGAAATATTTCGGCAAAATGGCGCTGATCCATTTTGATGCCCATACGGATACTTATCCTAATGGCAGTCAATTTGATCATGGTACGATGTTTTATCATGCGCCAAATGAAGGGCTAATCGATCCTCATCATTCTGTGCAAATTGGTATCCGCACTGAACATGATACCGATAACGGTTTCACCGTGCTGGATGCAGGTCAGGTCAATGATCGCGGGGTGGATGATATTGTTGAGCAGATTAAGGCAGTGGTGGGTGATTTGCCGATTTACCTGACGTTCGATATTGATTGCCTTGATCCGGCATTTGCACCGGGTACAGGAACGCCAGTGATGGGGGGATTGACGTCTGATCGTGCATTGAAAATTGTGCGTGGCTTGCAGCCGCTAAATATTGTCGGCATGGATGTGGTGGAAGTGGCACCGGCTTATGACCAATCTGAAATTACGGCGCTGGCCGCAGCAACGATTGGATTGGAGTTGCTGTATTTGCAGGCATCGAAGAAAGATCTTTAATGTATTGATTTATATCCTATAAACTTCAAGTTGCAGTTCGCAAGACGAAAGCAGCTTATCATCTCCCCACGTTGCGGGGAGATGATAAAGGCATCTTGCAGCACAGCGAGTATATAAGTGGTTTTTTAAAGGCTAATCTAACGGTGAGCCTTATATTTTCAGTGCGTTTCAGGGAGGTTTTTTATTCATCTGAACCCATGAAGGTTTCGACAGGCACGTTAAAAAATTGGGCAAAGCCTTTTACCTGACCAATATTCATTGAACGTTTTCCATGCAGTATCTCTGATATAACACTTTGGCTGGCAATATCCCGTAGATCAATCTGTCTGACGTTTCTTTCCTGCATAAAGTAGCTCAATGCTTCACGTGGGGTAACATTGGGGACTTGACGATTTTTAGCTTCGTATTCATAGACACGATCGGTGATAAGATCAGCGAACTTTGCCGCAGCATGCCCGGTATTTTCAGCATATGAATATAACTCGTCAATCAGTGCCATGCGGGCATTCAGATCTTCATCATTTTCTACAGGTTCAATACATGCTGAGAACAGGAGTGACAAGGGGCTGAGTTGCTCAGATATTGACTGCATCATTTGTGGTAAAATTTCGATGAGTCCATCAATCCCTTCATAAGTAACGAGTGATGTTTTTCTCATGATTCACCTTTTTGAGCGTTTTGATTTTGTCTGCTTACGCCACCATTTATCATATTCAGTATGGGAGCAAACATCTTTAATGTAAAAAGTGCCTGATTTGGGATTAAACCATGTGATGATGCGGCATTTATTTTTATGTATATCAAATAGATAAATGTCTAAAGGCCCTTTTTTGCTTCCTACTTCTAATAATGCGCAGGGGACACGATCAACATTCCATGTAGATGTTTTAAGCCATAATTCACGGATTTGGGCATAAGATTCAAATCGTAAAGATGCCTTATCAAAAACATCCAACCAGAGTTTTAGTCCGACTTTCCATTGGGCATGTTTTTGCATCGCTTCAGTAATGGTTTTTGCCGTGATAACCCGCATATCACTCCCTTATGATATCGCAATTTGCGATATTAGCAATGTTTGAAAAAATTTAGCGTTCGCTTTTTTCAAACAGAGCATATCACCGCACAATATACGTCAACATCTGCTGCCGTGGCATAAAGGCAAAGTTTCCGTGAAATTGCGAACCGGCTCGATACTCATCAGAGAGTGTTTGCAGTAGTTTTATGCTTATCGCGTGATCGTGGCAGTCAATTGAGGTAATTTCAGCCGCATGGAAATCAAAGAAGCGTTTGACATGGGGATAAAGTGCCTTAAACAGACTCTCCTTGATGGAGAACGCAAGCGTAAATACCTGCTCAAAAGGTAATGAGCATCCGGTCAGTAATTTCACTTCATTGCCGTTGATGATGCTGGATGAAACACTTTCGATGGTTTCTGATTTAATCTCTTGTTCAATATCTATGCCTATCATTCGGTATTGATGGCGAGAAGCCGCAAACGCAATCGCGCAGTTGGCTGAATGAGAAATCGATCCACAAATGTTGGCAGGCCAGATTGGTGCACGATCTTGGGCATTGGTGACCTGAAAGTCAGGGTAACCTAACTTGTTCAAAACTTGCTGCGTACAGTAACGGGCGGCCAGATATTCCGCCCGCCGTTTATTCACCGCATTTTGTAATCGGGGCGGATTGGTAATGTCGCATTCGCCAAATAAGGTATCCCGATAGTAAGACGGGTCAAAATCAGTTTTCATGATTTGAAGACCGGAATGTTCTGGCAGTATGCCGGCTTGTCGGTCTGTGAAAAAAGGATCATTGACGGCCGTGGCTTGGGCTGGGGTAAGGGCAGAAGTAAAAATAATTTTTTTCATGATGGTTTTTATGGTTCGCCGAGTTTATCAGATAGCGGATTAAGCAAAAATAATGATTGCCTGATTCTGCCATATTTAATTTTGGTTCACTAACGTGCTAACTCTTTTTATACTTTTCATTGTGACCATTTTTAAAAAGAGGTTAGTGTGGAAATATTAGTAACAGGCGGGATGGGATATATCGGCAGCCATACTTGTGTGCAAATGCTTGAAGCCGGAATGACGCCGATCATTATCGATAACCTATGCAATGCCAATCGTGAAGTGCTGGCGCGCATTGAGGCATTAACGGGTGTACAGCCCCTGTTTTATGAAGGAGATATTCGTGATGAAGCCTTCCTTGATGCGATTTTCTCCCGTCACCAAATTCAGTCAGTGATTCATTTTGCCGGTTTGAAAGCGGTCGGGGAATCTGTCGCCAAACCTATTGAATATTATGATAATAATGTCAATGGCACACTGGTGCTGGTGCGCAGTATGCGTAAAGCAGGTGTAAAAAGCCTGATCTTTAGTTCATCGGCAACGGTCTATGGTGATCCGGATGTCGTGCCGATCACGGAACAATCTACGGTTGGTCAGACTACTAACCCTTATGGCACCAGTAAATATATGGTTGAACGCTGCTTGTCTGATCTTCATCATGCAGAAAAGGATTGGTCTGTGGTGTTGTTACGTTACTTTAACCCAGTTGGCGCTCATCCTTCGGGTACGATGGGAGAAGATCCACAGGGAATTCCCAACAATTTGCTGCCTTATATTGCGCAAGTTGCGGTCGGTCGCCGGGAAAAACTGTCTGTATATGGCAATGATTATCCGACCCCTGATGGTACTGGCGTTCGCGATTATATCCATGTGATGGATTTGGCTGACGGGCATGTTGCGGCATTGAATGCCGTGGGTAAACAGTCAGGGCTGCATATCTATAATTTGGGCACCGGAAAAGGCACCAGCGTGCTGGAAATGGTCGATGCTTTCAGCGATGCGTGTGGCAAGCCCGTTCCTTATGAAATTTGTCCTCGTCGTCCGGGGGATATTGCTGAATGTTGGTCAAGTCCGGAGAAAGCCGAGCGGGAGCTGGGGTGGAAAGCCAACCGTACTGTCGTGGACATGACCGCCGATGCCTGGCGCTGGCAATCTCAAAACCCTAATGGCTATCAGGCGAAGTAAGAAACGCTAAAAAATCTTTGGTTTGTTGTAGCAAAATCTTGTCGCAAGATCGTCAAAACCTCTCCCGTCCAGTCGGGCGGGAAGTCATCACGTTGGTGGTAAGGCAAGGAGGAATGATGTCGAAGATGCGATTCAATTCTGTTGATCATCCACACAGGCGATACAATCCCTTGACGGGGCAGTGGATTATCGTTTCACCACACCGCACGGAGCGGCCGTGGCGTGGCATTATTGATGAAAAACCCCTTCCCGTTACGTTGCCGAATTACGATAAACACTGCTTTTTATGCCCGAACAATCCCCGCGCTTCAGGAGATATCAATCCAGATTATCAGGACGTTTATCTCTTCGAAAATGATTATCCGGCTTTGCTACCGGAACACGTTGATATTATTTCTGCCGATAACCCGCTATTTAAAATTGAGCCAGTGAGTGGGATCTGCCGGGTACTCTGTTTTTCCCCTGATCACAGTAAAACCTTGCCGGAACTGCCTCTGGCGCAAATCCGTCGTGTCATTGATACATGGAATGCGCAGATTGAAGCGTTGGGCCAGCGTTATATTTGGGTGCAGGTTTTTGAGAACAAAGGGGAAATGATGGGATGCTCCCAGCCTCATCCTCATGGGCAGATTTGGGCCAGTGATTTCCTGCCTGATGAATTAGCACGCAAAGATGAACGGCTGCGGCAATATTACCGTCAGCAGGGATCTAGCTTATTGATGGATTATGTTGAGGCTGAACGCAAATCGGGTTCCCGTACCGTCGTGGAAACCGACGATTGGCTTGCGGTTGTCCCTTATTGGGCTGCGTGGCCGTTTGAAACGATGCTATTGCCAAAAAGTCATATTCGTCGCATGAGTGAGTTGACGCAAGCACAACGTGATGATCTGGCGGTGGCGATTAAAAAATTGACCAGCCGCTATGACAATCTGTTTCAGTGTGCATTTCCCTATTCAATGGGCTGGCACTTTGCACCTTTCTTCAAGCCGCAACGCGATACCCATTCCGCTCCCCAAAAACACGATATTGATCATTGGCAATTACATGCCCTGTTTTACCCGCCGTTATTGCGTTCATCCAGCGTCCGTAAGTTTATGGTGGG
>NZ_JAQRFK010000210.1 GCF_028598745.1 Xenorhabdus sp. IM139775
TCATGGCGACGGGCTGGATTTAGTGGCAAGGGCTAAAGGGATTCCTGTCTTTGAAGCCGCTAAATTAGTTTCGGGTGCGCTGGCTCTGCCCTTACCGAATCCCAAACCCGCCAGTAAAAAGTCTCCCAAATCAGAGGTTCCCTCGATAATCGAGAAAGTGAACAGGCTCTTGTCTCAAGCCACGCTTGGGCAATCCGGCTATCTGGCTAAAAAGGGGCTGCAATGCCCCAAACAACGGCTATTGAAAGAGGGGATTTTATTGCTGATTACCCAAACACTGAACGGCACTATCACGGGTGCGCAAACCATCAAGCCCAATGGTGAAAAACGCCTTGTCGCAGGCACACAGAAAAAAGGGAGTGTTATCCCCGTGTCTGAGATAACCGGCACACCGGATACGTGCATCATTACCGAGGGTTATGCGACAGCCTTAACGGTCAGTCAGTTACATGAGGGCGTAGTACTGGCAGCGATGGATGAGGGCAATTTAATTAACGTGGCCGAACAGGTCAGAGAACGGTGGCCAGATGCAAATATCATTCTTGCGGCCGATAACGATTGGCACGAACCGGGAGAGCTGGACAAAAACGGCAAACCCAAGAAGAACGTCGGCAAAATAGCAGCAGAGAAAACCGCCAAAGCGATTAATGGCTGGGTAACGCTACCGCCCACAGAGTATAAAGCCGATTGGGACGACTATCGCCAGCGTCACGGCATTGAGGCAGCAAAGCTGGCATTCAGTCACGGGCTATATCCGATGGGGGAGAAAAAGGCAGTGAACGCAGAAGTAGCGCAGATCCACGAAGCAAAGCCCAAAAAGGCCAATAACAATCTGGCACAAATGGCAGCCAGTCAACGCGGGGCATTATTGGTTGAGCATTACAAAAAAATCGCGGTACATGCTGAAAGCGATGCAGTTTATCACTATAACGGTACGACATGGGAAACAGTGTCAGATAACGAGCTGCGTCGCGCAATGGTGGCAATCTTTGACCAGCACGACACCCCGTACAGTCCAAACGGGATCAATAACGCT
>NZ_JAQRFK010000211.1 GCF_028598745.1 Xenorhabdus sp. IM139775
CCTCTAAAACCTTGTTGACTGAAGACGGCGAATTAGCGCTGCAAATTCCCCGTGATCGTGAAAGCACGTTTGACCCCCAAATCGTCAGGAAAAACCAAACGCGGATCACCGGCATGGATGACCAGATACTGGCTTTGTATGCCAGAGGAATGACAAACCGCGATATCGCGGATACCTTCAAGGAGCTGTATGATGCGGATGTTTCCCCATCATTGATTGCCAAAGTGACCGATGCGGTGAAAGCCGAGGTGATTGAGTGGCAGAGCCGTCCATTGGACAGCTTATACCCTATCGTTTATCTGGATTGTCTGGTGGTCAAAGTCCGTCAGGATAACCAGATCATCAATAAATCGGTCTTCATCGCCCTGGGAATTAATACCGAAGGGCACAAGGAACTGCTGGGGCTGTGGCTGGCTGAAAACGAAGGTGCTAAATTCTGGCTCAGTGTGCTGACCGAACTCCATAATCGTGGGCTGAAAGACATTTTTATTGCCTGTGTTGACGGACTTAAAGGGTTTCCTGAGGCGATTAATGCCGTTTATCCACAAACACGGGTTCAACTGTGTATTGTTCACATGATACGCAATAATCTGCGCTATGTGTCCTGGAAGGATGCGAAAGCCGTGGTAAAAGATCTGAAACAGATTTATCAGGCTCCGACAGAAGAAGTGGCTGGGCAGGCTTTGGAAGCCTTCGCTAAACAGTGGGATGAACGTTATCCGCAAATCAGCCGCAGTTGGCGGGAAAACTGGGGTAATCTATCCACGTTCTTTGCGTATCCCGCTGAAATCCGGAAAGTGATTTACACCACGAATGCCATTGAATCGCTGAATAGCGTCATCCGGCATGCTATCAAGAAACGCAAAATCTTTCCGTCTGATGATTCTGCGAAAAAAGTTATTTGGCTGGCGATTCAGGCAGCTTCTAAAAAGTGGACGATGCCGATCCAAGATTGGCGGATGGCGATGAGTCGATTTATGATTGACTTCGGTGACCGTTTAAACGGTCACGTTTAATGAAGATGAAAATGGCGAT
>NZ_JAQRFK010000212.1 GCF_028598745.1 Xenorhabdus sp. IM139775
CAACCTGTGACGCCGACTGCGATATCGCGGATGAAGCAACGCGGTTAATGGCCATTGCGGCGGCACCAGGCACCGCCGTTTTGCTGATACGGCTGAGGTTTTCAACGGCCTGCTCAAGACCTTTTATGGCCATACATCCCCCTTTCAGCGGCGACGGTTAACGGCAGGCGGTACGCCCCGTCCAAGCCAGAGATGACAACTTCCGCCATCATCCGGCGAAACCCGATCTACCCAGAAATTTTCCTCACCGATGGTCAGCGTGTCTCCACGCCGCAGCTGCCGCACCTCATCAGTCCGGACAAACAGGGACGGGCTGGAGCCTTCAACGCGCACGCCCTGTCCGGCATAGCTGATATTTTCAGGGTCATCAAAAACACCACGTATCACCGCACCTGACTGCTCACCGGATGTAATGGTGGCTGACGTTCCCATGTACCCGCGTATCGTTTCATCGGCGCGGGCAATGGCAGCATCGAACAGGTTATCGAAATCAGCCACAGCGCCTCCCGTTATTGCATTCTGGCCAGGCCGCGCTCTGTCATTTCGGCTGCCACACCGGCAGAGACACGAAACGCCGTTCCCGGCAGCACAAATGCCACAGGTTCATCCCGCGTGGCGTGAAGTGCATCAGTATGCAGCTTCACCAGTGCCACGACCGTGACCAGTTCAGACGTATCCAGAATCACGGTATCCGGCTGCGCTGATCCCACCTCATTTTCATGTCCGGTCAGCACATTTTCCCGGCTGAGAGGGGTGTCCTGACCGGCAGTTTCATCCGTGTCATCAAGCTCCTCTTTCAGCTCTGCCACACGGAGCGCCAGTTCTTCTTTCGTCCCCGTCAGGCTGACATCACGGTTCAGTTGTTCACCCAGCGAGCGGAGACGGGCAATCAGTTCATCTTTCGTCATGGACTCCTCCACAGAGAAACAATGGCCCCGAAGGGCCATGATTACGCCAGTTGTACGGACACGAACTCAT
>NZ_JAQRFK010000213.1 GCF_028598745.1 Xenorhabdus sp. IM139775
AAAATACGTGATCAATACCGTGACATTACCTGCCTGACAAGAGTCAGAAGCCTGAATGAGGTAATTGAAATGAGTAAGGCAACAGGCTTCTGACAAATTTATCTTGTCCCATTTAACAACCATTCTTTCCTATAATTGTTTCCGCAATGGGAATATATTGATCTACGAGTTTATCAACAGTGTTGTCCTCTTTCTTATTTTCTTCGCAATCCAGGAAAAACCACCCAATCGGCGTATTTAATATCTTGGCGATCCTCACCAGATGGGTGAGATTTATCCGGTTAGTTCCTCTTTCGTAACGCGAAAGTTGTTGCTGACTGATATTAATCTGCTTCGCTAATGCCGTCGCGGTGACACCTTTCTGTTTTCTTTTGACCTGAATACGTTGCCCGACTAATAAGTGTACATTTTCCATATCTTATCCTTTTTTATCAGTAAGTTATGGCGTTATCAAGGAAAATTGCCGGAGCTTGAAATGCGTTCAATTTTCTGCTCCGCCACTCGCTCGTAAAATAGAGCCTGCCTTGACGGATTCACTACCGTTCACGGTATGCCTATTGTTACCACCTGATTCGCCGCTTTGTTTTCTGACATGCGTCTTGTTTTTGTAATGAGATAATTTTTTTATTAACGTGTTGTAAAAAAACAGCCCTTCACCGAAGCAAGGAGTGTCCTTCCATGATACGAATTACATTCCTCTGTTTTATCGATTACTCTGCATATTTTCGTCTGTACCACCGATATGGCTCAAACAGCACTCCTGTTCTCCCTGCATGAGAGATAACCAATATGCTCCTGGCTTTCATATTATGGGATTTTTTGTAATGTTATAAATATAATTATTTGATTTTTAATTGTTTTTAGGTATTTATGTAAGATAAATACGTAATAAACAACAAATTCATAACTAATCTCATATTAATTGGCATGTCTTATTCTTGTTGATGATTTTCTTGAGGTTATAAACT
>NZ_JAQRFK010000214.1 GCF_028598745.1 Xenorhabdus sp. IM139775
CTGTCTTTGCGATGATTTCACGCACCCGACCGCCTGCCGACCCGAGGCCGACCGGGGGGCGACTGCTTATCCCTTTACCCAGACCGGAACACGTCATACTTTCCCGTTCACGGCACAATGAGGCCGCACAAGTGCGCCGTGTCACCGTCTTCGCCGTCAAACAGCAGCTCATAGGCGAACGCCAGCCCACGGCGGTGCAGCATCAGGTATTCCATTTCAAGGAGCCGTGAGAGATGGAGTTTGAGCTGGGTATCGCCCCATTGAACGGCATCACGCAACTGCTTGCGGGTAAAAATCATCTCATGGCGGGGCTGGCCGCTGTCCCGTATCCAGGCCTGTATCAGCATCAGTAACTTGCGCGTCTGCGGCGGCATCTCGTCGAGCGTCCGGCCTAAGATGTCATGCGCAAGCTGGTTCGCCAGCCGGATATCGTCTTTCGTGACTTCGATATATTCCAGCCGCCTGCCGCGATGTTCAGCCACCTTCACTTCACGCTGGTACTGGTGCAGCAGCGCGATGCTCTGAATAAGCGTGAGATATTTCATGTGGTCGCGGCGGGTGCGGGTTTTGTCTGACATAAAGGTCAGCTGGCTGGCATAGGGATTGACCACATTCAACGGACGCAATAACCGCTGGGCGTTCTGGTGAAGCGTCGTCAGATACTCCCGCTCGTTCTCAGCCAGCAATCCTTCGAGCGTTTGCTTATGGCGCTGCAACGCATGGATGGCTTCGGTCTGTTCGCGGGTTTCATTGATGGTCAACACCAGACAGCGGTTCAGCAGCTCCTCATCGACATCGATGGCGGTTGTGGTCAGCATCAGCATCACCGGGCCTTTCACCGTGTAGCTTTTGGTGACCAGATTGCCGGTCGCTTCATCCTTGCCGGTGCTGGCCATGGTCAGCTCGCCGTCACTCTGTAACAGCTTGAGCGCATAAGCCGCCTGCCGTACCCCTTCTTCTTCGGCAAT
>NZ_JAQRFK010000215.1 GCF_028598745.1 Xenorhabdus sp. IM139775
GAATGGTAAAAAACAGGGCATCGCTCAAATTTTGGAAACCTCACAATGAAAAGAAAAATCTTAATATCACTGCTGGGTTTTGGGCTGGTATGGGGCTTAGCGGCCTGCCAGTCTTACCCGCCCGGAAAGCGGGTGGTGACCTACAAACCCATTGTGCGTAAAAGTGAGCCACTACCTTATGATAAATGGTGGTTTAAATTTTATACACCAGAATATTTTCCCATCAGTATCAGCTTTGTCCAGTTTCAGGATGAAGATAATTATATTGTTCAAAAATTTATGCCGGATGGCGCCAATTCACATTATCGTAGCGTAACGACATGGAGTAAAAAATTGGGAGTGAGTGGGGAGGGCATCAGAAACCATGGTGAAGCACTTCCCAAGCGGCTGATGGTTTGCTGGGATTCGGGGATTGATAAAAAAACTTTCCAGACACTGTTTAACTTCACGCCTGAAGTTCGGCAACTGATGCGTGAACCTGCTTTCTATCCGGGGTATGAAAAACAGCCACCTGATTACCGAAATACGATATTCATTGGTCTGGCTCCGGGGGGGGCTGCCCGCGCTTGGTTACGCGGTATCGATAAAAACAATGGCGATAATATTCTGATCTCGACGGACGAATCAGTATCCGGCGATAAGATGACAGTATGTCAGGGGAAAACCAAACATTCTGATGGCTACGGGGAGTATTCCGAGAGGATAAAAGCTTTTATCAAAGGAAAAACCTATCCCTATGGTGAATGGTAAAAAACAGGGCATCGCTCAAATTTTGGAAACCTCACAATGAAAAGAAAAATCTTAATATCACTGCTGAGTTTGGGATTGGTATGGAGCCTGGCGGCTTGCCAGTCTTATCCCCCCGGAAAGCGGGTGGTGACCTACAAACCCATTGTACGTCACAGTGAACCGCTGCCTTATAATAGGTGGGA
>NZ_JAQRFK010000216.1 GCF_028598745.1 Xenorhabdus sp. IM139775
ATTAGTTATATATCCTAATGTATTTCTATTGATTTTTGGTTTAATTTTAACTCGTAACCCCATTGCAAAATGGGGTTACGACATTGACTGGAGGTGAATCGATCAGCTATTTGTAGAAATTCTGTAGCTTATCAATAGGTAATTTATCAAACGATAATTTGTCAAATTGTAATTTGTCGAAATAGTGAGCAAATGAAAAATTGAAGTGTTGTGGAAGGATTATAGCGATCACCATAACCAGTACGGCAATGAAACGTTCGGCTTTTTTACGCTCCTTACCTCTCAGGACAGGAAAACAAAAACGTATTCTCAGCGGCCATAAGAGTGGAATACCGGCAGGAGTCAGCATATCGGCAATAAGATGGCTGATATAACCAATAATCATTGCATGAACAAAATCAGTTGGAATAGGCCAATCAGAAGGTATTTCAGTCTGGAATAGAGTAACCCCCACAAGCAGCGCTAATAAACTGTGCGTAAAACCACGATGTCCACATAATCGTGCTATTGGAATAGAGATAAAGCGGAATAACCTGCCCAAAGTTGAACTTGGATGGTCGATATCTGGTAACAATGAAGCCAGAAGTACACCGGGAAGCATGTGTAACCAATCTCCCTGTGCAATTTCTGGGGTGATTTCTAGCTGGTGAGCCAATACAAGGCTGGCAACGGAAAAAAGAAGATGTCCTTCTGCTGTCATAACGATTTATACTAATTATTTATGCTGATTGCTGTTTATACATACAGTGAGGCAGTATAGAGGGTTTTGCATAAGGATGATAGAGGGTAAGTAGGAAAAATTTGTTGTTAGCTAACATGGTGGTTAAGAGTTGCGCTGCCAGATACAGCGGAATAGGGGTTGGAAAAATGGCGGCTTCGATAGATAAACGAAATGACATCTCAAGTCTCTCCACGATGATA
>NZ_JAQRFK010000217.1 GCF_028598745.1 Xenorhabdus sp. IM139775
TGGAATAGTGTCTTCCAACGTTTTAACGCTTGGTCAAAGAAAGGGGTTTTACAATCAATTTTCAAATGGTTATCGGGTTATGCTGATATGGAATGGTTATTCATTGACGGCAGTATTGTCCGTGCCCATCAGCACAGTGCCGGCGCAAATTCACAGGAAGATGAAGCGATCGGAAAAAGTCGGGGCGGACGTTCAACTAAAATCCATTTGGCCGTAGACAGCCAAGGTTTACCCGTCCATTTTGAGCTGTCCGGTGGACAAACACACGATATTGTTCATGCGGAAAGTCTGGTGAAAAATTCTCTGCCCTCCGATGTTGTGATTGCCGATAAGGGCTATGATAGCGAGGCCTTTAGAGATGCCATCAGACATCAGGGAGCCACCCCTGTCATCCCTTATCGAAAAAATAGCCAAAAGAGGGATAAAAATATCGACAAAGGGTTATATCGTTATCGACATTTGGTGGAAAATGCCTTTGCTAGAATCAAACATTTCCGAGGTATAGCAACAAGATACGATAAATTAGAACGCAATTACGCTAGTAAATTAGCCTTGGCGTTTATCGTTATTTGGCTGCCTATGTGGGTTGATTGATTTATGAACAAAAAACATCAACAGGCCCTAGAAGTATTGAAACGCACATATCGTAATGCAGAAACACTGAGTGTTATTTTAGATAATTATTGCATCCATAAAAGTAAGAAGGTAAAAGCATGGCTGCGTAATAATCCTACCGTGACGCTTTTATTTCTGCCGGTCTACTCTCCCCAGGGCGCGAGCATACTTTGATTAACATTCAGCCAAAGAAAACTTTGGCGCGGTAATCATCACACCAGCTGGCTTTTTTAAGCTTATTTCTTTGGCTTGGT
>NZ_JAQRFK010000218.1 GCF_028598745.1 Xenorhabdus sp. IM139775
GATAGAGCGCAATCCAGCTCAGATATTTCTTCAATCTCTCTTTATCCGAAAGCGCTCATTACGTTAAAAGAAGAGTCCATCCTGAAGACAATAAATATTATTTATAATATGGGCAATCAAATCGTGCTGGATGGGTGGGAGAATATATTTGATCAAGGTTTGGATGAAGATAGGCGAAAATGGCAAATCAGGTATGAAGATACGTGTGACATGCTTAAATGTGCCTATGGTGTGTTAAATAAAAAACAGGAGGGAAAGAATCCCACAACCGAATATTATTGCCTCATCTCTTATTTTAAATGGACGCCTGTTGGCCTGTTGATCCTCGCTGTTGAAGAGAACAAATCATCTGATTCATTTGCTGCGGTAGATGCTTATCTTGTCAATCATTCACCTGAGATTTTGGTTTTCGTGACGCATCCGGGGATTCAAAACAGTGGGCACATCTTGATTGAACATGCCGTGAATAAATCGTTGCAATTGGGCGGCGGTGGTGTTTTACACGCGAGTCCCACCGGCGGCTCGATAAGGGCTTATGCCAACATGGGGTTTATTAATATAGCAGAATCATAATACTGTGTCATAATACCCAAATTCCAATGACAAGGCAGAGTTGAAATGGGTTACAGTCTCGATTTCCGAAAAAGAGTTTTGGCATACAAAGACAAGCATTCGTTGACGTTCGAACAAACGAGTGCCCACTTTGAGATCGCTATCCGCACTTTGTTTCGGTGGAGTCACAAAATAGAACCCTGTGTAGCCCGTAATAAACCCCCCACGAAAATCAGTGATGAGACGCTCCTTATTGATGTCCAAAATTATCCTGATGATTATCAATGGGAAAGAGCAAAACGTCTGGGGGT
>NZ_JAQRFK010000219.1 GCF_028598745.1 Xenorhabdus sp. IM139775
TTTACAATATCTTTGATACTAATGATTGGAGCGCCCCCCCTAAAAATGGTACGAATATACCGGAGCCAGCGATGACACTCCATAAGTTCTATTGGAATTATGAGAATGGGCCTACTAACATCCCAGACTTAGCGCTGGCAGAGTTACGAAATGACCCAAATATACCTCTTTTTCGGTATGGCACTGATACAGTCGAGTCAGAAGTCATCGGACCAGGAGCTACAGTAACCGATAAGGCGTCAAATAAATTTTACATAGGGTATGATCGTGAAAATAAGACAAGGGCAACACTGGCGCCGACAACGCTCAAAACGACGGTGTTTATCAAGGGCGGAGGAAAAATGATCTACATTTATACAATGAGGCCTCAGCGCTATTTTGTAAATATGCTGGATAATTACAGTTCCCTAGGCAATGGGTGGCAGGGGGGAAATAAATTTGTGCCGGCTCCCCAAGATCGCTGTGAAAAATATAGTTACCAAGATCCCAATGGAAACACATATAGTTCAGTGAGGTTGTCGGATGTGCAAGCAGGCGAAGGTGATGCGGCGCTATTGGACGAGTATCCCGATATATCGAGGTGGGGTTTGATTAGCACGGTAACCGGTACCAGTACTTGGACGAACAATACGCATCGTGGTGAGCGTGCGTATCCGACTCACGCACCCTTTATCTATGTGATTAATGACTCGAAAGGTGTTAGGCCCGGCACTGTTTCTTTGTTTGATGTGTCAAATAATAAAGTAATTGATCCTACTGGTAAGAACGCACCAAAGCCAAAAGATCCTATTCTCCTCTGCCTGCTCAATCCCAACTTATAGGATAAAGTAATAATCTGAAACAGGCTCCAAATAATGGAGCCT
>NZ_JAQRFK010000022.1 GCF_028598745.1 Xenorhabdus sp. IM139775
TCAATTAACAAAGATAACCCGTTGCCATCCGCCAACGTATAGGCTTTTTCCTTTGCTTTAGCTCGCTTGATCACTAAGTCTGTCAGCTTCATAACCCACCAATATTGATTCAGCTATAGAAGAAAATGCATAGGGAATTCTATACAAAAAACTATACAACAAATTGCATAGATTTAGAAAGACGACACCAGACTTAGAGATAATGAAATACTGATAACTATTTTATTTAACTGGATTTAGTGGACTTTTATTGACTTCAAGAGAGGTTAATCTGGAGCGAGTGAAGGGAATCGAACCCTCGTATAGAGCTTGGGAAGCTCTCGTTCTGCCATTGAACTACACTCGCATCAACGAAGTGATGCTGTCAAATATATACCTGTTACTGAATCTCATCAAGTAGTATATCGTCAGCATTTGTCTATATTTCAATCTGTTGTTTAAGTCTTTTTAATGAATATAAAAAAACGTCCTGTCCGGTTAACCGGGCAGGACGTTTCAGGGGTTAATCAAAAATGATTATTTATGCGGACGCATCGCCGGGAACAGGATAACGTCACGGATGGTATGGCTGTCAGTGAATAACATCACCATACGGTCGATACCAATCCCTAAACCTGCTGTTGGCGGCAAGCCGTGCTCCAACGCAGTGATGTAATCTTCATCGTAGAACATCGCTTCATCATCGCCTTGATCTTTCTGGCGAACCTGCTCGGCAAAACGCTCAGCCTGATCTTCCGCGTCGTTCAGCTCCGAGAAGCCGTTACCAATTTCACGACCGCCGATAAAGAATTCAAAACGATCGGTAATGAATGGATTATCATCGTTACGGCGTGCCAGCGGAGAAACTTCTGCCGGATATTCCGTAATAAATGTCGGTTGAATCAGGTGGCTTTCTGCGGTTTCTTCAAAGATTTCACACTGGACGCGACCCAAACCCCAGCCTTTTTCAACATCAATGCCCAAGGTTTTCGCGATAGCAACCGCTTTATCCATATCATCCAGATCGGCCATGTTGGTTTCCGGACGGTATTTGCAGATCGCTTCTTTCATGGTCAGCTTGGCAAAAGGTTTACCAAAATCGAACGCTTGTTCGCCATATTTCACCAAGGTTGTACCCAAGACTTCTTGTGTCAAAGTACGGAACAAATCTTCGATCAGTACGATCAGATCTTGGTAATCCGCATAAGCCATGTAGAGTTCCATCATGGTGAACTCTGGGTTGTGGCGCGGAGATACACCTTCGTTACGGAAGTTGCGGTTGATTTCGAAAACACGCTCAAAACCACCGACGACCAAACGCTTCAGGTACAGTTCCGGCGCAATACGCAGGTACATGTCGATATCCAGCGCATTATGGTGCGTGATAAATGGACGCGCACTTGCACCACCGGGGATCGCCTGCATCATTGGCGTTTCGACTTCCATGAAGTCTTTTTTAATCATGAAGCTGCGTAATGCCGACATCACACGGGAACGGATCTGGAATGCCTTGCGTGATTCATCATTCGAGATCAGATCCAGATAACGCTGACGATAGCGAGTCTCCTGATCCGCCAAACCGTGGAATTTATCCGGCAGTGGACGCAATGCTTTGGTCAGCAGATGCAGTTCAGTACAGTGGATGGAGAGTTCACCCGTTTGAGTTTTAAACAGATTACCGCGTGCGCCTAAAATGTCACCCAAATCCCATTTCTTGAACTGAGTGTTATAAATGCCTTCCGGCAGGTCGTCACGGGAAACGTAGATCTGAATGCGGCCACCCATGTCTTGCAAGGTTGCAAAAGATGCCTTACCCATGATGCGGCGTGTCATCATGCGACCGGCAACACTTACTTCGATGTCCAGCGCTTCCAGTTCTTCCTTAGTCTTGTCATCGTATTTTGCGTGCAGATCTTCGGAAATGTTTTCGCGACGGAAATCATTGGGGAAAGCAATGCCGTTGCTGCGCAGGGCAGACAGTTTTTCACGGCGGGTTTTCAGTTCGTTATTTAAATCAGGAGCCTGTTCAGCCCCTTGCTGTTGTTGCGACATTTTAGTTCCTCATAGGCCAGCTTTCAGGCTTGCTTCAATGAATTTGTCCAAATCCCCATCCAGCACAGATTGGGTATTGCGGGTTTCTACACCGGTACGCAAATCCTTAATGCGGGAATCATCCAAAACGTAAGAACGGATCTGACTGCCCCAACCGATGTCTGATTTGTTCTCTTCCATTGCTTGCTTATCAGCATTCTTCTTCTGCATTTCCAGTTCGTACAGTTTTGCTTTCAACTGCTTCATCGCCTGGTCTTTGTTTTTATGCTGAGAACGGTCTGTCTGACATTGGGTGACAACTCCCGTCGGTACGTGGGTAATACGCACTGCCGATTCGGTTTTGTTAACGTGCTGACCACCCGCACCAGAGGCACGGTATACATCAATGCGTAAATCAGCCGGGTTGATTTCGATATCAATATCATCATCCACTTCTGGATAGATAAAGGCCGAGCTGAATGATGTATGACGGCGACCACCTGAATCAAAAGGGCTTTTACGGACTAAGCGATGGACGCCCGTTTCGGTACGCAACCAACCGTAAGCATATTCACCAATGATTTTGATAGTGGCAGATTTCAAACCGGCAACTTCACCATCCGACTCTTCAATGATTTCAGTCTTAAAGCCCCTGGATTCAGCCCAACGCAGGTACATGCGCATCAGCATGCTGGCCCAATCCTGTGCCTCAGTCCCCCCCGATCCCGCCTGAAGATCCAGATAACAGTTTGCGCTGTCATATTCGCCAGAGAACATGCGACGGAATTCAAGTTGGCCGAGTTTTTCTTCTAACTGTTCCAATTCAGCGACGGCTTCATTGAAGGTTTCTTCGTCATCAGCTTCAACGGCCAATTCCAGCAGGCCGTTCACATCTTCCAATCCCTGAGAGAGCTGCTCAATGGTTTCTACGATGATTTCAAGTGATGAACGCTCTTTACCCAACGCCTGCGCCCGTTCCGGTTCATTCCAGACATCAGGCTGTTCGAGTTCAGCATTGACTTCTTCTAAGCGTTCTTTCTTGGCATCATAGTCAAAGATACCCCCTCAGAACGGCTGTCCGTTCAGACAGGTCCTGAATGTGATTTTTTACCGGATTAATTTCAAACATATTTTGTGTCTTATACGTTGTGTATTATGAATAAACGATGGTCGCATGGATATTTTCGAACCGTGCATTGTAACGGATCTGGCAAAGGGTTTACACCCTTCGTCTTTTAAATTACGGCCTTGCTGTTAGCTGAGTGTAAACCTTCAATTTGAGTGCATTCAATACGGCCAAATATGCTGGATCAAAAGCTGGAGATCACGATTACCACGAAATTCGTTTATATCCAGCTTATAGGCCAATTCTACCGTTTTGATACTGTTATCCGGCCAGCGGCTGACATCAATGTTAAATGCGATGCCATCTAATATCGGCCCGCCATTTAATGGCTCAAGCATGACTTTCAGGTGCTTTTCACCCACGATGCGCTGTTGCAATAGCTTGAATTTGCCGTCAAAAACCGGCTCCGCAAATGCCTGCCCCCACGGGCCGCCATCACGCAGAATTTCCGCTACTTCCAGTGATAATTCGCCCAATGCTAATTCACCGTCGCTCCAAACGACGCCTTCAAGTTGGGCAATATCCATCCAGTCAGCGACCAGCTCGGAAAAATAGCGCTGAAAGAGGTCAAATTTGTCTTGTTCAAGCGACAATCCCGCTGCCATCGCATGCCCGCCAAACTTCAACATCAGCCCCGGATGCAGGGTATCAAGGCGCTCAAGGGCATCGCGCATATGCAGGCCATTGACGGAACGCCCTGAACCTTTCAACGTCCCCTCCCCCGCCGGAGCAAAAGCAATGACCGGACGGTGAAAACGTTCTTTAATGCGTGAAGCCAAAATCCCCACAACCCCCTGATGCCATTCAGGATGGTAAATGGCCAGCCCGTAAGGGAGCTGAGTATGGGTTCGCTCAATGTTATCGCAAATCTGCAAGGCTTCTTGCTGCATGCCCTGTTCGATTTCCCGGCGAGTTTGGTTCAGGCCATCCAACTCACAAGCGATTTGACGAGCCTGTATCATGTCATCGGCCAATAATAACGCCACCCCAACCGACATATCATCCAGACGGCCAGCGGCATTTAATCGTGGCCCCAATGCAAACCCCAAATCACTGGCAGCCAATTTTGTCGGTTCCCGCTTGGACACTTCGAGCAAAGCGCGTATTCCCGCACAGCAACGTCCTGCCCGAATGCGGTTTAGTCCTTGATAGACCAGAATACGGTTGTTGGTATCGAGGGGAACCACATCTGCCACGGTTCCCAGTGCCACTAAGTCCAGCAGTTCCGCCAGATTCGGTAATGGAATGCCTTGTTGGTCAAACCATGCCAATTGACGCAATTCTGCCCTGAGTGCGGACATCAGGTAAAAGGCGACACCCACCCCAGCCAATGCCTTAGAAGGAAAGGCGCAGTCAACTAAATTGGGATTGATAATGGCGTCCGCGGCTGGCAGTGTTTCAGCCGGTAAATGGTGATCCGTGACGATCACCTTGATACCGTGTTGATGGGCGGCGGCCACACCATCATGGGATGAGATCCCATTATCCACGGTGATAATCAGATCCGCGCCTTTTTTGACAATTTCATCCACCACCTGAACGCTCAATCCATAACCATCTTCAAAACGGTTTGGAACAAGGTAATCAAGGTTGCGATATCCCATCGCACGCAAGGCGCGAATGCTCAATGCGGTACTGGTTGCGCCATCCGCATCGAAATCGCCGACAATCACGATGCGCCAATGTTCCTGTAATGCCGTGACCAGCAAGGCAATGGCTTGCTCAATTCCATTGAGGGATTGGTAATTAAGCAACCCCTTTGCACCCCGTTCCAGCTCATCAGCTTGACGGATACCGCGCATGGCGTATAAGCGGCGCAATAATGGATGGATATTGTTGGGAAGATGGCCAGAATCCGCCGCCGGCCGGCGGCGGAGTTGTATTTCTCTATTCACAGTTTCTTATTCACTGGTTTTTTTATTAACTGATTTTTATTTACTCACTGTATGCACTTAATGGAATACATTAGCGATTTCGATTATTCGCCATGTTGTTCCAACGTAGCCAGTAAATCCTTCGGTGACAAGTAACCACCCAGCACGCTGCCGTCTTTCAGAACAATCGCCGGGGTGCCTTGAACACCAAACTGCAAGCCCAGATTGTATTGTTTCGCAATATCCGTCTTACACGCTTTGATTGGAGAGACTTTTTCACCTTTGAAAACAGCGTTCAGTGATTTATTCGGTGTCGCACTGCACCAAATGGACTGCATATCTTTGGCGGATTGGTGTTGCAAGCCATGACGAGGAAACGCCAGATAACGAACCGTGATCCCCAGATCGTTGTATTCCTGCATACTCTCATGCAATTTGCGGCAATAACCACAGGTAATATCCGTAAACACCGTCACAACGTGTTTTTCTTTTGGCGCTTTGTAAGTAATCATTTGATTTTTCAAAGCCTCCAGTTTTTTAACCAGCACCTGATTGCTGACATTTTTCGGCACGTTGCCGCTAATATCATAAAGTGGTCCCTGTAACAGATATTTACCATCATCAGACAGGTAAACAACACCATGTTCGGTTAAAACCGCATTCACACCAGACAGTTGTGATGGCGTGATACTTTCTGCCTTAAGTCCCATTTTAGACAGCGAGTTATTGATGGCACTCTCATCAGCAAAGGCATTGCTGATAACAGTACTCAACAGTAATGAAAGGCAAAACGCAATCTTGTTCATTATTCGTTCCTTATTTTCATCTGACCCGGTCGCTAGCCACGGGGATGATGTTGTTGATGCAGCACTTTGAGGCGTTCGGTTGCTACATGAGTGTAAATCTGCGTTGTGGAGAGATCACTATGGCCCAGCAACATCTGCACAACACGTAAGTCCGCGCCATGATTAAGTAAATGTGTTGCAAAAGCATGACGTAAAACATGGGGTGACAAGCGCTCAGCATCAATGCCTGCCAACACGGCATAGTGCTTGATCCGATGCCAGAACGTCTGGCGTGTCATCTGTTTTCCCCGCTTGCTGGGGAAAAATACATCAGATACAGCACCATTCAATAACCACGGACGCCCATGTTCCAGATATTTCTCCAGCCAATAAACGGCTTCTTCTCCCAAAGGAACCAATCTTTCCTTATTGCCCTTACCCACTATTCTGACCACGCCCTGACGTAAGCTCACATCGGATAAGGTCAGGCCAACCAGTTCTGAAACCCGCAATCCACAAGCATACAGCACTTCTAGCATGGCCTTATCCCGCAGTTCAATGGGTTGGTCAACCAAAGGCACGTTGAGCAAATCTTCAACTTTCTGTTCGCTTAAATCCTTGGGTAAACGTTTGGGCAGTTTAGGTGCAGATAATAGTGCGGTTGGATCATCTTCCCGCATTCTTTCACGATATAGGTACTGAAACAACCGCCGCATTGCACTCAGCAGCCGGGCTGAACTACTGGCTTTATAACCGCCATCGACTCGTTCAGCCAAAAATGCTTGTAACTCTATCGACGGTACTGAAAGTAAATCATGACCATGATGCACCAGCCAATTGTTCAAGGCTTGTAAATCCAGCCGATAAGAAGCCAAGGTATTCTCGGCCAGATTTTTTTCCAGCCAGATGGTATCGAGAAATTGCTCTATCAGGGGATTAGCGGGTGAATGCGGTTCCGATAAATGGTTATCTGATAGGTTGTGTTTTCTTGGCACAAGCCCTCCTTATCTGTCTGCTTATCTGCGCCTTCCGATCGGCTATTATGCCTGAAAAAGAAATTATTCTGTTACAATACCGCCCCTGATATTCGAAATTCCCTGATAACTAATGATGAAAATTGGTCTTTTTTACGGTTCCAGCACATGCTATACAGAAATGGTAGCAGAAAAAATACGCGATATACTCGGTGAAGATCTGATCGACCTGCATGATGTCAAGGATTGCGATCCTCGCTTGATGGAAGAATATTCTGTCCTGATCCTCGGTATCCCTACTTGGGATTTTGGGGAATTACAGGAAGATTGGCTGGCGATTTGGGATCAGCTTCCCTCGTTAGATCTGGCAGGAAAAATCGTTGCCATGTATGGCATGGGTGATCAAATCGATTATAGCGAGTGGTTTCTGGACGCATTAGGCATGCTGTATCACCATCTGCGGCCGACAGGTGCACAGTTTATCGGGTTCTGGCCAACAGACGGTTATGAATTTACCAGCCCGAAACCTTTAGCCGAAGACGGCAAACATTTTGTCGGGCTGGCGCTGGATGATGTCAACCAATTCGAGCAAACAGATGAACGTTTGAGCGAATGGTGTATGCAGATATTAGCTGAAATGGAAGCCCTGTTTTAACCGCTGTTTTCGCTGTGATGTTATCTGTTGTTTTTATTGCCAGAATATTGGCGCATCAGTTGATTTAAATGGCGCCACGCTGTGGGCGACATACTGTCTGATGCTATCCATAGTCGGATTGGCGGTTGGTCGCGCCGACTAAAGGCATGGAGCATGACAACCATTCCACAACGATGGAACCACGGTGGTTGGGCAATGCTCCACGCGGCGTTTTGCCAGTGTACTTTGTTGCCTTTGAACAGCACCAATCTTCCCTGACACTGCCGGATATTTTTCTGGCTCCATGCCCAACTGCTGCTGATGATGGCAAACAAGAGAAACCAAAAAAATGGCAACCACAAACAGGCACTGTTAATCGGCCAGGGTGCCAACAAAGCAGCCATTGCGGCACCGCCATGTACGCCCGTGGAAAACAGGCGAGTATGGCGAGATCCCCTTAATTTATTGCTCCACAGGACCACGGGCTTGGTTTCTGCTTTGGATCAATTTCACCATATGGTAAAGCTCCTCATCTTCAGGCCGTCCATGATTCATGAGCCAATTGAAAAGGTCAGGGTCCGGGCACTCCAGCAAGCGAACGAAAATCCGTTTGTCATCATCACCCAATGAATCATATTCATATTCAAAAAATGGCATGATAGAAATATCCAGTTCACGCATTCCACGACGACATGCCCAGTGAATACGTGCTTTATGACCAATATCCATGTTTAAAAAGCCTCTTTATCATTTTTATTCGTGCCAGTTAGGCGGCAACAAGATTATCAACGATTCTGGCCTGTTTTTCATCCTCTGCACAGGGAGAATCACACGTTATATCGACAAGATGCGAAGCGTATCGCAACAGATTAGTCGTGCGTTCATTATCCAGCAATAGCACGAAGAACTCCTTTGCATTAAGCGACTTCTCTTTTACCATTAGCGTTACTTCTTAGATAGCTGACTGGCAGGAGTTGTTATGGCTTACCAAATCCCGTTTTCTGCACAATATCCATCCCCTTCTGCAACACTCCCACTGACTTTAATCTCCCTTGATGATTGGGGAATAGTGACAGTGATTGGCGCTGATGCGGAAAAATACCTGCAAGGTCAGATGACGGCTGATCTTACCTCCTTGAATGATAACCAGCATGTGTTAACTGCCCATTGTGATGCCAAAGGCAAGATGTGGAGCAACTTACGGCTGTTTCAGCGTGGAGAAGGTTTTGCCTATATTGAACGCCGTTCACTATTGGAAACGCAGCTAACCGAATTGAAAAAGTATGCCGTGTTTTCCAAAGTGACATTTGCCAAAGACGAAGAAAATATCTTGCTCGGTGTCGCCGGTACAGGCAGCCGAGAAGCGCTGGCAACACGCTTCCCAACCTTGCCCGACACCGAATCCCCGGTTATCCAGCACGAAACCACCACCCTTCTCCACTTAGCGCTTCCCACTGAACGTTTCCTGTTAGTCACGGACAAAACCACGGCCACTGACTTAGCTGAAACGTTAGTCGAAGAGTTTCAATCGCAGTTGAATGATAGCCAGCAATGGCTGGCGCTGGAGCTTGAAGCGGGGTTTCCGGTGATTGATGCCACCAGCAGTACACAATTTATTCCGCAGGCAACCAACCTTCAGGCCATCGAAAACAGTATCAGCTTTAAGAAAGGTTGTTATACCGGGCAGGAGATGGTGGCCCGCGCCAAGTATCGTGGTGCAAATAAGCGAGCCATGTACTGGCTGGCGGGTAATGCTGCTTCCCTGCCTGCCGCTGGCGATGATTTGGAGTGGCAATTAGGCGATAAATGGCGGCGGACAGGTTCAGTGTTGGCGGCGGTCAAACTGGTTGATGGTTCAATCTGGGTACAAGTTGTGATGAATAATGATATGGAAGCCGGGAGTGTATTCCGTATCCGTGACGATGAAGGCAGCGTTCTGACTATTCAAACATTGCCTTATTCACTAAACGAAGAAAAATAATTATTGGAGTTTATGTATGTCGTTAGCTGTACCTCCTGTTGATTTCGGCCCTTTTACCGATGTCATTGCGTTTATTATGGAGCTGGATAAATTAAAATATGTCCATCGCAAAACGAAGTTATTGAACAATGCGCGCCATGAAAACTCCGCTGAACATAGCTGGCATTTTGCGATTGCCGTGCTTGGCTTTGCGCCTTATGCCGGGGATGTGAACATTAGCCGCGTCGTACAGATGGCGTTGATTCATGACATTGTTGAGATCGATGCGGGTGATGTTATCGTTTTCGATTTGGCTGCCCGTGAAGCCATTCACGAACAAGAGGTTAAAGCGGCTGGCCGTATTTTTGGCTTACTGCCGGAAACACAGGGAGAATACTTTCTGCAACTTTGGCACGAATACGAAGACGCCATCACACCGGAAGCACGTTTTGCGAAAACACTTGATCGAATTATGCCGGTCTTCATGAACCTGCATAATCACGGGCAAAGCTGGGTTGAGAATAACATTCGCTTTGAGCAAGTTTATAATCTGCTCCAATTTGTTGCTGAAAGTTACCCTGAACTGTGGCAGTACCTGCTGCCACAGTTAGAAGCAGCAAAAGAAAAAGGCTGGTTAAGCTAATTCCCCCGCCTTTATCTTCTAAATAAGCTGTCAGGCGTTGTTTCTGACAGCTTGATTTCCTCATTTCTCGTCATTCGGTGACGGATATCATGCCTGAAAACTTCAATGGTCCATATCCAGAGAACACTTCCGACGATTTCAGAGAATATCTCATCAAAAGACAACGCCCAGAGAGGAGACGCCCAGCCATTGATGGGTAAGATGATGCCGTGGCAAACGATGACCACGATCAAAGCGAAAACAGCACCATGCCACAGTTTTACAATCGGAAAAATTTCTGCCAGGAGGGAGTAGAAAATGGCCAGTATGATCGAAAAAAGATGATGAACGCCGGCCACGCCCCAATTGATGAGGTGGCCTGAGTAATGATAGATCATGTCGTTGACTTGACCTCCCCAAGCCTGAAGCATCTCGGCAGGAGGAATGGCACTACCGGCTATTCTGGGCGGCAGGAGGTTTTCACTTCCCCATTTAACCAAACTGGCAATATTTCCACCCAGAAAACCGCCCCAGAAAGCGGTGCCATAATGTCGGGTATTTTTTTTATTAATGGGTAAAATTGAAGATATATTCATCCCGATCACCTCATAATATCGCGAGTGGTTATCTTATTTTCATTAAGATAAATTAACATTTTTAAACCATTTCTAATGTCCCCTCTCTCTTTCACCTTATATACGTATTCTGAGATGAATTGTTTAAGTTCAAATACATACAATTAAATAAATACAATATTGTATCAACCGAAACTATCGCATCGTGTTATTTCAGGTTCTCGTCATCGGTCAAAACTTAAAGTAAGGAAGAAGACGTGCAAGTCACTTTCGAGCAATTAAAAGAACAATTTACCCAAGTCCTGTTAGCGCGGGGCGTTCAGGCTGAAACCGCAAACGCCTGCGCAGAAATGTTTGCCAGCACCACGGAATTTGGCGTGTATTCGCACGGCGTTAACCGTTTCCCCCGATTTATTCAGCAGCTTGATGCAGGGCATATTATTCCCGATGCCAAACCCGTGAAAGTTGCGTCTTTGGGAGCGATTGAACAGTGGGATGCACAACAAGCCATCGGTAATCTGACGGCTAGGCAGATGATGAACAGAGCCACAGAATTGGCGGCAGAATATGGCATTGGTTTGGTCGCATTACGTAATGCTAACCATTGGATGAGAGGGGGAAGCTATGGCTGGCAGGCTGCGGAGAAAGGATTTATCGGGATCTGTTGGACGAATTCCATTGCTGCCGTGCCGCCTTGGGGGGCAAAAGAGTGCCGTATTGGTACAAATCCATTAATCATGGCCGTACCGGGTAATCCCATCACTTTGCTTGATATGTCAATGTCGATGTTTTCTTACGGGAAATTAGAAGTCAATCGATTAGCCCGGCAACAACTCCCTGTCGAGGGGGGCTATGATGATGATGGCAAGTTAACCAGAGATCCCGCAACCATCGAGAGAAACCGCCGGATTTTACCCATGGGATACTGGAAAGGTTCCGGCTTGTCCATCGTGTTGGATCTCATCGCAACCTTGCTTTCAAACGGTTCATCGGTCGCGGAAATTACACAAAATCATGGTGATGAATATGGCGTTTCACAGGTATTTATCGCCATTGAAGTGGATAAGTTGATTGATGGCCCTTCGCGGGAAGAAAAGCTGAAAACCGTCATGGATTTTATTACCTCAGCAGAACGCGCAGATCCCGATACCGCCATTCGGTTACCGGGTCATGAATTGCTGCGCAGGCAAGCAGAAAACCGGCGAAATGGCATGACCATTGACGATCGGGTATGGGAGAAAATTAAAACACTCTGAGAGAAATATCCACGATGGTAGAAAGCATTAAGGTTGCATCCTATGAGCAAACATAACCGTAGTTTCTGTCTGGGCATTGATTGTGGCGGCACTTATCTTAAAGCGGGTTTATATGATGAACGCGGACAAGAGTACAGTATCGAGCGCACGCCCCTGAGAACCATCACGCCTCAGCCGGGATATGCAGAAAGGGATCTCAACGAGTTGTGGCATACGTTAATTGCGACGGTCAGTCATTTATTGAAAAACAGTGGCACCCAAGGTCAGCAGATTAAAGGCGTGGGGATTTCGGCTCAAGGCAAGGGTTTGTTTCTTCTAGATAAAAATAACGCACCGCTGGGTAACGGGTTCCTTTCCTCCGATCGGCGGGCGACAGAAATAGTGAGCCAATGGCAGCAACAAGGGATGTTGGAAAAGTTATATCCCCATACGCGCCAGACGCTTTGGACAGGCCATCCCGTCTCTCTGTTGCGCTGGATCAAAGATAACCAGCCTGAACGCTATGACCGCATTGATGCCCTGATGATGGCGCACGATTATCTCCGCTGGTGCCTTACGGGCGAAAAGGGCTGTGAAGAGAGCAATATCTCTGAATCTAACCTCTATAACATGAATACGGGAGCTTATGATCCTACCCTTTCCACCCTGTTGAATATTAGTGAAATTGACAGCGTTCTTCCCCGCATCGTAGGTTCAACTGAGATTTGTGGAGAAATTACCCCACAAGCCGCCGAATTAACAGGATTGGTTGCAGGCACGCCCGTGGTCGGGGGGCTGTTTGATGTGGTTTCTACCGCACTTTGCGCGGGCCTGCAAGACGAATATACCTTGAATGCCGTGATGGGAACTTGGTCAGTCACCAGTGGTATCACTGATCAACTGCGTACACATGAGCCACACCCTTATATTTATGGACGTTATGCCAATACGGGGCAGTATATTGTTCATGAGGCCAGTCCCACGTCGTCAGGTAATCTCGAATGGTTTTCCACCCTCTGGGGAAAAATGCCGTTTGAAGAAATGAATGCTGCCGTGAACCATCTTCCCAAAGCGTCCAGCGAACTTTTTTTTCTTCCCTTTCTTTATGGCAGCAATGCCGGGCTGGACATGACGGCTGGATTTTATGGTTTACAATCCAGCCATCATCGCGGTCATTTGCTGCAAGCTGTCTATGAAGGCGTTATTTTCAGTCACATGACCCACCTGAAACGCATGTTAGCGCGTTTCACCAAAACTCAAACGATACGGGTCATGGGCAGACCGGCTCACTCCAAAGTCTGGATGCAGATGTTTGCCGATACCAGCAATCTGCCCGTGGAGCTGCCTCAGGTGAAAGAAACCGGTTGTCTGGGCGCCGCATTGGCCGCTTTCGTTGGCACAGGTCACTACAAAGATTTTACGGAAGCCCAACAAAATTTAGATTACCCCCTCTATACCCTTGAGCCGGATCGAGATTCACATCCAGCCTACCTTAATAAAAAAATTAAATATCAGCTACTGATTGAATCACTTCACAACTTTCATTCCCAATGCAAATCACGGGATACACGGGAGGAAAGAGGAATATGAACCGCCCATTACTGCAACTGGCATTGGATCATACCCGTCTGGACTCGGCGTTACGGGATGCTCAGTTATTACGCGACGAGGTTGATATTGTTGAAGCGGGGACGATCCTGTGTCTTTGTGCAGGAAATAACGCCATCCGTCAACTGCGTCGCCATTGTCCGGGCAAAATTATTGTTGCAGATTGGAAAGTCGCTGATGCAGGTGAAATTCTGGCAGCACTGGCTTTTGATGCCGGTGCAGACTGGATGACGGTGATTTGTGCTGCGCCGCTGGCAACCATAGCAAAAGCCCATCATTTGGCAAGCCAGAGAAATGCCGGCATCCAAATTGAATTGTTTGGCAATTGGACATTCTCTGATGCAAAAAATTGGCATTCTGTTGGTGTTCGCCAAGTGACCTATCATCGCGGACGTGATGCACAAGCCAGTGGGCAAATATGGGGTGAAAAAGATATCTCCTGCCTGAAAAAACTCTCCGATATAGGATTCGCGATTTCCATTACCGGTGGCATTGTGCCGGCCGATCTTCCCCAATTTAAAGACATTTCTGTACAGGCTTTTATTGTCGGTCGGGCGTTATCTGGCGCAACCCAACCCAGGCAAGCGGCTCAAGCGTTTCATACTCAACTTACTGAAATCTGGGGGTAGCCTAATGCGTATCCATCCTATGGGTATCTATGAAAAAGCATTGCCAAAAAATCTGACATGGGCAGAACGCTTATGTTTGGCAAAAAGCTGCGGTTTCGATTTTGTTGAAATGTCGGTGGATGAAACAGATGAACGTTTGTCACGATTGGACTGGGATATAAAAACACGCCTTGAACTGGTCAGGAATACGTTGGAAACCGGCATTGGCATTCCTTCCATGTGCTTATCTGCGCATCGGCGTTATCCCTTTGGCAGCCATGATGAAACAGTACGGCAAAGAGCGTATGACATTATGTCAAAGGCTATTCATCTCGCCCGGGATCTTGGGATCAGAACCATCCAACTGGCCGGTTATGACGTTTATTACGAAAAACATGACCAAGCAACGGAACAGCGTTTTGCCGAAGGGATGGCGTGGGCCGTTCAGCAGGCTGCCGGAGCACAGGTCATGTTGGCAATGGAAATTATGGATACTGATTTCATGAACTCCATCACCAAATGGAAAGCGTGGGATGAAATGCTGGCTTCGCCCTGGTTTAGTGTTTATCCCGATATGGGTAATTTAAGTGCCTGGGGAAATGATGTCTCAGCAGAACTCAAGCTTGGCATCAACCGCATCTCGGCCATTCATCTCAAAGATACTTATCCGGTCACCCCCACCCACGCCGGGCAATTCCGTGATGTTCCGTTCGGGCAGGGATGTGTCGATTTTGTCGGCCTATTCAGGACACTTCATGAATTGAACTACCGAGGGACATTCTTGATAGAAATGTGGACAGAAAAAGCCGAAGAACCGGTCTTTGAAATTATACTGGCGCGTCGCTGGATCGAAGCACGTATGCAGGAAGGAGGTTTTGCATGTTAGAACAACTGAAAGCCGATGTGCTGGCTGCAAATCTGGCACTGCCAAAACATCATTTAGTGACATTCACATGGGGAAATGTCAGCGCGATTGATAAATCACGCGGTTTAATGGTGATTAAACCCTCCGGTGTCGAATATGATGACATGCAAATCGATGACATGGTCGTGGTTGATATCGCGAGCGGGATGATTGTGGAAGGAAGTAAAAAACCGTCGTCTGATACGCCAACCCACCTCGTATTGTATCGTCATTTCCGGGAGATCGGGGGGATTGTGCATACCCATTCCCGCCATGCCACTATTTGGGCACAGGCCGGGCGATTTTTGCCGCCTCATGGCACAACACATGCCGATCATTTTTACGGGGCGGTGCCTTGTACCCGATTAATGACCAAACAGGAAATCAATGATGATTACGAATTGCAAACCGGGAACCTCATCGTTCAAACCTTTGCAGAACAACAACTCGACCCCATGAAGATCCCCGCCGTTTTAGTTCATTCCCACGGGCCTTTCACATGGGGAACCAATGCAGCGGACGCGGTACACAATGCAGTGGCACTTGAAGAGTGCGCTTATATGAGTTTGTTCTCCCAACAATTAAATGCTGAAATCACCTTCATCCAACAGGCGTTATTGGATAAACATTATTTACGCAAACATGGCGCTAATGCCTATTATGGTCAGAAATAACCCATGAAAGAAAAAATTTCTATTCTGGAAAAGGTGGGATATGGGTTTGGCGATGCCGGTTGTAATATTGTTGGCGGTGCTGTTTTCCTATTTTTGAATTTTTATTATACCGATATCTATGGCCTCAATGCGACCACCGTTGCGGCTATTTGGCTGGGTGTCAGGGTTATTGAAGCAATATCAGATCCTTTTATTGGTTATATTGCTGACAGGACACATACACGGTGGGGGAAATTCAGGCCCTATATTCTTTTTTTTGCCTTTCCCTATGCTTTATTTTCAGTATTAATGTTTACTGTGCCAAACCTGAATTATACAGGTAAAGCCATTTACGCATTCATCACTTATCTGATGATGTCAGTCACTTATTCATTGGTTAATATCCCCTATTGTTCATTAGGGAGTGTGATTAGCAGCAATAATAGTGAACGCGTTTCCTGTCAAAGTTTCCGGTTTATGGGGGTCGGCATTGCGACGCTGATTCTGACATTATCATTATTACCTTTGGTTAACTTCTTCGGTCATGGCGATAAAGCCAAAGGTTACCATGACGCCATTATTCTGCTGACCTCTGTCGGATTGGTGATGTTTATACTCTGTTTCTCTTTGGTTCGTGAGCGTATACGCCCTGTCACGCCGACAAAAGATTCAATCGTCAAAGATTACCGTGACATCCTGAAAAATGATCAATGGCTTCGTTTATTACTGGTCACCTTTCTCAATGTGTTACCCGGTTTTATCAGAATGGCATCCATCATGTATTTTCTGACATGGGTGATCCATGCCAGTGAAATATTCACCACCCTCTTTTTAAGTGTTGGCGTTATGGGTATGACATTGGGTAGTGCCTTAGCCAAACCACTGAGTGATTATTTTTGTAAATTGAAAATATTTTATTGGGTGAGTTTATTCATGACCGGTCTTTCCTTGCTGATCTATTTTATCCCGGCAGACAGGCATTATTTGATGTTATTTGGATACTTTATTTTAAATGTTGTCCATCAGATTGCCCAGCCAATTAATTGGTCAATCATGGCTGATATTGATGACTATGGTGAATATAAATCAGGCAAGCGTTTAACGGGTATTAATTTTTCCTGTAATTTGCTCGCGCTTAAATTAGGGCTGGCGCTTTCTGGTTCATTAGTCAGTGGTGTATTGGCGTTTGTTGGTTATGATGCACATCAACCATCACAGAATGCTCATGCTCAATTATCAATGGTTATGCTGTTTACTGTTATCCCGGCATTAGGTTATTTGTTAACGGCAATTTCAGTGAAATTACTGAAAGTCGATCGCCGTGCAATGAAAGAGATTTCGTATAGATTAACAAAAAGAAGGGTAAGCTCGGCACAAGTGAGAAATGTAGAACCGGAAAATAATATCATTCCCAGAAAATAATAGGTGTAACGATGAATATACATTTAGAAAAACTTTGTTCTCCGGCTATTTGGGCAGAAGGCCCGGTTTGGCTGCCAAATGAAAATGCAGTGATTTTCAGTGATGTTAAAGGAAATAGGATGTTCCGCTGGTCAGAGGATGAGGGTGTCAGCCTATGGCGGGCATATTCTCATTATGCGAATGGGAATGCGTTAGATAATGAAGGGAGGCTGATTAGCTGTGAACATGGGCGGCGAGGTATTTCCCGGACAGAAAAAAACGGTCACGTCACGATGCTGGTTGATAGAATCGACGGTAAAAGATTCAATTCACCGAATGATGTTGTGGTACGCTCTGACGGGACAATTTGGTTTACTGATCCCCCTTATGGGATCATCAGCGATGAAGAGGGATATAAATCAGAAAGTCAGGTCATTGGTTGCTATGTCTATTGCTACGATCCCAGTGATGACACGATTTCTATCGCCACCATTGATGTCCAACGCCCGAATGGGCTTGCGTTCTCTCCCGATGAAAAATGGCTCTATGTCGCCGACATGTCTATTCTCGATTTCCCTTCGCATGGAAGACACGAGCTTCTCATCTATCCCGTGCAGGGCAAAACTTTAGGGCGTGGTAAACGTTTCGCTACAGTCTCTCCCGGGTTCCCGGACGGATTCTGTATTGATCAATCCCACCATGTTTATTGTAGTTGTGCCGATGGCGTTTTAATTTTTGACCGAGATGGCACAGAAATACATAAAATCCCGCTGCCTGAATGTGTATCCAATTGTACGTTAGGCGGAATTAACGGTGATCAATTGTATATTACGGCAACAACATCGTTATATCGGGCTTCTGTCACCGAGTTTGTGTTGATCAGGTAAAAAAGCAGCATTAGAAACATTTTCTAACGCTGCTGCTTTCGTTGGGTTTCGTTAATTGGCTTATGATTAACGATAATCTCCAATCGGTGCACAAGAGCAATGTAAATTGCGGTCACCGTAAACATCATCAAGGCGTTTCACTGTCGGCCAGTATTTATTGGCTTTGGTTTCCACCGTCGGGAAAACGGCAATTTCACGGCTGTATGCGTGATCCCAGTCAGAAACCAATTCAACCTGAACGTGCGGCGCATTAACCAGTGGGTTATCTTCCAAAGGCCATTCTCCGTTTGCCACTTGGCGGATTTCTTGCCGAATCGCCAGCATGGCGTCAATAAAGCGATCAATTTCAACTTTACTTTCTGATTCCGTTGGCTCAACCATCAAGGTGCCCGCGACCGGGAATGACATGGTTGGCGCATGGAAACCATAGTCAATCAGACGCTTGGCGATATCCATCTCACTGATGCCGAATTCTTCTTTCAAGGGGCGGATATCCAGAATACATTCGTGGGCAACGTACCCATCTCGTCCGGTATAGAGGATTTCATAAGCCCCTTTCAGGCGGGCGGCAATGTAGTTTGCATTCAGGATCGCCACCTGACTGGCTTGTTTCAGCCCTTTTGCCCCCATCATGCGAATATACATCCAGCTAATCGGCAGAATGGATGCACTGCCAAATGGCGCGGCGGATACAGCACCTAATGTCGTGACACCATCCATTTCAACCACGGAATGACCGGGCAAAAAGGGTGCAAGATGTTTTTTCACGCCAATCGGCCCCATGCCCGGGCCGCCGCCGCCATGTGGAATACAGAAGGTTTTGTGCAGGTTCAGGTGCGAAACATCTGCACCAATAAAGCCCGGCGTGGTGATACCCACTTGAGCGTTCATGTTGGCACCATCAAGGTAAACCTGACCACCATGTTGATGAATGACTTCACAAATTTCACGGATGGTTTCTTCATACACTCCGTGAGTGGATGGGTAAGTCACCATGATGCAAGCCAGATCGTCACGGTGTTGTTCCGCTTTTTCACGCAAATCTGCCAGATCGATGTTGCCTTCTTTGTCACAGTTGACGACAACAACGGTCATCCCCGCCATATGGGCAGAAGCCGGATTAGTGCCGTGGGCAGAACTTGGGATCAGGCAAACATGGCGATGTTGTTCACCACGGCTGGCATAATAGCGACGAATGGCCAACAGCCCCGCATACTCCCCTTGTGCACCGGAGTTTGGCTGCATACAAACAGCATCATATCCCGTCAAGAGCACCAACCAATGGGAAAGCTGGCTGATCAGTTGGTGATAACCCTGCGCTTGTTCTGGCGGGCAGAAAGGGTGCATATCGGTAAATTCAGGCCAGGTAATCGGCATGATTTCCGCTGCGGCATTCAGTTTCATGGTACATGAACCCAGCGGGATCATGGCTTGGTTCAGCGCCAGATCTTTACGCTCCAGACTGTGCATATAACGCATCATGTCGGTTTCGCTGTGGTAACGGCGGAAGTTTTCATGGGCCAACATTTCGTCATTACGCAGCATGGAGGCTGGAATAGATTGGCTGCCTGTCGCGGCTTCACGATCCAAGGCAGCAACATCCAGTATTGCCTCCGAACCCGTGATCACTTGGAACAGCGTGATCAAATCATCCCGGCTGGTCTTTTCGCTCAATGACACGCCAACCGCACCAAGAATATCGGTACGCAGGTTAATTTGCGCTTTCGCCGCTCTTGCCAGCACCTGCGCTTTATCTGACACTTCGATGGCCAGCGTATCAAACCAGGTTTGATGACGCAGTGTGATGCCCGCTTGTTGCAGGCCGGCAGCCAGAATATCGGTCAGTCGGTGGATACGGTTAGCAATGCGCTGCAAGCCTTCTGCACCATGATAAACGGCGTACATGCCGGCGATATTCGCCAGCAAGACTTGAGAAGTACAGATATTGGAGTTCGCTTTTTCACGGCGAATATGTTGCTCGCGGGTTTGCATCGCCATGCGCAATGCCCTGTTACCCGCTGCATCTCGGGAAACCCCGATAATACGCCCCGGCATGGAACGCTTGAATTCATCCCGGCAAGCAAAGAAGGCCGCATGGGGGCCGCCATAGCCCATCGGCACACCGAAACGCTGGGCGGAACCAAATACAATGTCAGCCCCTTGTTGACCCGGCGCGGTCAGGATGACCAGTGCCATCAAATCCGCGGCAACACTGACAATGATCTTACGCGCTTTCAGTGTTGCAATCAGGTCGCGGTAATCGTGGACTTCCCCCGTGGTACCGACTTGTTGCAGCAGGACACCAAAGATACCTTCCAGTTCCAGTACTTTTTCTGCTTTATCAACAATGACGTCAAATCCAAAAGTTTCGGCGCGGGTACGCACAACATCCAAAGTCTGTGGATGAATATCATCGGCCACAAAGAAACGTTCAGCCCTTTTCAGTTTGCTGATCCGTTTTGCCATTGCCATGGCTTCTGCGGCTGCCGTTGCTTCATCCAATAGTGAAGCAGAGGCAAGTTCCAATCCCGTCAGGTCAATGGTGACTTGCTGGAAGTTCAGTAAAGCCTCTAACCGGCCTTGGGATACTTCGGGTTGATAAGGGGTATATGCGGTATACCAGCCGGGATTTTCCAGCAAATTACGCAAAATGACGGGGGGAAGTATTGACGGTGAATACCCCATACCGATATACGATTGATAGCGCTGGTTCCGGCTCGCCATCGCTTTCAATTCAGCCAATGCCTGTTGTTCAGTCGCACTTTCACCAATCGCAGGAGGCTCTGATAATGCGATATCACGAGGAACGATTTTATTGGTCAGCTCATCAAGAGAATGTGTACCGACTATTGCCAGCATCTCTGTTTGCTGTTTGGCAGAAGAACCAATGTGACGGCGAATGAATTCACCTTGATTTTCAAGTTGGGTTAGTGTCTGGGTCATTGATGATAATTTCCTGAAACTCGCTATGCCTTTTATGCAAAAAAATGCCCCATTCACAAAGTGATATGGGGCGATTCAAAAGTCATTACTCGTCTTCTTCCAAGAGTGACTGATAGCTTTCGGCATCAAGCAAATGAGTCAGTTCACTCTCATCAGTGATTTTAATCCGGAACAGCCAACCTTCGTTATAGGGCTCACTGTTCACTAATTCGGGAGCGCTTTCCAGCTCAGGGTTGACCGCGATAACGTGACCACTCAATGGGGCGTAAATATCCGAAGCAGCTTTCACTGACTCTACAACGGCACAATCATCACCACTATTGACTTCTGTGCCTATTTCAGGCAAATCAACAAATACCATATCGCCCAATAAGTTCTGGGCATGTTCGGTGATCCCTACGGTGTATTCACCATTGCCTTCCGAACGAACCCACTCATGTGATTCTGTGTATTTTAATTCTGTTGGTACATGACTCATCGTTGTCTTCTCCTTTTTTATTTATCGACAAGTGGTTTACCCATCCGCACAAAGCCCGGTTTAACAACCTGAACGGGCATTTCGCGATTGCGGATCTGGACAACCGCCTGCTCACCAATCCCTTGCGGAACACGCGCAAGGGCTATGCTAAATCCTAAAGTCGGGGAGAATGTTCCACTGGTAATCACGCCAGAACGCATTTCGCCGGCACCATCCGTAAAGCTGACCGTTAAACCACCACGCAATACGCCTTTTTCACGCATCACCAAGCCAACCAATTGTTCAGCTCCGGTTTCGCGTTGTCTCTCCAGTGCCTCACGGCCAATAAACTGGCGATCTTCCGGTTTCCAGGCAACGGTCCATCCCATGTTGGCGGCCAGCGGTGAAATGGTTTCATCCATTTCTTGCCCATAAAGGTTCATGCCCGCTTCAAGACGCAATGTGTCACGCGCCCCTAATCCAGCGGGTTTTACGCCTGCTGCCAGCAACTGTTGCCAGAAATCTGCCGCTTGTTCTTTGGGCAAGGCAATTTCATAACCCGCTTCACCGGTATAACCTGTTGTTGCAATAAACACATTTCCCGACTGAACGCCAAAGAAAGGTTTCATTCCCATGATTGCGTGCTTCTGCTCATCACTGAGCAGTGATTGGACTTTGGCTTGCGCGGTTGGCCCCTGAACAGCAATCAGCGCCAAATCATCACGCACCGTGATCTCAACGTCATATTTCTCAGCATGTTGGTTAATCCATGCCAAGTCTTTCTCACGGGTTGCTGAGTTAACCACCATGCGATAAAAGTGATCAGTGAAGAAATAGACAATCAGGTCATCAATGACACCACCAGAAGCCGTTAACATTCCGGTATACAGCGCCTTGCCTTGTTCGGTGAGTTTGGCAATGTCATTAGCCAGAAGGTAACGGAGAAAATCACGGCAACCTGTCCCGTGTAAATCCACAATCGTCATATGGGAAACGTCGAACATACCGGCATCAGTACGCACGGTATGATGCTCGTCGAGTTGTGAACCATAGTGCAGCGGCATCATCCAGCCATGAAAATCTACCATGCGTGCCCCGCATGCCAGATGTTGATCATATAGTGGGGTGTGTTTTGACATTATTTCCCTCTTTACGTTCTTGACATGAAAACATTCGTGACCTGAAAAAATACGGCGTATTAACCGGCAGATGTTGGATCATGAAGCAAAGAAGCGGTTAATCACGCAAACGATACCTTAGGTATCAGAAGTTATCACTGAAACAGGAAATGAACCATAAAATAAATTAGCTGCATTACCTTGGTAACCCGAAAAGGTGCTCACCGACATGCAGAATTTTTGTCTGATTTATGGCAACCAGCACGCTAATTATTTTTAATAAATGACAAAAAACACTCTTTTTGGATTAAAAAAAGACGAAAGTGTGAAGCAAATCGTCTTAACACACTTTCGTCTGACATGAGAAAAACTAATTCTAAATAACAGGCTGAATTAGATTTTTTCAAGCGAAGCAGTTTGAGAAACCAACCAATCAGGGAGGTCATTAAGTCCCATCGCATGGCGGAGCAATTGCGGTTTCATTCCCGGCAAGTGATCAGCCAGTGTTAATCCAATACCCCGCAATAACTTTTTAGCCCGGTTATTGCCATCAAATAGCTGACGGAAACCCTGCATGCCTGCGAGCATGATCGCAGCACTGTGTTTGCGGCGACGTTCATAACGTCCCAGATAGAGATACTGACCGATATCTTTGCCTTGCTGGTTTAATCGACTCAATTCACCTATCAGTTCTGCCACATCCATCAAACCGAGATTAACCCCCTGACCCGCCAGCGGATGGATAGTGTGTGCCGCATCACCCAATAGTGCCAATCGATGGGCGGCAAAGTTGCGGGCATAACGTCCTGTCAGTGGAATGGTTTGCCGATCACTGATGAGTTCACATTGACCAAGGCGCATATTGAATGTCGCACTCAATTGTCGATTAAACAGCGCCGGTGCCATAGCTTTGCACTGTTGCGCAGATTCAGCCGGCAGTGACCAGACGATCGAACATGAGTGAGCATCCGGCAGTGGCAGGAAAGCCAGTATGCCATCAGCATGGAATACCTGACGCGCAACACCTTCATGAGACTCTTCAGTACGAATGGTGGCGACCAACGCAGAGTGTTCATAATCCCAGAAAGTCAACGGAATATCGGCATGTTGACGCAACCAAGAGTGAGCACCGTCTGCACCCACCACAAGGCGAGATGTGAGCATGGTTCCATCAGATAAGGTAATGAAGGCTTCGTTTTCTCCCCAAGCCACATTTTTGAGCACGGATGGCGTAAAAATCGTCACATCCGGCAGATTTTCCGCACGTCGCCAGAGCGCTTGTCGGATCACCTTGTTTTCGATGATATGACCCAGATGTGCCAGACCATTTTCCGCCGCACTGAACTGAATACGCCCGAAATTATCCTGATCCCAAACCTCCATGCCCTGATAGGCGCAGGCTCGCATCGCGAGAATATCCTGCCAGACACCAAGGTGGGTGAGTAACCGCTCACTGGCAGCATTGATGGCTGAAACCCGCAACGCATATTCATCATTGGCATCAAATGACTTGGTCGGTGGATGCTCTTCTACCATCGCGATGCGCAGACCGCTACCTTGCAAACCACAGGCCAGCGCAAGGCCAACCATCCCGCCCCCTGCGATCACCACATCAAATGATTGCATTTTTTCTTTCCTCTTAATCTGCCAAATCTGCCAACGGTGACTGCGCAACCCAACCTAATGTCTGACGGGCAAACCGATCCCGCAGCGGGGATAATTTTTCCATGGTCATCAAGCCCAAATTACGCCCCATTTTTAACGGTAAGTAGTCATTGGCGAATAACCTGACCAGCCCATCCGTGATCCCAATGGTGGCTTCACGATCTGCCTGACGCTGTTGCTGATATTGTGCCAGCACGCGATAAGCACCAATGTCCTGACCTGAAACAGCCGCGGCTGCAATAACCTGCGCCAACGCCATGACATCACGCATCCCTAAGTTAAAACCCTGCCCGGCAATCGGATGCAGGGTTTGGGAGGCATTACCGACCAAAGCCAGACGATGGCTAATTTGCCTGTCGGCTGTCGATAAAGCCAATGGGTAACTATGCCGTTGACCACTTTCCTGCATTTTCCCCAGACGCCAGCCAAATGCGGTTTGCAGGTGTTGAAGGAATTCACTCTGGCTCCACCCATTAATTTCTGACTGTTTTTCCAGTGGATGACACCACACCAGTGAACTGCGCCCTTCCGACATGGGCAATAGCGCCAATGGGCCATGTTTGGTAAAACGCTCAAATGCCCTGCCTTGAGGATGTTCGGAAGTCAGTACATTGGCAATAATGGCGGTCTGCGCATAAGAGTGTTGCTGGAATGGGATGTTGCACGCTTGGGCTATCGCCGAGTGGCTGCCATCCGCCGCGACCAACAGTTCCCCGGTCAGTTTTTCGCCATTATCCAGCAAAACTTCCACCGAATTTTCCAAACGCGCAACGGAACTCACTCTGGCCGGGCAATAAAGTTTAATATTTGGCGACTGTTTCAATAAATCAAAAAGATGAATCCCGGCATCATGCAACTCAATCACATTGCCCAATGCCGGAATAGCATAATCATCGGCGCGGATGTTGACGAAACCGCTGTTACCACGGTCGCTGACATGGACGTGAGTGATTGGGGTCACACAATGTTGCAGAGCAGGCCAAATACCGATCTGATTCAGGCGTTGGCATGTACCATAAGCCAAGGCAATCGCCCTTGCATCAAAACCAGAGTGTTCCTTGGCCGGTTCTGCCACTTCAATCAAGGAGACTTGCAATTGCCCCCGACTCAGCGAAGCAATAGCCAGAGCCAATGTCGCCCCTGTCATTCCTCCGCCCACAATAATCACGTTCATTATCACTTCCTGATTACTTTTGTCCTTAACCCTGTGTCCTTAACCCTGTTTTGCCTGTGCCATCTGAGCTTCGATCTCATCCGGATCTTTGACGACAAATTCAGTCAGGTTTTCATTTCCGGTTTCCGTTATCACAATGTCATCTTCAATACGGATACCGATACCACGGTATTCCGGCGGGACATCGGCATCGTAGGCAATGTAAAGCCCCGGTTCGACAGTCAGCACCATGCCGGGTTCCAGAATACGATCGCGATCAACACCGTAATGACCGACATCATGTACATCCAGCCCCAACCAGTGGCTCAAACCATGCATGAAAAATTGACGATAAGCATTGGTTTCGATCAATTGTTCGACTTCACCGTGCATAATTCCCAATTTTACCAATCCCGTCACCATGACACGCACAACGTGTCCCGTGACCTCACTGATGCTGGTGCCGGGCCTGTACAATTCAATGGAAAGGTTGTTGGCGTCCAGAACAATGTCATAGATTTCACGCTGAGGGCGTGTAAACTTGCCATTGACCGGAAACGTCCGGGTAATATCGCCGGCATAACCCTCATATTCACACCCCGCATCGATCAACACCAAATCGCCATCTCTCATGCGACACTCATTTTCAGTGTAATGCAGGATACAGGCGTTTTCTCCCGCCCCGACAATGGTGTTATAAGCCGGGTAACGCGCTCCCTGACGAGTGAATTCATGATGAATTTCGGCTTCAAGCTGATATTCAAACATATCAGGATGACAAGCCTGCATGGCTCTGGTATGCGCCTCGGCACTAATTTCTCCGGCTTTGCGGATGATGTCTAATTCAGTTTCTGATTTAAACAGGCGCATTTCATGCAGCCACGGCCGCCAGTCTGCCATGACCGTTGGCGCACGGAGGTTACGACGGCTGTTTTTGCGCAATTTGTCCAAGGCACTAAAGACGATGTTATCCGCGTATTCAAATTCGCCTTGAGCGTGATAAACCACTTCCAAGCCATTCAATAACAAATAGAGTTGTTCATCGAGATCATCAAATGGCAAGGCCCGATCCACCCCCAATTTTTCCAGCGCAGCTTCTTGCCCAAGACGGCGACCAAACCAAATTTCCGCACTCAAATCGCGAACACGATTAAACAACACGCTATGATTGTGGGTTTCATCGCTTTTGATCAGTATCAGAACCGCTTCCGGCTCACTGAACCCGGTCAGGTACAGAAAGTCACTGTGCTGACGGTAAGGATACTCACTATCTGAATTACGTGTCGCAGGCAAAGCTGAAAAAATAATGGCCGCACTGGCCGGAGCCATTTTTGACAATAATGCCTGACGACGGGATAAATATTCTTGTTTGGTCATACCCTCTCCTGCAATTCCATTATTATTAGTTGGGTGAATATCGCCAATCAGTGCAATGTTGGTTTTTCACTTTTTGCACTGTCTGCGGTTTTCGGTGTCGCTAACGCGATATAGCAGAGTTGAACCGCAACACGGACATATTCCAAAACTTCTTCAAGGGCTTGGGAGAGTTCTTCCTGATCTTCGCTTTCATCATAGCCCAACATGCCGATGTCACGTAAATCGGTGATAATTTCTTTAATTTCTGGCTGTTCTGTCAATTTGGGATTGGCTACGCCCAACCCAAGCAGAAAGTGGTTTACCCATCCCGACAACGCATCTGCGCAGGCAAAAACCCCGGCTTCTTCATCAGGGAGCAACAGATTAAACGTGAAAGTATTATCATCCAGCAATTCAAACGTCGTTTCGTACAATTCCCTGAGCGGCAGAGCCAAAACCTGAGAAAATGCCAGGCCATCATTAGCAAGATCATGCACCAACGTCTGCCAACGACTATCATGATGACTGCCATGGTTGCCGCTACAGAGTAATCCACTGATTAAGCCGTGCATTTCTGCTGCTGTCAGTGCAACGGACTGTTGATGCAAAATTTCATCAAATGATTGATAATTAGGTAATGAGTTTTGTATAGACATGTATATTGATCATCGTTGGCGATATAAGTTCATGCTATGCTACCATCAAGGGGAGTCGCTATACCAGACAGCACACCGATATAAGGAGGAGGGCTTTTGGTATTGTACGGTAATGATTGGTGTCGGCCTTGTTTTATACCATAATTTACTTTATGCCCAATCGATTTCAAATTGCAACACAACTAACCAAGCCGCAATTTGAAAGATAAGGGATATATATCAACATCAAGGTATCAGCACAGTAATAAATCAGGAAGGTGTCATGTCTGCACAACCAGTAGATATTCAGATTTTTGGGCGGTCATTACGTGTCAATTGTCCACCAGAGCAGGTTGAAGCTTTGCAAGCTGCTGCTGAGGAACTTGATCAGCGTTTGAATAACCTCAAAGAACGCACCAGAGTCACTAACACTGAGCAGCTGGTTTTTATTGTGGCACTGAATGTCTGTCACGAGTTGGCACAGGAAAAGATGAAAACCCGTGATTATGCTTACAATATGGAACAAAAAATAAAAATGCTCCAGCAGACCATCGAAAAGGCACTGTTAGAGCAAGGTAAAATCACCTGATACTCTACCCGTCAACATAATCTTGTTGATAAATCAGGCAGTAGTCACTATAGATTAATATAAGCAGTTGCTTTCTTCATTTAGTTCCATACAATAGGCTTCATAGCATTGCTTAGAGCCTATTTAGAGGGTTTAAGCAGCAAAAAATTTTCTCTGAGGTGTTCGTCAGCAGGTCAGTCCCCTGAGCCGATATTTCATATCCATAGAATGTGGTGCTCCGTTTCTTGTGAGCAAGCTTGGCCAGACCAAGAAGCCTAATAGCAACGACTCTACGTTCACCTTGAACCAAGGGTTCAAGGGTTACCACCTGCAACGGCATCTTGGAGAACCCCCTTTTTTATCTGTTTTGTATCCTTTTCTGCATTCATTAACAGGCAGGTATCATGCAATCAGATTGTTTCCTTTCTCTCCGCCAAGCCATTAGAAAAAAAAATCGCCAACGACGTCAAAACCTGCCCCCCGAACAACAACGGCAATTTGCCCAGCAAGCCGTTAAACAGGTCATGGTTCACCCTAAAATCCAGCAAGCTGACAACATTGCCCTCTATCTCTCTTTTGATGGGGAATTAGACACTCGTCCGCTAATTCAACAGCTTTGGCAGCAAAATAAACGGGTCTACCTGCCAATATTGCACCCTTTCAGCCGGAATCACCTGCTGTTTCTCCGTTATCACGCCGACACCCCCCTTATTCGTAACCGCTTCAATATAGAAGAACCTCAGTTGGATGTCCGGCAGGTTTTACCGATCGCTGAACTTGATGTCATGTTTATTCCACTGGTTGCTTTCGACTGCACAGGCCAGCGTTTGGGGATGGGAGGCGGTTTCTACGACAGAACTCTCGCAAAATGGCAGCAACAGAATTTTTACCCGATTGGATTGGCTCATCATTTTCAGTTAGTTGAGAAATTACCCAATGCGAGTTGGGATATCCCACTGCCGGAGATCATTACACCAGAAAAAGTCTGGCGATGGATATAAGCCGCTGAATGGATAACCGGGGCCATTTGTCTTTCAATAGCCCCAGGTTTGTTAAATCTTAGTAAAGCAGGCGAGAACGGATCGTGCCCGGCAGGGCTTTCAGTTTCTGCAAGACCAATTCAGCTTGGGCTGAATTTTGCGTCGTAATATCAATCACCACATAACCAATATCGCTGTCAGTCCGCAAATACTGCGCATCAATATTGATCGCTTGTTCTGTGAACACTTGGTTAATGCTGGTTAAGATACCTGGCCGATTTTCATGGATATGCAGTAATCGGTTCGTATCTTTGGCATGAAGAGGGAGCGAGACTTCCGGGAAATTGACCGCTGATAATGTAGAGCCATTGTCAGAATATTTGACCAGTTTACCTGCCACTTCATAACCGATATTTTGCTGGGCTTCTTGTGTCGAACCGCCAATATGAGGGGTCAACAGTACGTTATCAAACTTACTTAATGGAGAGATAAAAGGATCATTGTTGGTTGCGGGTTCATGAGGAAAAACGTCAATCGCTGCGCCAGAAAGGTGCCCTGCTTCCAGTGCTTCGCTAAGTGCCGGCAGATCGATGACAGTACCCCGTGATGCGTTAATCAAAATGGAGCCTGGCTTCATCAACTCTAATTCTGCCACACCAATCATATTTTTCGTTGCAGCCGTTTCAGGAACATGCAGACTGATGACATCACTCATGTTCAACAATTCAGATAAATGATGGACTTGCTGTGCGTTACCCAATGGCAATTTATTTTCAATATCATAGAAATAGACATTCAGGCCAATATTTTCAGCCAAAATGCCAAGTTGTGTGCCAATATGCCCGTAACCGATGATGCCTAATTTTTTCCCACGCGCTTCATAGCAACCTTTTGCCTGTTTATCCCATATCCCATTGTGTGCTTTTGCATTCGCCTCAGGAATACGACGCAACAGCAACAACAGCTCACCCAATACCATTTCAGCGACTGAACGCGTATTGGAAAAAGGCGCATTAAATACCGGGATACCACGCTTTGCAGCGGCCTTCAGGTCAACTTGGTTCGTCCCAATGCAGAAACACCCGACTGCAACTAGCTTTTCCGCTGCGGCGAAAATTTCTTCGGTCAACTGGGTACGGGAACGAATTCCGACAAATCGGGCATCACGAATCGCTTCTTTCAACGCTTCAGGCTCTAATGCCCCTTTGTGATACTCAATATTGCTGTACCCTGCCGCTTTTAAACTGTCTACGGTGTTTTGATGAACGCCTTCCAGTAGCAGAAATTTAATTTTGTCCTTTTCTAAAGATACTTTAACCATTTGCCTGCCCTACTCATTGTTAACTTTCATAACGCCTATTGATTTCACCAAAATAACAAAAAAAACGATAACAGCAATACAATCGATTGCTTATATTACCGAATAAGCAACAGTAAATAAGTTGTTATGCAAAGTAAAATAATTCGTTATGGGGTAGTGGCAGAGTTTTGAGGCTTTTTGGGACGAAAACGTGATATATCTCACTAAATTTTCTTATTTGAACAAATACAAAAATATTTTGAGGGCAGGTTATTCTGCCCTCAATAAGTGATTATTCCGTGAGCGCCTTAACGCCATCCGCTGTACCGACCAGTACCACGTTTGCGCCTCGATTAGCAAAGAGGCCCACGGTGACCACGCCAATGATTCCATTGATTTTATTTTCTAACTCAACGGGATTAACAATAGAGAGGTTGTGAACATCCAGAATATGATTGCCATTATCGGTCACTACGTTTTCACGATAAACCGGTGTTCCTCCCAATTTCACCAGTTCACGCGCCACATAAGCGCGTGCCATTGGGATAACTTCAACGGGCAGGGGGAATTTGCCTAACACATCGACTTGCTTAGACGAGTCAATAATGCAGATAAATGTCTTCGCAACCGCGGCAATGATTTTTTCTCTGGTCAATGCTGCGCCGCCGCCTTTGATCATCTGCATCTGACCATTAATTTCATCAGCACCATCAACATAAATATCCAGGGTGTCCACTTCATTGCAATTAAGCACAGGAATGCCGAGACTTTTCAGTTTCTCAGTCGATGCTTCTGAACTCGATACCGCACCGTCAATTTTATCTTTGATAGTGCCTAACGCATCAATAAAATGCGCTGCTGTAGAACCTGTGCCAACACCGACAATGGTGCCGGGTTTAACGTATTCCAATGCCGCCCAACCTACTGCTTTTTTCAGTTCGTCCTGAGTCATATCGATCACAGCCTATAATCAGTTACAAGGAAAAATCTGACGGCTAGTATAAACAATATTGGCTCACCGCATGAAAAAATATGGCATAGTTCTGGAGGCATGGTTCTGGAGGCATAATTCAGGAAGTATCGTGCTAATGATATCATGCTGGAGATAGAGTACTGGTTAAGCCACATAATGGCTTTGATATTGGGCGATAACACCAGAACAGCAAACACGGAGAATCTTATTTTCAATGAAACGTCCTGATTACCGATCACTGCAAGCATTAGATGCCGTGATCAAAGAACGTGGCTTCGAGCGAGCAGCGCAAAAACTTTGTATCACCCAATCAGCGGTATCACAGAGGATCAAGCAATTGGAAAATATGTTTGGCCAGCCGCTATTGGTACGCACTGTCCCTCCCCACCCTACCGAACAAGGGCAAAAGCTGCTTGCGCTATTACATCAGGTTGAACTGCTGGAAGCGCAATGGCTTGGCGATGAAAATGGCGATCAGATCCCGTTATTGCTTTCTCTTGCGGTTAATGCAGACAGCTTGGCGACATGGCTTTTACCGGCTCTCTACCCTGTTTTGTCCGATTTGCCTATTCGACTCAATATTCAAGTGGAAGATGAAACCCGAACCCAAGAACGTTTGCGGCGGGGTGAAGTTGTCGGCGCGATCAGTATTCAGCCGCTGCCGCTGCCAAGCTGTTTGGTTGATAAATTAGGTGCCCTGGATTATCTGTTTGTTGCCTCTCCTGCGTTTGCAAACCGTTTTTTCCCGGATGGCGTGACACGTTCAGCATTGCTGAAAGCCCCTGCTGTTGCATTCGACCACTTAGATGATATGCATCAGGCATTCTTACAACAGAATTTTGATTTATCGCCGGGAAGTGTGCCCTGCCATATCGTGAATTCTTCCGAGGCATTTGTCCAACTGGCAAAACAAGGTTCAACCTGCTGTATGATCCCACACCTGCAAATCGACAAGGAACTGAGAGCCGGTGAGTTAGTCGATCTCACGCCAGGATTGTACCAACGCCGTATGCTTTATTGGCACCGCTTTGCCCCTGAAAGCGGGGCCATGAGAAAGGTTACTGACGCCCTGCTAAAACTGGGGCGCCAGATGTTACGTCAGGAAGAATGAAATTCATTAACGCTGTAATTCAAAAACGGCATCAACGTGATCAGAAAACTCAATACTCTGTGGTTCGTAAGTTTCACTGGCTGAGTCAGAAGCGGCAGATGACAACAGGGCTGTCTGGTATTTCAGACGGCTCATGGGTTCAGGCACAGCGTCAGGCGCCCGATAATTAATGCTATATACCGGGCCTAACTTACCGTTGAACCCTTTTGCCAATACCGTTGCCTGTTGAATGGCATTCTCGATGGCTTTTTGTCTGGCTGCATCACGATAGCGTTGCGGATTATTGACGCTAAACTGAACCGAATTAATTTCATTCAATCCAGCGTTCAGGGCACCATCCAGTAAAGTATTCAACTGTTCCAGCTTGTGAACTTTCACTTCAACTGAACGTGACGCCCGATAACCCGTAATACTTGATTTCCCCGTCTTTTGCTCATATTGATATTCTGGTTGAGTGCGCAAGTTGGCAGCATCAATATCTTTCTTGTCGATACCACTGCTTTTCAGAAAATCAAAATATTTCGCAACCCGCTGATCGACTTTTTTCTTGGCTTCTGCCGCACTCTTTTGAGTTTCACTCACATGGATTATCAATGTCGCCATATCGGGTGCCGCTTTAACGACCGCATTGCCAGAAGTAGAAATATGTGGAATAGATAGCACGTCAGCAGCGGAAGCCGTCATGCAAGAGAGGCTTCCCAGAGCCATTATCGCGGCCAATACCAGTGATTTACGTTTCACAAAACCTCCTCAAATACAGCAAAATTAGGTTAGTAAGGTGCTTTCAGAAACATTAGCACAATCTATCGTTACAGACGATCTATAGAAGGGAAGTATTGAGGTATTGTCATCAATAAAAAATCGGTATCCCTTGCTTGATCAGGCTCCAAGCGATATACCACATCACACAGGCAACAAAAATATTGATGATGCGTTGCGCTCTGGGCTGATTAAGTACAGGCGCAAACCACGCAGACAACAATGACAATGCAAAAAACCAACTGATCGATGCCATGACTGCGCCAAGGGTAAACCACGGCCTAAGCTCAGCAGACAATTGTCCGCCTATGCTTCCCAATACGACAAAGGTATCCAAATAAACATGGGGATTCAGCCATGTCACGGCGAAGAGTGTGACTATCACCCGCCAACGGCCCTGAACCCTTTTTTCAGGCCGGGAAAGTTCGACTTCTGCCGAGAGTGCTGTGCGCAAAGCCCCCCATCCATACCATAGTAAAAATGCAGCACCTCCCCATGTCACGGCTTGCAATAACAGTGCCGATTGTCCCAGCAAGGCACTTCCACCGAATATTCCCGCAATAATGAACAGCGCATCGCTGATGGAGCATAATGTTGCGCTCATTAAATGGAACTGTTTCCGGCTCCCTTGCTGCATGACAAATACATTTTGTGGCCCAAGCGGAAGGATCATCGCCGCACTGAGGAAAAAACCCTGAATTAATGTTGAAAACATGCAGAGATCCCTGATGATTATTCAATGAGTTACGATATCAATACATATTAAGCAAGATTGAGCATGAGTAAAAATGAATCATTCTAATACATCATTAGGAATGGTAATGCTGAGGGACAGTGATCGTGGTTTTATGCAAACTGGCAGTCAAAGCAGCCCAATGTGGTGTGAGAAATAGCCATTCTCACACCGGGATATTTTAATTATTCATCCGCCTTTTTCTGTAAGGCCGTATTTTGTTGATGCAAATAAACATCCATTTGTGGGAATGGAATGCCGATATTGTGCTTATCCAAAGTACGCTTAAAGTTTTCCATCAAGTCCCAATAGACATTCCAGGCGTCACCATTGGTTGTCCATACACGCACAATAAAATTCAGTGATGAAGGCGCCATTTCATGTAAGCGGATCGTGATGCCTTTTTCATGTTGAATGCGTTTATCTTCTTTAATCACATCACCCAACACCCTTTTCACTTCATCAATATCTGCGTCATACGCAACGCCCACCATAATTTGGGTACGGCGGTTCGGTTCACGGCTGGTATTGATAATATTGTCTGCAATGATCTTACCGTTGGGGATCACGATGATGCGATCATCTGCGGTGCGCAATGTGGTTGAGAAAATCTGTACCTGCATGACCGTGCCTTCCACCGCACCAATACTGACATATTCGCCAGTCCGGAGTGGACGAAAAATCACCAATAAAACACCGGCAGCAAAATTAGACAGTGAGCCTTGCAATGCCAAGCCTACCGCCAAACCTGCGGCACCGATGACGGCAATCACAGAGGCCGTCTGAATGCCCAATTTCCCAAGCACGGCGATAATCGTAAACGCGATGATAGCGTAACGAATAATTGCGGATAAAAAATCAGAAATGGTCGTGTCAATACCACGCAGTGACATCACACGCTTAGCAGCTTTATTCACCAATTTAGCAATGAATAAGCCAACGATAAGGATCAAAATGGCAGATACCATGTTTACCGCATACTGGATCAGTAGATCCTGATTATGGGTAAACCAGCTTGCCGCTTTATCAATCTCATGTGACAGATTGATCTGTTCCATACAAAGTCCACCGTGATTGTTGGGTGATAGAATATAGATTATGGCAGAAAGCCTTTATTGATTGAAAGCTCATACTTATGTTTTGTTTTTTTGCAAAATAAACCCTCTGTAATCAGCCAGCATATCGATAAAATCGTCTGTCCCACAAAAAGCCAAACTCTCGTTATCGTAGTAACTCATTCCTTCTTCTATAACCTCTGTGTCAAATTGCAGTTGATTAGCCCTGATCATGATCTCACCTTCACTCATCAATAGCGTATATTCATGACCAGCCAACTGCCATTGACGTTCACTCCCTTTAATTTCTTGCAAAGCTGCGGTGATTTTATCCAATACACGCAAATCGCCTTTTACTTCTTCATTCAACCAATGGCCGACAGCTTCATGATCCATTGAGAAGGATGATGTTACCTGACCGGTAAGATCCTGCATAAATTCATATTCCATCACGCACCTCCACTATTTTTTACTTGTGACAATTTGCTTGTGACAATTTACTTGTGACAAATTGATATCAAACGAATATGGATGGATTTTAAACATTTCTAAGCATTTCACATCTGAAGCAGTCCACAAACTGATACAAAATACGGTGAAATTGTCATAAAACATTGCCATAAAACATTGTCATAAAACACCAGACACAAAAATGGGGAGGCATTTGCCTCCCCATTTATTGCAATATACTTTTTTATACTGCGGTTTGGAAGATCACATCATCCGCTTTTTCTGTGTATTGATTCAATTGATCAAAATTGAGGTAGCGATAAGTGTCTGCGGCGGTTTCATCCACTTTATCCATGAACTGCAAATACTCTTCTGGCGATGGCAAACGCCCCAGCAGTGAAGCCACAGCAGCCAGCTCGGCAGAAGCAAGGTAAACATTTGCCCCCGTACCCAAGCGGTTAGGGAAGTTACGGGTAGAAGTTGATACCACTGTTGCACCATCCGCCACACGCGCCTGATTCCCCATGCACAATGAGCAACCCGGGATCTCAATGCGCGCCCCACTCTTACCAAAGACGCTGTAATAACCTTCTTCCGTTAATTGGGCAGCATCCATCTTCGTCGGAGGCGCAATCCACAACCGCGTTGGTATCTGGCCTTTGTGCTGATCCAGCAACTTACCCGCTGCCCGGAAATGACCAATATTCGTCATGCAAGAACCAATGAAAACTTCGTCAATTTTGCTGTTGGCAACGTCAGATAGCAGGCGTGCATCATCGGGGTCATTCGGCGCACACAAAATAGGCTCTTTAATCCCTGCCAGATCAATTTCAATCACGGCTGCATATTCAGCATCGGCATCCGCTTCCAACAATTGCGGATCTTTCAGCCAGTTTTCCATGCCCATAATACGGCGTTCCAATGTCCGGCGATCACCATAGCCTTCCGCAATCATCCATTTCAGCAATATGATGTTCGATTGCAGGTATTCAATGATGGGGTCTTTATCCAGTTTAATGGTACATCCTGCCGCAGAACGTTCCGCAGACGCATCCGCCAACTCAAATGCCTGTTCGACTTTGAGTTCCGGTAACCCTTCAATCTCAAGAATACGGCCAGAGAAGATGTTTTTCTTGCCTTTCTTCTCGACGGTCAGCAAACCTTGTTGAATCGCATAATAAGGAATAGCGTGAACCAGATCACGCAAGGTGATCCCGGGCTGCATTTTTCCTTTAAAGCGAACCAATACGGATTCTGGCATATCCAACGGCATGACACCCGTTGCCGCCGCAAATGCCACCAGCCCGGAACCCGCCGGGAAAGAAATGCCAATCGGGAAACGAGTATGGGAATCTCCGCCTGTGCCCACAGTATCCGGCAACAACATGCGGTTTAACCATGAATGGATAATGCCATCTCCCGGACGCAGTGATACACCGCCACGGTTCATAATGAAATCGGGCAGAGTATGGTGGGTGGTCACATCCACCGGTTTTGGATAGGCAGCAGTATGGCAGAATGATTGCATGACCAGATCCGCAGAAAAGCCCAGACAGGCTAAATCTTTCAATTCATCCCGTGTCATTGGGCCGGTGGTGTCCTGAGAGCCCACAGATGTCATCTTAGGCTCACAATACTCCCCGGGACGGATCCCCGCTGTACCACAAGCACGGCCAACCATTTTCTGTGCCAATGAGAAGCCGCGATCGCTTTTCGCAACGGCTTTCGCCTGACGGAAGACATCACTGTGTGGCAAACTCAATGATTCACGTGCCTTGCCAGTCAAACCGCGACCGACAATCAACGGAATACGGCCACCGGCACGCACTTCATCAAGCAGGACATCGGTTTTCAGTGCAAAAGTCGCCAGCAATTCATTGGTTTCATGCTGGCGGATTTCCCCCTTATAGGGATAGATATCAACCACATCCCCCATATTCAGCTTAGAAACGTCTACCTCGATTGGCAATGCACCGGCATCTTCCATGGTATTAAAGAAAATGGGGGCGATTTTTCCGCCCAATACCACACCTGCACCACGTTTATTGGGTACAAACGGGATATCTTCTCCCATGAACCACAATACGGAGTTCGTTGCCGATTTACGGGAGGAACCCGTCCCCACAACATCACCAACGTAGGCCAACGGGTAACCTTTCTTGCTCAGGGCTTCGATTTGCTTAATCGGGCCTACGGCACCCGCTTGATCAGGCTCAATACCTTCACGGGCATTTTTGAGCATTGCCAAGGCATGTAGGGGAATATCAGGGCGTGACCACGCATCAGGCGCAGGGGAAAGATCATCGGTATTGGTTTCACCCGTGACCTTAAAGACGGTAATGGTGATTTTTTCCGCTAATTCTGGGCGCCCAAGGAACCATTCTGCATCAGCCCATGACTGAATAATCTGTTTGGCATGAACATTACCCGCTTTTGCTTTTTCTTCTACATCATAAAAACTGTCGAACATCAGCAAAGTATGAGAAAGTGCTTTCGCCGCAATCGGGGCCAACTTTTCATCATCCAGGGCATCAATTAAGGCGTGGATATTATACCCACCCTGCATGGTTCCCAATAGTTCAATGGCTTTTTCCTGTGTCACCAAAGGAGAAGCGGTTTCCCCTTTAGCAACGGCAGCAAGGAAACCCGCTTTAACATAAGCAGCTTCATCTACACCAGGGGGAACACGATTGGTCAGTAGATCTATCAGGAAATTTTCTTCACCTTTAGGTGGGTTCTTCAGTAATTCGACCAGCGCTGCTACTTGAGCTGCGTCTAACGGCTTAGGGACGATGCCTTGAGCTGCACGCTCGGCTACGTGCTTGCGGTATTCTTCTAGCACGACTTTCTCCTCGCTCTCATTGTCATTTTATATACCCGGCTGTCAGCACCCGGTAATAATCACCTAAAACAATCATCATGGGTGCCAGGTCAGAGGATTTTGCTCGCATAACATCAGGATTATGCCCAGCTTCGGGCATTTAGCATACCAAAATTTGAATAGCATGTTAATTCATTCACATAAAATCAACATTAAACCATGATAAAATTCTGGATAAATGAGCTTGAAGAGTGTAATAAAGTTTTAAATGCTATTTGTTGCTATTTCAACCTGAAAATACCTTAATTTCTACCCACTGCAAAAAGCGGATACCAACCTCGTTTAAAAGGATATCATCATGCCTAATCGAGAAATAGAAAGAGATAACTCTACAACAAGCACAAATTATCATCCTCCAGTGATTAAGGAAGTGGATCAAAATGCTATGCTATTTGCAATTAGCACACTCCAGCAAAATGAATCCCGTTACTGGTATGAACCTATAAGAGAAACTCTATTGGGAGGTGGACATCATAGTACATTTAGCAAAACCTGTGGCTCCATAAGAAACACCTTTAATTCTGAATATGTGACCGGAGGTTTAGATAACTACCGCCATTTTGTTTGTTCAGTGGCAGGTACAACGGTTGGAATTATCATATTAAGGCTTGCTAAATCTAATGAACCTGATGATGTTGATCAAATAGCATACATAATAACCTATCCTAACGGTTATGGTTACGGTGGCCTGCTTATTCAACATGTGGTTGATATATCCTGCGCCTTAGGCCACCAAGGTATATTAGAAGTTAAGGCAGAACGGGATGCCGAAATTTTTTACCAAAAATTAGGCTTTGTAACTATTGGTAACTTTTTTGATTTGAAAAATATGAGGCTAACCCCAACTCATAGCAATACATGGCATCAAATCAATGGGAAATATCAACTTAAAAGAACCCCTCGGCCAAGTAATTCAAATTGGCAATGTCATATACTGTAGATTTAATGGAGTTTTTTATGGGGAAGCTTGAAATAATCCGTTGCATGTAAAACGGCTTCCATAATAGAAGCCGTTTTCACCACTGCAAAATCTAAAGCATTATTTCTTTTTCTTTGCCTTAGGATTTGGCAAGTCAGTAATACTGCCTTCGTAAATTTCCGCAGCCATACCGATTGATTCGTACAGCGTTGGGTGAGCATGGATAGTCAGGGCAAGATCTTCTGCATCACAGCCCATTTCGATAGCCAGACCGATTTCACCCAGCAGTTCGCCGCCGTTAGTCCCAACAACAGCACCACCGATAATACGGTTCGTTTCTTTATCGAAAATCAGCTTGGTCATGCCATCTGAACAATCAGAGGCAATTGCACGACCGGATGCTGCCCATGGGAACGTCGCAGTCTCAAAGCTGATGCCTTTTTCTTTCGCTTCTTTCTCTGTCAAACCAACCCATGCCACTTCTGGCTCAGTGTAAGCAATCGATGGAATCACTTTTGGATCGAAGTAATGTTTCTTACCAGAAATCACTTCTGCCGCAACGTGACCTTCGTGGACACCTTTGTGTGCCAGCATTGGCTGACCAACGATATCACCGATAGCAAAGATGTGAGGCACGTTAGTACGCATTTGTTTATCCACGTGGATAAAGCCACGCTCATCAACTTCAACGCCCGCTTTGCCCGCATCCAGAGATTTACCATTGGGTACACGGCCGATAGCAACCAGAACGGCATCATAGCGCTGTGGCTCTGCCGGTGCTTTCTTGCCTTCCATTGTTACGTAGATGCCATCTTCTTTAGCTTCTACGGCGGTCACTTTGGTTTCCAGCATCAGGTTGAACTTCTTGCTGATACGCTTAGTGAACACTTTAACAATGTCTTTGTCCGCAGCAGGAATAACCTGATCGAACATTTCTACCACGTCGATCTGAGAACCCAGCGCGTGGTAAACCGTCCCCATTTCCAAACCGATAATACCGCCACCCATGACCAACAAGCGTCCCGGAACGGTTTTCAGCTCCAGCGCATCGGTAGAATCCCATACGCGAGGATCATTATGTGGAATGAATGGCAACTGAATTGGGCGTGAACCCGCTGCGATAATGGCATTATCAAAATTAATCGTTGTTGCGCCGTTCTCGCCTTCTACTACCAGAGTGTTAGCGCCTGTAAATTTACCAACACCATTAACAACGTTAACTTTACGGCCCTTAGCCATGCCGCCCAGACCGCCTGTTAACTGAGAAATAACTTTTTCTTTCCAGAGACGGATCTTATCGATATCAGTTTGTGGCTCACCAAACACGATACCGTGCTGTGCCAGCGCTTTTGCTTCTTCAATCACTTTTGCTACATGAAGCAGCGCCTTGGATGGGATACAACCCACATTAAGACACACACCACCCAAAGTCGAGTAGCGTTCAACCAGAACAGTATCCAAACCTAAGTCTGCACAACGGAAAGCAGCAGAATACCCCGCAGGGCCTGCTCCAAGCACCACTACCTGAGCTTTAATTTCAGTACTCATCATGACCTCTTAATTGTTTGTCCGGCGAGTCAGACGAAAAAAAAACATACTCCCCCGGGACGTACACACCGCGAGCAGTTTACAGAATTGTAAATAACCTGAAAAGTGCGTTAACGTGACAGAAATCCCAACCTGTCAGATGCAAGGCGAAAATATCTGTCACGCTAGTCATCATCAGGCCGGTATATTTACCGGCCTGTGCATTACATCACCAAACGGCGGATGTCGCTCATCAATTGATTAATATAAGTGATGAAGCGTGCACCATCTGCCCCGTCGATCACACGGTGGTCGAAAGACAGAGACATCGGCAGAATCAGGCGCGGAACGAATTCCTTACCATTCCAGACTGGCTTCATGGAAGAGCGGGACAGCCCCATGATTGCCACTTCTGGCGCATTTACAATTGGTGCAAAGCCGGTAGTCCCGATACCACCGAGGCTTGAGATGGTGAAGCAGCCACCCTGCATGTCGGAAGCTGTCAGCTTACCGGCACGGGCTTTCTTGGAAACTTCCGCCAATTCTCTGGACAGTTCCATGATGCCTTTCTTGTTGACATCCTTGAATACAGGAACAACCAGACCGTTAGGTGTATCAACCGCGATACCGATGTTGATATACTTTTTCAGGATCAGCTTCTGGCCATCTTCAGAAATGGAGCTGTTAAAGCGAGGCATCGCTTCCAGTGCTTTCGCGGCTGCTTTCAAGACGAATACCAGCGGAGTGATCTTCACGCCAAGCTGTTTCTTCTCAGCTTCTTTGTTCTGCTGTTTACGGAACTCTTCCACTTCAGTGATATCCGCTTCATCGAACAGGTTAACGTGAGGGATCATGACCCAGTTGCGGCTGAGGTTAGCACCAGAAATTTTCTGGATACGGCTCATCTCAACTTCTTCGATTTCACCAAACTTGCTGAAATCAACTTTTGGCCAAGGCAGCATACCCGGCAGACCGCCGCCCGCAGCCGCAGGAGCTGCTTCCGCACGTTTAATCGCATCTTTCACGTAAGCCTGAACGTCTTCACGCAGGATGCGACCCTTACGGCCAGTCCCTTTTACTTTAGCCAGATTGATGCCAAATTCACGTGCCAGACGACGGATGACCGGCGTGGCATGAACATAAGCGTCATTTTCGGCAAATTCATTTTTGCCTTCTGCTGGCTTGTTTGCTACCGGCGCTGATGCTGCTTTCGCAGGTTCAGCCGCAGGCGCTGAAGCCGCTGCTGGAGCCGCCGCAGGTGCTGCACCCGCAACTTCGAATACCATGATCAGAGAGCCGGTTTTCACTTTATCGCCAGTCGCGATCTTGATCTCTTTCACTGTACCCGCGAATGGCGCAGGAACTTCCATCGAAGCCTTGTCACCTTCAACCGTGATCAGTGACTGCTCTTCTGTGACCGTATCACCCACTTTTACCATGATTTCGGTCACTTCAACTTCATCACCACCGATATCCGGTACGTTGACTTCTTTACTTTCCACTGCGGCTGGTGCCGCTACCGGAGCTGCCGCTGCCTGCTGCGCAGGCGCAGCTTCGGCTGCACCGTTTGCGGATTCAAAAATCATAATCAGTTTGCCAGTTTCAACTTTATCGCCAACTGCAACTTTGATTTCTTTCACGACACCCGCCTGTGGCGATGGGACTTCCATCGAAGCCTTGTCACCTTCAACGGTGATCAGTGACTGTTCTGCTTCTACTGTGTCGCCGACTTTCACCAGAATCTCGGTCACTTCAACTTCATCTGCACCAATATCAGGCACATTAATTTCGATAGACATTAATCTTTACCTCTTATGCCAGACGTGGGTTAACTTTTTCTGGGTTGATGTTGTATTTCTTGATCGCTTCTTCAACGACTTTCACATCAACTTCGCCACGTTTAGCCAGTTCACCCAGAGCCGCAACAACCACATAAGAAGCATCAACTTCAAAGTGATGACGCAGGTTCTCACGGCTGTCAGAACGACCGAAACCGTCAGTACCCAGTACACGGAACTCGCTTGCAGGAACAAAGTTACGCACCTGCTCTGCAAACAGCTTCATGTAGTCAGTAGAAGCAACTGCTGGCGCTTCGTTCATGATCTGAGCAACATAAGGAACACGCGGTTCTTCTGATGGATGCAGCATATTCCAACGCTCACAATCCTGGCCATCACGAGCCAGTTCAGTGAAGGAAGTCACACTGTACACATCGGAACCGACGCCGTATTCAGCAGACAGGATCTGCGCTGCTTCACGAACATGGCGCAGGATAGAACCTGAACCCAGCAACTGAACTTTACCTTTCGCGCCTTCCAGGCTTTCCAGCTTGTAGATACCCTTACGGATGCCTTCTTCAGCACCTTCCGGCATGGCTGGCATGTGGTAGTTTTCGTTCAGTGTGGTGATGTAGTAGTAGATATTCTCTTGTTTCTCACCATACATACGCTCCAAGCCATCATGCATGATAACAGCAACTTCATAAGCGAATGCAGGATCATAAGAGATACAGTTAGGAATGGTCAGGGACTGAATATGGCTGTGGCCATCTTCGTGCTGCAAACCTTCGCCGTTCAGCGTTGTACGACCAGAAGTACCACCCACCAAGAAGCCACGGGCTTGTTGGTCACCCGCCGCCCAGCACAGATCACCGATACGCTGGAATCCGAACATGGAGTAGTAGATATAGAACGGGATCATTGGCAGGTTGTTGGTGCTGTAAGACGTTGCCGCCGCCAGCCAAGATGAAGCCGCACCCAGTTCATTGATACCTTCTTGCAGGATCTGGCCTTTTGCATCTTCTTTATAGTATGCAACCTGCTCACGGTCTTGCGGAGTATACTGCTGGCCATTCGGGCTGTAGATACCGATTTGACGGAACAGACCTTCCATACCGAAGGTACGTGCTTCGTCAGCAATGATTGGCACCAAGCGATCTTTGATCGACTTGTTTTTCAGCATGACGTTCAGCGCACGAACGAAAGCAATAGTTGTAGAAATTTCTTTGGATTGTTCTTCCAGCAGAGAGCTGAATTCTCCCAGCGCTGGGATTTCCAGTTTCTCGTCGAAGTTAACGCGACGGCTTGGCAGGTAGCCACCCAGTGCATTACGGCGCTCATGCAGGTATTTAGCTTCTTCCGAGTCTTTATCGAAAGTCACGTAAGGCAGGCTGTTGATCTGCTCGTCAGATACAGGCACATTGAAACGATCACGGAAGTGGCGAACGCCTTCCATGTTCATTTTCTTGACCTGATGGGCAATGTTTTTACCTTCAGCGGTATCACCCATGCCGTAACCTTTGATGGTCTGAGCCAGGATTACCGTTGGTTTACCCGTGGTATTTTGTGCTTTATTCAGTGCAGCATAAACTTTCTTCGGATCGTGGCCACCACGGTTCAGTGCCCAAATTTCGTCATCAGTCATGTCCTTGACCAATGCAGCCGTTTCAGGGTAACGGCCGAAGAAGTGTTCACGGACATAAGCGCCATCTTTGGACTTGAATGTCTGGTAGTCGCCATCCAGGGTTTCGTTCATCAATTGAACCAGTTTACCGCTGGTGTCTTTACGCAGCAGTGCGTCCCAACGCTCACCCCACAGGACTTTCAGTACCTGCCAACCAGCACCGGCGAAGATGCCTTCCAGTTCGTTAACAATTTTGCCGTTACCGGTTACTGGGCCATCCAGACGCTGCAAGTTACAGTTGATGATGAATACCAAGTTATCCAGTTTTTCACGCGTTGCGATAGTGATCGCACCTTTGGATTCTGGTTCATCCATTTCGCCGTCGCCCAAGAAAGCGTAAACGGTTTGTTTAGAGGTATCTTTCAGGCCACGATGTTCCAGATATTTCAGGAATTTAGCCTGATAAATCGCGGAGATTGGACCCAGACCCATTGAAACAGTTGGGAACTGCCAGAAGTCAGGCATCAGTTTTGGATGCGGGTAAGAAGACAGGCCATTACCACCGATTTCCTGACGGAAGTTGTTCATCTGCCCTTCAGTCAGACGACCTTCAAGGAATGCACGTGCGTAAACGCCCGGAGAAATGTGGCCCTGGAAATACACCAGATCACCGCCATCATTTTCATTACGAGCACGGAAGAAGTGGTTAAAACAAACTTCATAAACAGTCGCAGAAGACTGGAATGAAGCCATGTGACCACCCAGTTCCAGATCTTTTTTGGATGCACGCAGAACGGTCATCACGGCATTCCAGCGGATAGCAGAGCGGATACGACGCTCTAAATCCATGTTGCCAGGGTAAGCAGGCTCATCCTCAACAGGAATAGTGTTGATGTAATCGCGGCTTGCAGCACCTGCAACAACGCTAACACCGCCTTTACGAGCTTCATTCAATACCTGATCAACTAGGAACTGAGCACGCTCAACACCTTCTTCACGGATGACCGATTCGATCGCCTGTAACCAATCGCGAGTTTCGATCGGATCCACGTCATTTTTCAAAATATCTGACATGGTGTATTCCTTATCTGTTATCTATTTCTAATGGTTATTGGAGCCTATCTTCTGGTCATACCTTTTGACGAAACTGCCCGTTATGACCGGAAGATAGGCCCTGCTGTATATTGCCGCTAAAACTCTTGGATAAAGAGTCGACGAACTGTACAAACGCAGCAGTCAAGATCTGTACAGTCAAGTTTAGAACCTACCCCATTCGGGAATTTGATTTGTCTATGACGTCCCTAGGGACAGGCTCTTATTCCTGATGTTGCTGGAGCCGCCTCAATGAACGCTCACGCCGAGTATGTTCACGAGTCAGATCCAATAAAACTTCTTCAATAAAGGCCAAATGGCGATGCGAAGCCTCACGGGCTTTTTCTGGTTCTCTCGCCATGATAGAGCGAAAAATCTCAGCCCTGTGGTCACTGACAGCCGCCAGCATTTCTTTACGGGTATAGATGACGTCAAAATTGCGCCTGATATTTTGTTCTAACATTGGGATCATGCAGCGCAATAAATGCAGCAATACCACATTATGGGCAGCTTCCGTGACAACAAGCTGATATTGCAGGACAGCATCAGATTCCGCATTCACATCGCCGCTTTGCTGTGCGACTTGAATGGCAAGATGGCTTTGTTCAATGCGCTTGAAATCCTCATCGGTTCCCCTAAGGGCGGCATAATAAGCAGCAATCCCCTCTAACGCATGGCGTGCTTCAAGGAGATCGAACTGGGATTCTTGATTCTCTGCAATAAGTTGGGCAAGCGGGTCGCTGAAACTCTGCCACAGATTGTTCTGTACGAAAGTTCCTCCCCCTTGACGACGGAAAAGAAAGCCTTTGGCTTCCAATTTTTGAATAGCTTCGCGCAATGAAGGACGGGATACTTCAAACTGTTTTGCCAGCTCACGCTCAGGCAGCAGTTTTTCTCCCGGGCGCAGCGAGCCTTCGAGGATGAGCTGTTCAAGACGCTGCTCAATCACATCTGATAACTTTGGTTGGCGAATCTTGCTATAGGCCATATCTGCTGTAAGCCATTCAATGAGTCAATGTTGCTTCGGACTATGTTTACTCAACTATGTCCTATTCAACTAAGCCCTACTCAACTAAGCGTTAGTGACTAAACCTGAGTAACTAAACTCTGGCTAACGGGTCAAAGTCAATTGGTAATACCAATTTAGAATACAGGGTCTTAAAGTAACAAAGTATTCACTAGCTGTCTATAAAGACCTTGAGCTAAATCATAAAAATCTGCAAATTTTAACAAAATATTTTAAATTTTATTAGAAAATTATAACCAAAGAGTACTTTTTAGGCAGGCAATCTGATGGCCTTTAACGTTCATATAACGCATAGATGAGAAAAATCAATCATTAGCCATTTTTAAAATATATACCTTATAAACGTCAAGTTGCAGCTTTCAAGACGAAAGCAGCTTATTATCTCCCGCAGCATAGAGAAATAATAAATATATCTTGATAGCACGACGAGTATAGCAATCAATAAATCAAATATTATTTAATTAAATCTATACAAACATATACTCATAATTAACGCCATAAAAAATTCCCAATAACAACATTTCATTGCCATAACCGGGAATTAGCCACGAATAAATCTGACTTTATCATTGTTAATGACGAGTAATAACGTCAACCACAAACAATATACAGTATAACTTTTAAGTGTAATATAAAGATGGGAAGCATAGCACTTATCATCTTGTGCATCATCATTTTTCATTATTTTATCCTCAAATGATAACTCCCTTATCTTTAAATTAGTACATTCCCACAGAATATAAAAATATCTCCTAAAATAAAAAATCGCCCGTGATAATTTAATAAGAATTATTTAATATTGATGCCACAAATAACAAATATGCTCGTCGTACCTCAAGTTACATTTATTATCTCTCCGCGACGCGGGGAGATAATAAGCTGTTTTCGTCTTGCGAGTTGTATCACTGCAAAGGGAACCCATTCCTGATTTAAAAGATAGGGGGTAGATGATTGCTAACACCAGCCCCCTGTCCTTCCACTGTTAAATCAATCATTGTTAAACTAATGCACCATAAATTGTTAACAATGCAACAATAATCACAATAGTAAAAGTCGCCTTTTTTGCCAATGTTACCGCAGCAACAGGCGTTTCTACCGGATTAAGATGAGGTTCTTTACTTAATGCGAATTGTGCCAATTGACTGACTACCTTGTATTGCGATGACCGAAAATCAGTGAGTGATGCAATCCAAGCGGGTAAAGCTTTCTCGCCATGCCCTAATAAAGCGTAGGTAACCCCCGCCAAACGTGCCGGGAGCCAGTCCAGCCAATGCAATATGCCGTCAACACCCGATTGCGCTCTCTGCACTGCGGTGGCATGCTGTGCCAACCAACCTTGATAAGCCCGAAGGCAGCCATATCCCATCAAAATAGCCGGACCAAATTCACCCAACACAGCCAACCAAAAAATAGGGGCAAGATAATAACGAAAATTTGTCCAGATCAATGAATTCTGTATCTCGCGCAACCGTTCATCTTTTGTAGTCTCAGGCAACGTTTCTTGAATCATCGTCAAACGAGCAAGATATTTATTCTGCTGTTCAAGATCATTTTGGCGCACAGCCTGGAGATATCCACGGTAATCATGACGCAGCCTACCTGCGCCAATACATAACAAGCTGATGATAATACCCAGCACAATGGCGGGAATACCAAAAGCAACAGAGCTGAAAATATCAATCAGTTTCCACGTCAACAAGGCGACCAGAAAGGTCATGCCCAGACTACCCCATAGTGAATGTGATCTGAGCCGGGCAAAAAATGGCGCTAAATAGCGTTCCAGTTGCCAGTGATCTCCTAGCTTAAAAACACGTTCCCATGCCAGTATTAATAATAGAATAAAGAGAGTCATCCAACTCGCTCCTTCAATAATTGACGGTAATGTTCCCAGTAAAAATAAGGCCCGGGATCCGTTTTCCTCCCCGGTGCGATATCACTGTGTCCGGTAATATTGTCACGAATATCAGGATATTGGCTAATCAGCAGCTCAGTAACTTCGGCTAACTTAGTATACTGAATTTCAGTAAATTCCTCATAATCTGTACCTTCCAGTTCAATGCCTATCGAAAAATCATTGCAGGTATCACGGTCACAGTAGCAGGAAACGCCGGCATGCCAAGCTCTTTTATTGAAAGGAACATATTGCACAATCTCTCCATCACGCCGGATTAAACAGTGGGCAGAAACACGCAAGTGTTTGATCTCACCAAAAAAAGAGTCTTCTTTAGGGTCTAGTGTTCCCATAAATAGTTGATCAATATAAGGACCGCCAAATTTACCGGGAGGTAAGCTGATATTATGAATGACCAGTAATGATGGCTTCTCACCCTCTGGGCGCAGATCACAATGTGGAGAAATAACCTTTCTCATCCCCTCAATCCACCCTTCATGCAGCTTCATTCTTTTACTCCCCC
>NZ_JAQRFK010000220.1 GCF_028598745.1 Xenorhabdus sp. IM139775
GAATGGTAAAAAACAGGGCATCGCTCAAATTTTGGAAACCTCACAATGAAAAGAAAAATCTTAATATCACTGCTGAGTTTGGGATTGGTATGGAGCCTGGCAGCTTGCCAGTCTTATCCCCCCGGAAAGCGGGTGGTGACCTACAAACCCATTGTACGTCACAGTGAACCGCTACCTTATAATAGGTGGGAGTTTCAATTTAACACTCCTGAATATTTTCCGGTCAGTATCAGCTTTGTCCAGTTTCAGGATGAGGATAATTATATTGACCAACTCTTTATGCCGGATGGAGCCAATCAACATTATCGTAGCGTAACGACGTGGGATAAAAAAATAGGCGGCGGCGGCGGCGCTATCAGAAACCATGGTGAAGCACTTCCCAAGCGGCTGATGGTTTGCTGGGATTCGGGGATTGATAAAAAAACTTTCCAGACCCTGTTTAACTTCACGCCTGAAGTTCGGCAACTGATGCGTGAGCCTTATGTCGGACGCGTTGTTAAAGGCCATATATTCTATCGGGATACAATATTTATTGGCCTCGCTCCGGGAGGAGCGGCCCGCGCCTGGTTGCGGGGATATGATAAAAACAACGGCGATAATATTCTGATCTCGACGGGCGAATCAGTATCCGGCGATAAGATGACAGTATGTCAGGGGAAAACAAAACATCCTGATGGCTACGGGGAGTATTCCGAGAGGATAAAAGCTTTTATCAAAGGAAAAACCTATCCCTATGGGGAATGGTAAAAAACAGGGCATCGCTCAAATTTTGGAAATCTCACAATGAAAAGAAAAATCTTAATATCCCTGCTGAGTTTGGGATTGGTATGGAGCCTGGCGGCTTGCCAGTCTTATCC
>NZ_JAQRFK010000221.1 GCF_028598745.1 Xenorhabdus sp. IM139775
CCTAATAAAAAAACAAATTGATGCACTAAATTTATCTTCTTAGATTCCTCCGGCTTTTATTTGCCTGTCAGAAGATACCCCCTAAAAATCTTTTTCACCCTCTCAGTTATGCACCCTCTGCATAATACCCTGAAAGCCTTGCTACATCTGGGTTTGATGCAATTAATATGATATTCACTGACTGTATCACCTGTTCACCCATTTTTTACCCTAATGAAGAGAATGTACAGTTGATGTATAGTTAAAAAATAACTATACATCTATTATTTTCTTTTAAATACAACTAGATATTTTAAGTGGTGTATAGAATGCAGACATAAAGCCAAAAGTTTTATACAGACGATTTAAAGTCTCGACACTCAGGCACTGAGGGTACCGAAGAGGCAACAATACGGTCGTCATCCTTGACCAGGGTAAAGCGACGCTGGATAGCGTAACCAGCACCTTTTAATTCGGAGACCAGTCATCAGACATGATGATACACAAAGAGGCAAAAACCGTGACCTGACAGCCCGGAAAGACGGGCACGTTACTACAGACGTAAAAAAACCCACCGAAGTGGGTTCTTCTACCCCGAGTCGCCGACCAAAGCTATCGGGAGTTCTCAGGGCGGAGACCAATCCGCCCAAAGAGGCAAGACCAATGATTCCTCATTGATCGTTACTAATATATCAGGAGTTGCTATGAAAGCACAACCCAAAACCCTCAAAGTCACAATCTATGTTTATGCCAAAGAAGGTTATGATAAACAGATTGAATTCAATACGTTCGTAAGCGGCTCATTTGAACCGTATTGACGATTAGATATTGGTCAGGTTGAGTTTCCAGGGAAGCAGC
>NZ_JAQRFK010000222.1 GCF_028598745.1 Xenorhabdus sp. IM139775
TTCCGGTCATTGGCGAACAACGGTCGGATTTAATCGGGTTTTGCAATGGTGTGTATGAGCTATCGACACAGAAATTTATTCCCCATCAGCCTGAACATTGGCTCATGAACCATAATGGCATTAAGTTTACCCAGCCCGCTATTGGTGAAAACCTGCCGGATCATGCCCCTGACTTTTATTGTTGGTTATCCCATGCAGCGGGTCAGAATGAAAACAAGATGAATCGTATTAAAGCTGCCCTGTTTATGATCCTGGCAAACCGTTATGACTGGCAGCTCTTTATTGAAGTCACTGGTGAAGGCGGCAGCGGTAAAAGTGTCTTTACATATATAGCTACCTTACTGGCGGGAGAACACAATACTGCCAGTGGCAATATGAGAGCACTGGATGAGGCCAGAGGCCGCTATCAGTTTGTCGGTAAGAGCTTAATTACGCTGCCCGATCAGGTTAAATATGTCGGTGAAGGGGCGGGAATTAAGGCCATTACAGGCGGCGACCTGATTGAAGTTGACGGAAAATACGAGAAGCAGTTTTCAACGGTTATTAAAGCCGTGGTATTAGCTACCAATAACGAACCCATGAGCTTTACCGAGCGCAATGGCGGCATTGCACGGCGGCGGGTGATATTTCCGTTTAATATTCCGGTCAAGGAATCCGAGAAAGATCCACAATTGCCGGAGAAAATCAGTCGGGAACTGCCGGTGATTATTCGTCACTTATTAAACGAATTTGCCGACCAGAATAAGGCTAAGCAGCTACTACAGGCGCAACGCGACTCTAACGAAGCATTAACGGTAAAGAGTCATTCCGATCCGTTGTAT
>NZ_JAQRFK010000223.1 GCF_028598745.1 Xenorhabdus sp. IM139775
AAACTCAGTCCTATTTTTGCGAATGTCTTGATTGCACAAAAAGAAACCGCAAAAGGAAGGACTGAGTTATGCTTATCTTACCACCAACCTCCCGAAATGAACGGCGCCAGATGAAAAAAGTCGTTCAAAAAACCACAGATAAAAATTATGCCCGCCGGATCATGGGCATACTCTGGTTATGCCAAGGAGAGCCGGTCTCCCAAGTGGCCGATAAACTATGTTGCGCTGAGTCTTCCGTCTGGCGCTGGATTAGACGGTTTAGGGAGCGGGGATGGATGGGGTTACTCAGTTTACCGGCAGGGCGCCATACCCGATGGCATTTAGCCCCACTTTGGCCTTTTCTGTCTTATCTATTGGAACATTCTCCCCAACAGTTTGGTTATCTCGGCTCCCGATGGAGTCTGGCCTTTTTTGTATTTTTAATCAAAAGGTTACTTAATATTACTCTTTCAATGAGCACACTTTACCGTTATTTCCGTCAACAAAGGATTGTCTGGAGAAGAGCGGCTCCGATAGTCAAGTTACCCGATCCGGAATATGAAGAAAAAATGGCCCGCATTACCGAAGCGCTTTCCCGGGCCTCAGAGAAACATCCTGTTGTTTATGAAGATGAAGTGGATATTCATTTGAACCCGAAAATCGGGGCGGGCTGGTATTTTAAAGGCCAGCAAAAACGCATTAATACGCCGGGTAAAAATCAAAAATACTACGTTGCGGGTTGTCTTGATGTCCGGACCAATAAAATTGTTTTTACGGGCTACATGAAGAAAAGCTCTCA
>NZ_JAQRFK010000224.1 GCF_028598745.1 Xenorhabdus sp. IM139775
GAAGAGTCGGGGCTATACTATAATCGGTTCCGATATTATTCGCCGGAGACGGCGCAGTACATCTCGGCAGACCCGATAGGGCTGCTGGGCGGGGTGAATCCGTATGGGTATGTGCATAATCCGACTAATTTCATCGATCCGTATGGACTGAGTGGAACGTCAACAATTGATAAGCAACATAAAAATAATAGTGCTTATAACGCGGCCAACTCTCAAAAGTTAAAGGACTATTATACGCAAGCCGAAAAATACGGAACTGCTGGAATTAAGGAGTTGCCGAATGGTCGCTATCGTTTCTATGGTGAAATAAAACCATCTAGAACACCTGGTGAAATGCAAGGAGCTAGATTGGTTAGAGAATGGGATCCAGCTACTGGTAATAAACGAACTTGGTACGAAACACTAGATCACTCAGGAAATATTAGGAGTGTTGCGCCAAAGCCAGTCACACACGATAAAAACCATCATATTTTTGATGCCAATGGTAAATACAAGGGAAGAAGATAGATTTATGAAAATCGAACCCACGCGAAGTGATTTAGTAGAAAAGATCTCGAATATTCTATCGGGTAAAGAGCAACGGATTGATGTAGCCGAGTGGGCAGTAAATATCTTTGATGATGATTCATTCAAGATAAATGATCTTGTTGTTGTAAATTATATTCAGTTACTAGGCGCAGTTGATTTGCCTTCAACTGATAGAGAATATTTATATACAGATGATGATCTGAAAGGTTGGATAACCGAAATAAAGAATCATTAAATAGCAG
>NZ_JAQRFK010000225.1 GCF_028598745.1 Xenorhabdus sp. IM139775
CATAGCTGACAACTTAATGCGAGTGCCAGATTATGCAGCGCGGTATCCGATGCGTGGCGAGCCTGAATCAAGTGATCACCCAACACAAATAAATTCTCTGCCAGTTCCTGAGGGCAATTTTCTGGGCGGTAATAACAATACGGTGTGGGCGTATCTATCATCAGTTCATTGACTGGCGTTAAGAGTTCACGCCAGTCACCCGGTTGCAGGGCGGGCAGCAGAGGTGTGAAAACACGGTTATCCATCAGACGTAAAACCACCACTTGCCCGCGCAGTAAAACCTGTTGATGTAACCGCCAGTGTTCTAACTGAAATGACCACGGCAACGTGCTGCGATAAGCCCAGCCCCAGCTATTATCGCTGAGTTCATGTTTATCCAGCCGTAAAGCCAGTTCCGACAGGCACTTTGCTTTGGGTTTAATCAGCCACGGGCTTTGTGCCAGCATGGCATTCATCGGTGTACCGCTGTAGAGCGGGAACGCTTCCTCAATCCAGTCATTGACGCAAAAAAGCTGAACAGGGTTGGGATTTGCCAGACTGTTGACCAGAAAATAACAATCGCCTTTGTCTTGCTGTGACAGCCAGCTTTTCCAATTGGTCGGTTCCATCATGCTTCTTCTGCTCCTGTGATAATCCAGTTTTCTTCTTGCTGTGCGAGAATGGCACAGGCAGGTTTGGCGGCAAATTCCACTTCCGGCAATGGCTCCACCCCCTCCGGCAGTAGCAAGGAAATCCCGCGCCCGCTGCCGCCTGA
>NZ_JAQRFK010000226.1 GCF_028598745.1 Xenorhabdus sp. IM139775
ATAGTCGGATTATGATGAAAAAAATACTTATTTACCTTATATTCGTTTTAACCTCAATATCCCAGCAGGCCATGGCTGAATATACCATTCATCACCTGCGGGGGAATGATGGCAAAGATATTATTTACTATCTGATACAGCGAGATAAAACACCTTCCGAAGGTCTGCTTGTCTTAATTCAGGGATCTGATTGTAAAAGTGTTATCAACAACCAACCCATGATAGAAAATTTTGGCATCGCTTTTCCTGAGAATGATATTCTTCTGGTAGAAAAATCAGGGCTTGATAGCACAGGGCGAGAGCGTGAACGTTTTTTGAGCTTGAAATGTATGCTACGCAACCATAATTAGAATAAAGATCACTCAATCTGGTCTTGTTAAAGTATGAATTAGTGCTTTATTTACACAATTCGTTCAAAAATTAGTCTTTCATGCTCTCGCCCTGCTTGATAGCAGCATCGGCAAAAATGGTGCTGAAGTTGAACATTCGGCATGCCCACAGGTATATATGCAGAATGACTCACCATCAAAACGCGTTAAAGATTATCTTATTGTCTTAAATCAATTAAAAAATAAGTATCATCATATTGTCCTTCTCGGCGGAAGTGAAGGCGCTATTGTGACCAACATGATCGCTTCTCAAGCGGATTTTATTACGGCAGCTATTTCAATGAATGGTGGGGGGCGTTTCTTTATTGATGATGTCATTCATAGTATCCAGCGTGAATCTCCAGCCGAAATGTCCAATAA
>NZ_JAQRFK010000227.1 GCF_028598745.1 Xenorhabdus sp. IM139775
GTTTGATTGTTTTTTGGCGAAAGTGATTATACCAAATCATCATGCTGTTCAAATTCCATTCACAAAACGTCAACACACCCTAATAGATGAGAAAAAATGATCCTCTATTTGGTGATGAGCATCAATAGCGGCTGATAAATGGTGTTTTTTCATATTGATTTACCGAAATAGTTTTATAAAAAACACAAAACTGTACGAAGAAGATTTAATTGGCCAAATTATGGACAAAGCACAGTAAACAATCAGAAATATTTATTATAAAAGTAATCAACATCACTAAAAAAGTGTTCAGATGACTTCCAGCAGGCTAAAAAGCGTTAAAAAATGCTCATTATTGTATATAAAACACGCATGTAAATTTTGGGGGCTAGACCTAAGGCTAAACTGTACCGTATAATCTTCCCACTTCACTGGCCCCTTAGCTCAGTGGTTAGAGCAGGCGACTCATAATCGCTTGGTCGCTGGTTCAAGTCCAGCAGGGGCCACCAAATTTTTGCTGTTAAATCAGCTAATTAAGCCACTCAATACCGAGTGGCTTTTTTATGCCTGTGGTAAAGTGTCGCAAAAGTGTCGCTCGAGGTTTTCGAACGTTCTCCATACCTATTCTTTTTTGTGGGTTATCCCTTACGCCGTGATCGACCTCAGGGTAAGAGCACGAGTGCTCATTTCTCACCCAAAGCCGTCAAACCGGAAATTAATACCTTATCCAAATAGTCACTACTCATGCCGGCTATTTTTCGTTTACG
>NZ_JAQRFK010000228.1 GCF_028598745.1 Xenorhabdus sp. IM139775
TCCTACATGTTCAGCTAAATCAACCCATGGTCCCCATGTAAATGGAGGTGCCCAAGCTTGTTTTCTCATAATAACCTCTCATTTTAATTAGCAAATTTAATAAACATAATGAATTTTATCTTTATTTCATAAAAAACAACTAAAATGAATACATGACTTATATGTATCCATAATAGGAATATAACATGAAATAAAATAAAAAAATAAATTTTATTCTCAGTAAACCCCAAAAATAAACAGAGGAAAAATATTGTTATAATATGGTATTAAAAACGTTCTTGACTATAAGCAAAAAAGATAACATTTTGAGTATAAAGTCACATTATACTTATTATAACCATATGTGATTCTTTAAATTCTCAATGCTAATATACATTTATCACATAATTACTCTGAACATGAAAGCCACTCTATATAAAATCCCAAAAGAGTCAGTCAGATTAAAATAAACTACGCCTATTCTTCCATTCTCATTAATGTCCAAATCAAAGCAAATCATCGAATGGGCCAAGATTGATGATTTTTATGAGCCATTGCGCAAAGGAATTTCTGTTTATGGTGCGCTGTATTTTACAAAAGCGCTGCTCTTGGATAAGGAGTAAGCGGCTCATTTAGACCGTCTATCGGTATACCGCCGGTTCGGGGAAAATAATGTCCATCATTTCTAATGGACACTATCGCTATGAAATATCGGACACTGCTCCTCGACGCACTGCGCTTACATTTTGATGAACA
>NZ_JAQRFK010000229.1 GCF_028598745.1 Xenorhabdus sp. IM139775
TGTCAAATACAGGATGTACCACTAGCGCTATTGCCCTATTTTAGCTAGGTGTTTAAAATTTTGAACGATTCGGCTTACGATCCCATATTGGAGTGGTGTATGTTAATTACCTTAACTGACGTAAATAAGAACAATTATGAAGCTGTCTGCGATCTATCAGTAACTGAGGATCAGCTTGATTATATTGCAGGAAATGTGTGGTCTCTTGTTCAATCTAAATTTCATATTTTATATCAAACACGCGCAATTTGCCTGGATGGGAAACCTGTTGGTTTTTTCATGTGGGTATCAGACGCTGACAAAAAAATAATGATTTGGCGGTTTATGGTGGATAAAAACTATCAAAATAAGGGTATTGGCCGTAAGGCACTATCACTGGCACTTGATGAAATCAGGTGCACAGATCAGTTGGAAGTAATAGAAATCAGTTATGATCCAAATAATCTCATTGCGAAAAACCTTTATGCAAGTTTTGGTTTCGTTGAGGTTGGCTTGGATGAGGAAACTGGAGAAATGCTAGCTATTATCAAGAATTAAATGTGAAGTTTTAGGTTTTGTGGCAACTGACAAAAGATACGATAGTCAGGCTTTTATAAATCATATTGAACAACCGGAGCAATGCCGATTATTCTGTAGTCATATACTAATGAAATGGACAGTGCGCTGGGCAAAGCTGCCCTGTTTCTTGCGGGTGAAAGTCCCGTCGTAGAAGGTAAACCAGACCACTA
>NZ_JAQRFK010000023.1 GCF_028598745.1 Xenorhabdus sp. IM139775
GTTTTACGGCGCTGACAATAGTTTTTTTGAAAAAAAAGACTCAAGCGCCTATTTATCACTCAAAACACTCTGATTTGATGTTTTCCTAATCGATAAAAACAAAAAAGAGGCGCAAAAAACACCTCTTTTTATATTCACGTGACTCTGGTTTCTTATGCGTCTTTATATTTAAAAACTTCCCAAGCAATCAATATCATTGTTTTGCAACAATACGATTATCTTCTAGCGCCAATGTGACTAATTTACCCGGAATCAACTGACCAGAAAGAATTTGCTGGGCCAGCGGATTTTCAATCTCTTGCTGGATAGCCCGTTTCAATGGGCGCGCCCCATATACAGGATCAAAACCAGTTTCACTTAGTTTTTCCAATGCGGGAGATGTTATCTCCACCTGATAACCACGCTCTTCCAAACGCTGATATAAACGCTGCAATTGAATATTCGTAATCGATTTCAGATGTTCTTTTCCTAATGGATGGAACACAACCACTTCATCTACACGGTTGATAAACTCAGGTCTGAAATGATGACCAACCACCTCCATCACCATATCTTTCATCCCCATATAATCCAATGTACCAAAACGTTCTTGGATCATATCGGAGCCTAAGTTAGAGGTCATAATCACAACCGTGTTGCGAAAATCAACGGTTCTGCCCTGACCATCAGTTAAACGACCATCATCCAATACCTGTAGCAAGATATTGAAAACATCTGGGTGGGCTTTTTCAACTTCATCCAGCAAAATGACAGAATAAGGACGACGACGCACTGCTTCTGTCAGATATCCGCCTTCTTCGTATCCAACATATCCCGGAGGAGCACCCACCAGCCTTGAAACTGCATGTTTTTCCATAAACTCCGACATATCAATGCGCACCATAGCATCGTCACTGTCGAACAAGAAATTAGCCAGCGCCTTGCATAATTCTGTTTTACCCACCCCTGTCGGCCCCAAGAACATAAAAGAACCGATTGGGCGATTGGGATCAGATAACCCCGCTCTGCTACGACGAATTGCATTCGATACGGCACCAACGGCTTCATTCTGCCCTATCACGCGTTTATGTAATTCTTGCTCCATGCGCAGTAACTTATCTTTTTCACTTTCCAACATTCTGGAGACGGGAATTCCTGTCCAACGCGCAAGTATTTCAGCAATTTCAGCATCTGTGACTTTGTTACGCAGCAACTTCATATGACGATTTTCTGTTGTGGTTGCTGCTGCCAGACGTTTTTCCAACTCTGGGATTTTTCCGTACTGAATTTCAGACATTTTAGCTAAGTCACCGCTACGGCGAGCTCTTTCTAATTCAATACGGGTATTTTCTAATTCAGCCTTGATATTCTGAGTACCGCTAAGTTCAGCTTTCTCTGCTTTCCACTCTTCTTCCAATTCAGAATATTCACGTTCTTTTTCTGCCAATTCTTCGTTCAGCATCTCTAAACGTTTTTTACTGGCATCATCAGACTCTTTTTTCAATGCCTGTTGTTCAAGCTTTAATTGAATAACACGGCGCTCAAGGCGATCCAATGCTTCTGGTTTAGAGTCCATCTGCATACGCAGACTTGCCCCTGCTTCATCAATCAGGTCAATTGCCTTGTCAGGCAGCATACGATCTGAAATATAGCGATGAGATAAGGTTGCTGCCGCCACGATTGCCGGATCTGTAATTTGGACGTGATGATGCAATTCATATCGCTCTTTCAGTCCACGTAAAATAGCAATTGTGTCCTCAACAGTCGGTTCCGCCACATAAACTTTCTGGAAACGACGCTCCAGAGCTGCATCTTTTTCTATATACTGGCGATACTCATCAAGTGTTGTAGCCCCAACGCAATGCAATTCTCCACGAGCCAGAGCGGGTTTCAGCATATTGCCGGCATCCATTGCGCCTTCGGCTTTACCTGCCCCTACCATGGTATGCAATTCATCAATAAACAGAATGATAGAGCCTTCCTGTTTGGCAAGGTCGTTCAAAACACCTTTCAAACGCTCTTCAAATTCTCCACGATATTTAGCACCCGCTAATAACGACCCCATATCGAGAGACAGAACACGTTTGTTTTTCAGTCCTTCTGGAACTTCACCATTAACAATGCGTTGTGCCAAACCTTCAACAATAGCCGTTTTCCCAACCCCAGGTTCACCAATGAGGACCGGGTTATTTTTGGTTCTACGTTGCAATACCTGAATAGTTCGACGAATTTCTTCATCGCGCCCAATAACAGGGTCCAATTTACCTTGTTCAGCTCGTTCAGTCAGATCAACGGTATATTTTTTTAATGCTTGACGCTGGTCTTCTGCACCTTGATCATTCACTTTTTCACCACCACGCATTTGTTCTATTGCCTTAGTGATTTTATCTTTAGTTGCCCCCGCCGCTTTCAGCATGTCACTTAATGTTCCACGCTCTTCTATCGCTGCCAACACAAAGAGTTCAGAAGAGATAAAATTATCACCTGTTTTTTGCGCAAGTTTGTCACACAGGTTTAAATAACGTCCCAGTTCGTTGGATACCTGCACATCTCCCCCATTGCCCTCTATTTTCGGCAATCGGTTCAGAGCCTGATTCAGTTGATTATTGAAATTTCCCGTATCTACCCCTGCCGAGGCCAATAAAGGACGTATTGAACCACCTTCTTGATTAATTAATGCACACATTAAGTGAAGAGGTTCGATGAATTGATTATCACGCCCTAATGCGAGGGATTGGGCATCAGCGAGAGCAAGCTGGAATTTATTGGTAAGACGATCCAGACGCATAACACCTCCAATACTGGTCAGAATTTGCTACTGGAGACTAGATAAGGTCATTCCTTAAATATTCAAGGCCTTCTGAAAAGTTAATTGGAAACTTACCGCCATACGCCAAAGATCGTCCTGTGAAGTAGGTTATCGCAACCAGATTAAAGTTGCCATTCGCCCTGTATTCCCATCACGACGATAGGAGAAAAAGTTTTTTTCTTCCGTGACAGTACATGCGGTTCCACCAAAAATTCCTGTTATTCCTATTGACTGCAACTTTAATTTCGCCAGTAAATAAATATTTGCCAGAAACTTATCACCATAAGGTGTGAACGCTTGTGCCAGATCAGAATTGGAAGTGATGAAGGCGTCCCTAACCTCACTTCCCACCTCAAATTTCTCAGGGCCAATAGCAGGCCCCAACCACGCACGGATCGTGTCAGGTTTTGCACTAAATCGGGACACGGTATTTTCCAATACCCCTGCACATAACCCGCGCCATCCTGCATGAGCCGCTGCGACTTCATCACCAGAAATACTGCAAAAAAGCACTGGCAGGCAATCTGCTGTCATCACAGCACAAACCTGCCCTTGCTTATTCGTGTAAACGGCATCGGCCTGATTATTTACCCATGACTGGTCATCAAGTGTAATGACTCGCGTTCCGTGTACTTGTTCCAACCATGTAGGTTGCTGTGGCAATTGGGCATATTCAACCAACAACGCTCTATTTCGCTCCACGTATTCCGGAACGTCCCCAACATGACGACCTAGATTTAAACTGTCATATGGGGGCAGACTTACCCCACCCAAGCGGGTGGTACTGCAAGCACCAACATTATCAGGCTGCGGCCAATCAGGAAAAATCAGTGGTGTCATTTACCTACCAATCCATCTCATCTTTGAAAGTTTCAGCATCCGCTTTCATCACTGCAATCAATTTAACCATATCATCCGGTAATGGGGCATGCCATTCCATCTCAATTCCAGTGATAGGATGGTAAAGACGTAACATGGTTGCATGCAATGCCTGACGGTCAAAGTTGCGCATCACTTCGCGAAATTCCTCAGAAGCACCTTTTAAGGGACGAGGCCGGCCGCCATACAAAGGATCTCCCGCCAGCGGGTGTTTTATATGAGCCATATGCACACGAATTTGGTGTGTTCTGCCTGTCTCCAAACGCAGACGCAGACGAGTATGCGCCCGGAAATGCTCCATAACGCGATAATGGGTAACAGCAGGTTTTCCCATAGGATGCACGGCCATGTGGGTCCGTTTTGTCGGGTGGCGGGAAATAGGTTCTTCTACCATTCCCCCAGCCGTCATACATCCCAGCGCAACAGCCTCATATTCACGGGTTATTTCACGTAATTGCAAAGATTCTACCAGACGAGTCTGTGCCGGAACGCTTTTTGCCACAACCATTAGCCCTGTCGTATCTTTGTCAAGGCGATGAACAATGCCGGCGCGGGGAACATCTGCAATTTCAGGATAACGATATAACAAGGCGTTCAATATCGTACCGTCAGGATTGCCTGCTCCCGGATGAACGACCAAATCACGTGGTTTATTGATTACCAAAATATCGTCATCTTCATAGACAATATTCAGCTCGATATCCTGAGGCTCCCAACGTGCATCTTCTTCAATGATAGCATCAATGAAAATTTCTTCACCGCCCAGGACTTTTTCTTTTGGCTTGCTAATTAATTTGCCGTTAACTTGAACTTTATTATCCAAGATCCACTCTTTTATACGTGACCTCGAGTAATCAGGGAACAATTCAGCCAAAGCCTGATCTAAACGTTGACCAAGCTGAGATTCAGCGACTATTGCATTCAGTCGGATTTTTTGTGCCATATATAACTTCTATATTTTACGTTGAGTTTTGACGGCGAGGCCGTTTCATTTAAAATAATGTGCTATTGTAACCCCATATTTTGCCGGGAGCTTCACGGACAGTCTCCCAGAAAACACTCAGAGGATAATCAACACGTGATGATTCGCATGAAATATCTGGTGGCAGTGACCACATTGAGCCTGGTTCTATCTGGATGCTCCAGCAATAAGGATGCTGTTCCTGATATCCCGCCATCTCAAATTTATGCAATTGGGCAGGAAAAACTGCAAGAAGGTAACTATAAAATGGCTATCAAGCAATTGGAATCTCTTGATAACCGATATCCTTTTGGGCCGTATTCCCAACAAGTCCAGCTTGATTTGATCTATGCCTATTACAAATCAGCGGAATACCCTCTGGCTCTTGCATCCATTGATCGTTTCATGCGCCTGAACCCAACCCACCCTAATATTGACTATGTGCTATATATGCGTGGATTGATCTCGCAGGCTCTGGATGACAGTCCATTACAAGGCTTTTTCGGCGTTGACCGATCAAATCGTGATCCTGAACATGCCCGTGCCGCATTCCGTGATTTCAGCCAACTGGTACGTTACTATCCAAACAGTCAGTATTCGATCGATGCGACTAAGCGGTTAATATTTCTTAAAGAGCGTTTATCTAAATATGAACTTGCCGTTGTGCAATATTACACTAAACGCAGTGCTTACGTAGCGGTTGTTAATCGCGTAGAACAGATGCTACGAGACTATCCTGATACTAATGCCACTCAGGAAGCGCTCCCTTATATGAAGTTAGCTTATAAAGAACTAGGACTGACCGCTGAAGCCAATAAAGTGGTACAGTTGATTACTGCCAACCCCGCATGAATCTAATCTCATTAGATTTGAACAGGTGATCAAAAACAGTAGCTAAACGGCTACTGTTTTTTTATCTCTTGTTCTCTGTCTTGCAATCAACGAGTGAGCAATGAGTTATTGGGGGAGTTGTCAGGAATATCACTGCTGGGGGGTGATGGTACATTTCAGTGATGTTTGGTTACATCTATACTATTTTCACCCTGATTTCACCCTGAAAATAATTCACATTCCAGAACTATAACGTAATTTATAATTCCATAACTGACCGATAATGACGCATAATACTCTTCTTCGCAACAAATATTCTCCATATCTTCCTTGACCATCACAATTCTGTCACTCACTTCCGAAATCGCTCAATAAAAGTGACTTAGATCATTCTTTTTACACAAAATGACGCTATGCTGGATACATCAAAGACGGAGTAACATTAAAGAGGTAACTATATGTTAGTAAACATAACCAGCAAACAAATGGAAATTACCCCCGCAATTCGTAGCCATGTGGAAGACCGTCTAAATAAGTTGAGCAAATGGCAAGTCAATCTAATCAGTCCACATATCGTACTCTCAAAAGAACCGCAAGGATTCTTGGTTGATGCCACAATTGGCACACCAAATGGCACATTGGTGGCTAGTGCTAAGCATGAAGATATGTACGCTGCGATCAATGAACTGCTGACAAAATTAGAGCGCCAACTTAATAAAGTTCAGCACAAGGCAGAAGCCCGTCGTGCAGACAATAGTGTTAAAGAGTCTAATTTCAACTTAGAAGTATAAATATCATTTATCCTTTCCTGACGCGCTCAATGAGCGCGTTTCACTATCATTCACTATCATTTAACCCTCCAGCCTTCAAAAGCCTTTTGTTGACACTTCATGCTAAATAGGTTAATTAAAATAGAGTATTGAAACCATAAAGCAACGTGCTAACAGGCTAAATGATTATTAAACCGTCTTTCCTATTTTTCTTTTTTTTCGCCTTCTCATAAGGAGGTTGATTCGTTTCAAAGAAAATTTATGAAGACGAATAAAAACCTCCCATCAACAGGGAGGTTTTTTGTTTTACTGATCATCAACATATCCACAATGCACAGACTATGCTCAGAATAAAAATGTCAGGAACATATTATGGAACGAGATTTAGTTAGTTTACGAGAAGAAATTAGTCATATTGATGCAAATTTGCTAGATCTGCTTGCTAAGCGCCGACAATTAGCCAGTAACATCGCCCAGACAAAACTGCTCGATCATCGCCCTATCCGAGATAAAAATCGTGAACGAGAGTTATTAAACGTATTGATTGATAAAGGTAAAACTCGTGGATTAGATGGATTTTACATTACACGATTGTTTCAGATGATCATTGAGGATTCGGTTCTCACCCAACAGGCTTTATTACAGCAGCATCTGAATCAGACGCCTTACGATTCTGCCCGCATTACTTTTCTAGGGCCAAGAGGTTCATATTCTCATATTGCCGCTCGACAATTTGCTGCCCGCCACTTTAATCAGTTGGTTGAGTGCAGTTGTCATAAATTCTCAGATATTTTTTCATTGGTTGAGATTGGTCAGGCTGATTATGGCATCCTGCCACTGGAGAATACCAGCTCAGGAGCAATCAATGAGGTTTATGATTTATTGCAGCATACTCCCTTATCCCTTGTTGGGGAGATAACGCTGCCAATCAACCACTGTTTATTGATTGCCGGACAAACTGATATCTCAAGGATAAAAACTGTTTATAGCCATTCCCAGCCTTTTCAACAATGTAGCCAATATCTCAATAAATATCCTGATTGGAATATTATCTACTGTGAAAGCACGGCTGCTGCCATGCAAAAAGTGGCTGAACTCAACTCACCAGAAATAGCTGCATTAGGAAGTGAAGCCGGCGGCGCACTCTATGGATTGCATGTTTTGGAAAACCATCTGGCAAATCAGCATGAGAACAGTACTCGCTTCATTGTTGTTTCCCGCAAACCGATTGAAGTCTCCGATCAGGTTCCGGCCAAAACCACTTTTATCATGTCAACCGGACAACAAGCAGGATCGCTGGTTGATGCACTCATTATCTTAAAGAAACATGATATCCCCATGAGTAAATTAGAATCTCGCCCAATAAACGGCAAACCGTGGGAGGAGATGTTTTATATTGATGTGCAAGCCAATCTGCGTTCGATGAAAATGCAACTAGCATTAAAGGAACTAACGGAAATAACTCACTTTCTAAAAGTGTTAGGATCTTATCCCTCAGAAAATATCATTCCTATCGATCCTGTCTAACGTAAAAAACAAAACCGGATGTTCCCGTCCGGTTTTAATATTTTTTAATTACTTCAAAGTATTACACTCGGTTATCACTCGCCTGCTGCAACAGCACTCGGCTTTCTTTCATAAATCGAGAGGCTTCATCACCAAACCAATCACTCACTTGGTTAAAGCTTTCAATAAAAGCTGACTTATCTTGATGTTCCAATATTTCCAGAGCCTGCCCGAAACTCTGGTAATACCGGCGGATAAGTTCAATATTTTCAGGGCCTGACATAATAATATCAGCGTATAGTTGAGGATCTTGTGCGAACAATCGCCCTACCATCGCCAATTCTAACCGATATATCGGTGAAGATAGTGCAAGCAATTGCTGTAAATCGATACCTTCGTTTGCAAGATGCCGTCCGTAAGAAAAAGCCGTGAAATGACGCAACACCTGAATGAAGCCCATATTTTTATCATGATCCTCCGCGTTGATTTGATGCAATCTTGCTCCCCATACCGATATCTGTTCCAAAAGCCATTGATATGCTTCTGGATAACGCCCATCGCAATATACAACGACTTGTTTAGCAAAGCTGCCTACATCTGGCCCAAACATGGGGTGTAACCCTAAAACAGGCCCCTGATGTACATCAAGCATTGCATTTAACGGCCTTTGTTTAATTGAAGCTAAATCAACCAAAATGCATTGTTCTGGCAAAGGAGGTAACCGACGGATAATCTTCTCTGTCAAATGAATGGGAACACTGACGATCACCATTCCTGCTCCAGCTAATATTTGTTCGGCGTTCACCCAGTCATCAGCTTCGAGTACCCTGACTTCATAGCCAGACAGCGTTAACAATTGACCGAATAATCGCCCCATTTTGCCTGCCCCACCTACGATGACCACCGGCCCCAAGTGAGTACCGAGCTTTTTAAAGCCTTTGTTATTTTCACTGACATAAGACTCTCGCATAATTCGGCGCAAGATATCCTCAATCAAATCAGGCGAAACTCCCATCTCTTCCGCCTCCTGACGGCGGGAAGCCAGCATTGCCGCCTCCCTATCAGGCGCATAAATCGGTAAACCAAGCTGGCTTTTAACTTCACCAACTTGTGCGACCAGACTCATTCTTTTTACCAGCAAAGATAATAAGGTCTTATCCACCTCATCAATTTGCGCCCTCAACGGTGACAATTCTGTTGTCATATTGATTATCCTGCTTTTTCCATCGTCATATTTCGATTAGCCAAATGTGGAGCGATTTGTTGATGCAGTCTTCTCAATATTTGCGCCGTCGTTGGCCAATTAATACAGGCGTCGGTTACCGAAACACCATATTTCATCTGAGCATGGGGCTGTTCGGAGGATTGATTGCCCTCATTGATATGGCTTTCCAACATAATACCTGTGATAGATTGATTTCCGGACATTACCTGTTCAGCAACAGAATCCACCACGATACTCTGACGACGAAAATCTTTATTGGAATTACCATGGCTACAATCAATCATCAGTGATGGTATCAGCCCTGCTTTCGTCATTTGGCGTTCACAATCGGCGACATGTTCTGCACTGTAATTTGGCTCAGCGCCGCCACGCAATATCACATGCCCATTTGGATTGCCCTGAGTTTGTAGCAAACAAACTTGACCTGACTGATTTATTCCCATAAATCGATGAGGCATTGCGGCTGCTTTCATGGCATTAATTGCGGTATTCAGGTTACCATCAGTGCCATTTTTAAAACCGACTGGCACAGATAATCCCGATGCCATTTCGCGGTGAGTTTGAGATTCGGTCGTTCTGGCACCAATAGCTGACCAGCTAAAGAGATCCCCCAAATATTGGGGATTATTAGGATCAAGGGCTTCATTAGCCAAAGGCAATCCCATTTCCACCAAGTTCAACAACAGCCGACGGGCAATATGCAATCCCGCATCCATATCAAATGAACCATCCATATAGGGATCACTAATTAAACCTTTCCAGCCCACTGTTGTACGGGGTTTTTCAAAATAGACACGCATAACAATATACAGACAATCACTCAGTTCAGCAGAGAGTGCTTTCAAACGGCGGGCATAATCCAAGGCAGCATCCACATCATGAATTGAACATGGACCACATACCACTAATAAACGAGGGTCACGATGCTGAATAATATCAGCAATCGTATTACGCGCGTTTGTGATGGCATGCAGATCATTGCTACTCAGCGGATATTTCTGTTTCAATTCTTCGGGAGTGATGAGTACCTGTTCACCAAGGATATGAATGTTATTAAGAGCGTCTTTTTGCATGATCATTTCTACCTGCCTTGCTTTGTTTTGTCTGTTTAATGCTTTTTTAAGTGTCTGATGAATAACATACCATGAGTCGTAAAGAATACAATCCAAAAATGTAAATACCACCCATTAATCGTAAATATTACTTTACACTTAACGGCTATTGATACTATAAATACGCCAATAAATCATTGAGTATTAATTTCACTATAAAATATATAAAATTTTCTTAAAGTTAAATATATGTAAAAGGATATTTCACAACCATACAGAAATTGAAATATTTTATTAAATTATTGAAAATAATTTATTACATAAAAAATATCTTTAAAATCAAATAATAAAAATAAGATCTCAATCCCATTTTTATATAAACATTCTAATAATATTAATGTGTACTTTTAGTGTTGTTATAAAACCATAAAACAATATTTATAAAGGATAGCTGTATTCAATAGATTTCAAACTACAGCTAACCGCTTGGATGATGAAGAAATAATTTATGCAGATACAAGAGCCTGTATTACCAATTTTTATTTATTTTTTAATCACTTATTAAGGACAGATATGATAACGCTGCAATTCGCCATAATAATCATATGCTTATTGATCGGTACGCGTTATGCAGGAATGGGATTGGGACTGATCAGTGGTATTGGGCTTTTCATACTGACATTTGTTTTTGGCCTGGAACCAGGTAAGCCCCCTGTTGACGTGATGCTCACCATTCTTGCCGTGATCGGTTGTGCATCGGTATTACAAACAGCCGGAGGGTTAAATGTGATGATGCAATTTGCAGAACGCCTGCTGCGCCGTCACCCGAAACACATCACCATTTTGGCACCATTGACCACTTGGATGCTCACTTTTCTTTGCGGCACTGGTCATGTGGTTTATACCATGTTTCCAATCATTGGGGATATTGCCTTAAAAAAAGGTATTCGCCCTGAGCGGCCAATGGCTGTTGCTTCTGTGGCTTCCCAAATGGCGATAACAGCTTCTCCTGTATCTGTTGCCGTTGTTTCTTTGGTGTCAATTATTGCTGCCAGTCATGGTATCGGCCAAGTGTACGGGATCTTAGAAATTTTAGCTGTTTCAATACCGGCATCACTCACTGGCGTCATACTTGCTGCATTATGGAGTTTACATCGAGGAAAAGATCTTGATCAGGACGAAGAATTTCAAACGAAAATCAAAGATCCAAAGCAACGTGAGTTTATTTATGGCGGTGATGACACACTATTGGATCAAGTCTTTCCTAAACAGGCTTATTGGGCAATGTGGATTTTCTTTGCCGCAATTGCAGCCGTCGTTTTATTCGGTGTATTCACAGAATTACGCCCTTCTTTTGAAATAAGAGGCACATTAAAACCACTGTCCATGAATCTGGTGATCCAGATGGTGATGTTAATTGCAGGCGCCATCATATTGATGACCTGTAAGGTCAAAACCAATGAAATCGCCAATGGTGCCGTGTTCAAAGCGGGCATGGTTGCGATTTTTTCAGTCTTTGGTGTGGCATGGATGAGCGATACCTTCTTCCACTCACATTTAGGTGAATTAAAGTTAGTCTTAGAGGATATTGTCCAAGCACAGCCATGGACTTATGCGCTAGTGCTATTTTTGGTTTCAAAACTGGTTAACAGTCAGGCCGCTGCCTTAACAGCTATCGCACCAATGGGATTGCAGCTTGGGGTTGATCCTAAGCTTTTGGTTGCTTTCTTCCCTGCTGCCTATGGATATTTTGTTTTGCCCACTTATCCAAGCGATCTGGCTTGTATTGGTTTTGACCGCTCAGGTACAACAAAAATCGGAAAATTCATTATTAACCATAGCTTTCTCTTACCAGGATTAATTGGCGTTAGCTGTGCTTGTACAGTAGGCTATATTTCAGTCAGAATTTTTATGTAACTTACTGGTGTAACCCTAACTAAATAAAAAGGCCAGCAAATGCTGGCCTTCAACGATAACTTTCGGATGTAGCAAAGCGTATTATCTTGCGTTCAGACGCTCTTTAATACGAGCAGCCTTACCAGAACGCTCACGCAGGTAGTACAGTTTAGCTCTGCGAACAGCACCACGACGTTTAACGTTGATGCTGTCTACGACTGGGGAGTGAGTCTGGAATACACGCTCAACGCCTTCGCCGTTAGAAATTTTGCGAACAGTGAATGCAGAGTGCAGACCGCGGTTACGAATCGCAATAACCACGCCCTCGAATGTCTGCAGACGCTTTTTAGAACCTTCAACGACCCATACCTTAACTTCCACGGTGTCACCCGGACGGAATGAAGGTACGTCTTGCTTCATCTGCTCTTGTTCAAGTTGTTTAATAATGTTGCTCATAATAACTCTCTTACCCTAGGTAAACTGATATATCAAAGACATTCCTTCATGGGACATGTCTGGATTAATTCGTTGCCTGATCTTGATATTCCCGTTGGAATTCAGACAGCAACATCCTTTGCTCGTCAGTCAGAGCTAGGCTTTCTAGAAGTTCGGGCCTTCTTAACCAAGTTCGGCCAAGCGACTGTTTCATTCGCCAGCGATTAATTTCAGCATGGTTTCCCGACAGCAAAACCGGGGGAACTTCCATGCTATCCAACACTTCAGGGCGGGTATAATGCGGACAATCCAACAAGCCATCAGCGAATGAGTCTTCTTCTGCCGATGCTTGACGTCCCAATACTCCCGGAATAAACCGTGATATCGAGTCAATCATCGTCATTGCAGGAAGCTCCCCTCCGCTAAGAACGTAATCACCGATAGACCATTCTTCGTCAATTTCGGTTTGGATGACACGCTCATCAATACCTTCATAACGACCGCAAACCAGAATTAATTTCTCATTTGCTGCCAGCTCACAAACTCCTTGTTGATCGAGTTTGCGTCCCTGAGGTGAAAGATAAATCACCTTTGCACCATCACCCGCCGAAACTTTAGCTGCATGAATGGCTTCCCGTAATGGTTGCACCATCATCAGCATGCCTGGACCACCGCCATAAGGACGGTCATCTACAGTACGATGCCGGTCATAGGTAAAATCCCGTGGATTCCAGCATTCGATACTTAACAGGCCATTTTTTACAGCCCGACCAGTTACCCCGTAATCGGTTATTGCGCGGAACATTTCAGGAAACAGGCTAACAACCCCAATCCACATATTGTGTCCCACTCATTTAAACCGTCTTTATCGGAGATTAAAAACTAGGATCCCAATCTACCTCAATAGTTTTGGTAGCGAGATCGACTTTCTTGATAACCTGCCCATCAAGAAACGGAACCAACCGCTCCTTGATACCGAATGCATCTTTCAGGTTTGCTTTTATTACCATCACATCGTTAGAACCCGTTTCCATCATGTCATGGATGGTGCCAAAGTTATAACCTGTTGTGTTTATTACCTGACAACCAATAAGGTCTTTCCAGTAATAATCACCCTTTTCCAGATCTGGTAATAGGCCGGAATCCACCACAACTTCGCAGTTAGTCAGTAAATTCGCCGCATCCCGATCGTCAATATCTTTGATTTTGACGATAATATCCTGATTGTGGTGTTTCCACGCTTCCAGTTCAACGTGTTGCCACTGGCCTGCGCGTTGAATAAACCACGGTTGATATTCAAAAATGTCTTCGCTGTGTTCGGTGGAAGAAAAAACTTTGAGCCAACCACGAATGCCATACGCAGACCCCAATTTCCCCAACACGATTGGCTCAACCGGGTGCTTAAGGCCAGATTGTTTGCTCATTGTTGTCACCGTGACAGATTAAGCTGCTTTCTTAGCGTCTTTGATCAGTGCAGCAACACGATCAGACACAGTTGCACCCAGACCAACCCAGTGTTCGATACGGTCTAGATCTAAACGCAGAGCTTCTGCATTTCCTGAAGCGATTGGGTTGAAGAAACCAACACGCTCAATAAAACGACCGTCACGCGCATTGCGGCTATCGGTCACGACTACTTGATAGAACGGACGCTTTTTTGCGCCGCCACGAGCTAAACGAATTGTTACCATAACATCCTCATTAGTTAGCAAAACAACCAGACTCCATCGAGGAACGGAGTCCGGCTGTCCATTAAAAAGCCCGAAAATTTTACTCACTTTGGCGCAAAAAGCAATCCAAAGAACGTTTTCTTTCGCAACTTTGTTGATTATCGACCCATAAATCCTGGTGGCAGCATGCCTTTCATGCCCCGCATCATTTTTGCCAAACCACCTTTTTTCATCTTTTTCATCATTCGCTGCATTTCATCAAACTGTTTCAGCAAGCGATTGACATCCTGTACCTGTGTGCCCGATCCCGTCGCAATACGGCGCTTACGGGAACCTTTGATGATTTCTGGCTTTTCACGCTCTCTGCGGGTCATGGAATTAATGATGGCTTCCATTTTAACCAGAACTTTGTCATCCATTTGGGATTTGACCGCGTCAGGCATCTGCGACATTCCCGGCATTTTGCTCAACATGCTGGTCATTCCACCCATGTTACGCATTTGTTTAAGCTGTTCAAGAAAATCGCTTAAATCAAAGCCGTCACCTTTTTTCAGTTTAGATGCCAACTTTTCCGCTTGGGTACGGTCAACTTTGCTTTCAATTTCTTCGATCAATGAAAGCATGTCTCCCATGCCCAAAATGCGGGATGCAATGCGATCAGGGTAGAAAGGCTCCAACGCATCCGTTTTTTCACCAACACCGAGGAATTTGATGGGCTTACCCGTGATATGGCGGATGGAAAGTGCCGCACCACCACGCGCATCACCATCGACTTTGGTCAGAACAACGCCGGTTAATGGCAACGCTTCGTTGAAGGCTTTTGCGGTATTTGCCGCATCTTGCCCGGTCATCGCATCAACAACAAACAGGGTTTCAACAGGATTGATAGCTGCATGAACCGCTTTGATTTCATCCATCATCGCTTCATCAACATGCAGACGACCTGCGGTATCGACTAACAGCACATCATAGAATTTTAATTTAGCATGTTGGATCGCTTTATTGACAATATCAACGGGCTTTTCCTGTGGATCTGAAGGGAAGAAGTCAATTCCAACCGTTTCAGACAAAGTTTCAAGCTGTTTGATTGCCGCAGGTCGGTATACGTCAGCAGAAACAACCAAGACTTTTTTCTTATTTTTCTCTTTTAGCAACTTACCTAATTTAGCAACGCTGGTCGTTTTGCCGGCACCTTGCAAACCCGCCATGAGAACCACTGCGGGAGGCTGTGCGGAGAGGTTCAGTTCACTATTGACCTCTCCCATCGCCTTAACCAATTCATTCTGAACGATTTTGACGAATTCCTGACCGGGTGTCAGGCTTTTGTTAACCTCATGCCCCACTGCGCTCTCTTTGACTCGTGCAATAAAATCACGCACGACAGGCAATGCAACATCCGCTTCGAGCAAAGCCATACGAACTTCGCGCAGCGTATCTTTAATATTATCTTCAGTCAGCCGTCCGCGACCACTGATATTGCGCAATGTGCGCGATAGTCTGTCAGTTAAATTATCAAACATTGTCTCAGCTCAGATATCTACAAGTGGGTCTACCTGTAAGGCAAATTTCGCGAATTATAGCACGATGATGATGTGATCTCTGCAAAGAGATTCCCAAGTATAATTAACAACGGTTGGAGGCTACTCCTGCTAGCGGTATACTTAATTTTCAGGTTTAATTCATACCCAACGGATTTCAATTGCGAAAACGATAAACGTTATGCTGATATTCTCAATTATTGCCTTACTTGCCTATCTCATTAGCCTGATGCTCATCGTGCCAGGTTTACTGCGCCAACAAAACAGTTACCAGAGACTGGCTCTTTCTTTTGCAATTATAGCGTTAGTCACTCACGCAATTGCATTGAAATACCAAGTTTTTCATGTCAGTAGTGGGCAAAATCTGACGTTATTGAATTTAGGCTCAATTGTCAGTTGGCTTATGTGCATCATCATGACGGTTGTCGCTTTCCGTGGTCGTGCATGGTTTTTACTGCCGATTGTTTACAGCTTCGCCATGATTAATCTGATTCTGGCCAGCATGATGCCGGGAGAATTCATTACTCATCTTGAAGGTAGTGTCGAATTATTTATTCATATTGGGCTGGCATTACTTGGCTATGCCACCTTACTCATCGCAGCTCTTTATGCATTGCAACTGGGTTGGTTGGATTATCAGCTTAAAAATAAAAAACTCACATTCACGTCTGGAATCCCTCCATTGATGACAATTGAGCGAAAAATGTTTCACATTACCCAAGTTGGTGTAATTTTACTAACATTGACGCTATGTACTGGCATCATGTACATGGATGATGTTTTCAATAAAGAAAATATCCATAAATCTGTTTTATCTATTGTTGCATGGTTTGTTTACGTTATTTTGCTTTGGGGGCATTATCATGAAGGGTGGCGTGGCAAGCGCGTTATTTGGTTCAATCTGATTGGCGCATTTATTCTGACACTGGCTTTTTTCGGTAGCCGGCTATTACAGGAAATGATGGTTTATTAATAGGTTAAATTATCATTGCTGATTTGTATAAATATTAGGAAGGAATTCTGTTTTGGAGCATGTCTCAACAAGCACACTAATTATCATTCTTGTTGTTATGGTTATTGTTTCCGCTTATTTCTCTGCCTCAGAAACAAGCATGATGACAATCAACCGATACCGCTTGCGTCATTTGGCTAAACAAGGAAGTAATTCCGCACGCAGGGTTGAATCTCTACTGCGTCATCCGGACAGACTCATCAGCCTGATCCTTATCGGTAATAATCTGGTCAATATTTTGGCGTCCTCTCTTGCTACTATCGTTGGTATGCGGCTCTACGGCAATGCCGGTGTTGCTATTGCAACAGGTATACTCACGTTTGTTATTCTCATTTTTTCGGAAGTGATGCCCAAAACTATCGCAGCGCTTTACCCTGAAAGAGTGGCATTCCCAAGTAGCTTTCTGCTACGCCCGCTAGAAAAAATTATGCTGCCCCTTGTTTGGTCATTTAATAGGATCAGCTTACTATTTATGCGTTTCTTAGGCCTCAAAACCGCTGATATCCGCAATGATGCGGTCAGTAAAGACGAGCTACGCACAATTGTAAATGACTCAAACAGCAATCTATCACGCCGCAATCAGGACATGCTGATCTCTATATTGGATCTTGAGAAAGTCACCGTTGGTGACATTATGATCCCACGTAATGAAATTGTTGGTATTGATATTAACGATGATTGGAAATCTGTTATCAGACAACTGACACACTCTCCACATGGGCGCATTGTGTTATATCGGGATTCCCTTGATGACGCTATCGGTATGCTCCGAGTGCGTGAAGCCTATCGGCTGATGATGGAGAAAAAAGAATTTACAAAAAGAAATTTGATTAAAGCCGCAGATAAAATCTACTTCATCCCCGTTAGTACCCCATTGAATATCCAACTTATTAACTTCCAACGCAACAAACAAAAAGCGGGTTTGATTGTTGATGAATATGGCGATATTCAAGGACTAGTGACTGTCGAGGATATTTTAGAAGAAATTGTCGGCGATTTTACCACCTCCATGTCTCCGACTCTGGCAGAAGAAGTTCTCCCACAAAGTGACGGCACCGTTCTGATTGGTGGTACAACCAATATCCGTGAATTAAATAAGGCTTTCGGTTGGGCACTTCCTGAAAATGGGCCAAGAACAATGAATGGAATGATTCTGGAAGAATTGGGGGAAATCCCTGAATTGAACGCTCAAATACAGATTAGTGAATATAAATTTGAGGTACTTGCAGTACACGATAATGTTATCAAGCAAGTTCGTGTAACACCGATGAACAAAAGTGCAAAATAAAACATAAAATAGAGTGAATAAGTTAATTAAGCCGAATTAATAAACCTGATAATTGTCCATTAACTCTTCTAATAAAAGAAAACAGAGTTAACTTATTAATATAACTTATAACTTTATCATGCTAATACATTTTCAGTAAAATCGTTTAGACAGCAAAGAACAACGATGCAGGGCTAGCTTACTGCCAGCCCTGCAATGATATAAAACCGGTCTGACTGCTTAACGAGAACTTCACAGCCGAATAGGATGATCGTCGAGATACCGTATTTTATACAATATTTAACGAACTAAAATCTAACAAACTAAACCTGAAGCTCCACAAGCTTTTCTTCAGGTAATGCCAACTCATCGTTATAATTGACACGAACACCAGCATCAAGAATGCGTTGAGCAATACCCTGAGCTTCTTGCAATGAGTGCATTTCATATGTGCCGCATTGATAAATGTTCAATTCTGGGATCTGGCTCTGATTTTGAACTTTTAGCACGTCTTCCATTGCAGCTTTCCAAGCTTCAGCCACCCTCAATTCTTCTGGAGCACCAATCAAGCTCATATAAAAACCAGTACGGCATCCCATTGGGGAGATATCAATAATTTCAACACCATCGCCATTCAAATGATCGCGCATAAAGCCGGCAAACAAATGCTCAAGTGTGTGAATACCTCTTTCTGGCATCACTGCTTCATTAGGAACACAAAAACGCAAATCAAATACTGTGATAGTATCACCATGAGGCGTTTTCATCGTTTTGGCAACTCTAACAGCAGGAGCAGCCATGCGAGTATGGTCAACTGTAAAACTATCCAACAAAGGCATAATACTACCTCCTAAGGCATCAGATTTTTTACGAAAATTTTTTCAGATAGATGAAACCTTTCCATTTGCGGCTGGTCATAAGATATGAAGACGCGCAAAATTGTTATCATCCCTATTCTCTAAGATATCTTATTCGGCCACCACTGGTGGCCATTTTTCTTTTTTAACGCCCCGCATGAAGTTTTAAATACGCTTCAAAACTGATGCTATCTTGCTGCTCAAGACTATGCTGACGCGATACAGACACTTCACGCTCAACAGAAAAATTTTCATCACTCAAAATTGAATAATGTTCTTCAATCAATTTGTTATGATACTGGTCTGCGAGTTCCAATCCATAGCCAACTATCCCCTGAGATTTCATCTTCTCCAAGACACGGGCTGAAAACGTTAATGATGGATCTTCAAACATACTCACCAATTCTTTACAGACTGATTGATATTGAGTTCCTGAACAGGCATCCAGAACTTCAGCAACTCGCTCTAAATCCTTGAATAACTTCTGTCCCACGACCTTAAGCGGCTGTTGTTCAATCCCATGACCAATCCCAATAGACAGATCTGGCTTGCGCCCTTCTAAGATGACCTTATTCCAGTTTCCACGACAACAGGCAAGCTCTTCACTTCCCATTTCAGGCGCATCAGCCAGAGCACACCATATCAAAAATAAATCAAGAAAACGAATTTGAGTCTCATCAACGCCAATGGAAGAGAAAGGGTTAATATCCAAAGAGCGCACTTCAATATATTCTATACCCCCTCTCAACAAGGCATCTGAAGGAGACTCTCCTTTCCTCGTGACTCGTTTTGGACGTATCTGTGCGTACAACTCATTTTCAATTTGAAGGACATTCGTGTTGAGCTGTAAGTATTTATCTTCTTTCTTGATACCGATTGCCGCAAACTCTTCAGATGGCTTATGAATGGCTTTCTTAAGCCCTTCTACATAGGTATGAAGATGATTAAAAGTGATATTCAGATCACTTTGTGATTTGTTGGTATACCCTAGGTCACTCATCCTCAACGAAGTCGCATAAGGCAGGTAACAAGTCCCTCTTTCGGTTTCCTCAAAAGATAATGCTGTGTCTCGCCCACGTAAAAATGAAGAACAAATTGCCGGTGATGCACCAAATAAATAAGGGATCACCCAACCAAAGCGGTAATAATTGCGGATCAAACGCAGGTAACCATCTGAAATCTGCTCTTTTCCCGTTTCAGCATCTTTAATACCTAACCAAGCCTGCCAGAAACTTATTGGCAAAGAAAAGTTATAATGCACACCAGAAATTATTTGCATGAGTGCGCCATAACGATTCTTTAATCCTTCACGGTATAAGGTTTTAAAGCGGCCTAGATTAGACGTCCCATATTGAGCCAGAGTGATATTTTCTTCATCATCAATAAAACATGGCATACTTAAAGGCCACATTTTTTCATTACCCAGATTCTGAGCCGTATAGATATGCAAATCTTTAAGGAAAGCAATGGTTCTATCTATGTTGCTATCAACAGGGGTAATAAACTCCAATAGAGATTCAGCAAAATCAGTTGTAATCCATTTATGCGTTAAAGAAGCACCAAGTGATTTTGGATGCTCCGTCTTAGCTAAATGACCGTCTGGAGTAACACGCAATGTTTCACGTTCAATGCCACGACAAATCCCGTTTAATACGGTAGGGTTTGCCTCTAGCCATGACAATGCTTTTGATACGTCCGGGATCAATTTGTCCTCCCGTGGAGTTTAAAAGATTATTACTAAAAGTTTACTTTATATGAAACAAGACAAGTTGTCGCTGATTACATGGAGGTGGAAACACGCCAATGATTAAATTATAATCAAAAATAATAAAGCAAATGTTATATTTTAATGAAAACAAAAAACCCCCGCCTTGATAAGGCAGGGGTTTAAAATGGTGCATCCAGGAGGATTCGAACCTCCGACCGCTCGGTTCGTAGCCGAGTACTCTATCCAGCTGAGCTATGGATGCGTTGTCAGTTTTCTATTTCTGCTCAGGCACTATTGACTGCCTGAATTTACAAAATCGATATCCCGAAAAATCAGGGTATCTAAGTATGGTGCATCCAGGAGGATTCGAACCTCCGACCGCTCGGTTCGTAGCCGAGTACTCTATCCAGCTGAGCTATGGATGCATTGTCGGTTTTCTATTTCTGTTCAGACACTGATGATTGCCTGACTAGACAGAATTGAGATACCTAAAAAATCGCGGTGTTTAAAATGGTGCATCCAGGAGGATTCGAACCTCCGACCGCTCGGTTCGTAGCCGAGTACTCTATCCAGCTGAGCTATGGATGCATTTTAAATGGCGGTGAGGGAGGGATTCGAACCCTCGATGCAGCTCTTAACCACATACTCCCTTAGCAGGGGAGCGCCTTCAGCCTCTCGGCCACCTCACCATTACTTTAAAATCGTAAAGAAAATTCACGCTTTAAAACCTGCTACTCAGAAGTTTTCACTTCATCACTTTCAGAACCTTTACTTCTGATGCTTACTCAGAAGCCTTTCTTCAAGCTCTTCGTCGCTGCGATGGCGCACATAATACTTTCCCTGCCTGATAAGTCAAACAATTTTTCGCAACTTTTTTTTGTTTGAACACTTAACATTCAAAGTGCTGGGTTTAACATCTAAAGGGCTGTTTTATCAGCAGTGAAATCATCTAAGAACCGTTAAAATTTACGGAAATGATTATTCCTCTCTATGGACTCATGAACGATGCTTTTTCGACAGATAGAAAATAAGAAGACGTGAGAAAATAGAATCAAGATCTTAAAAAGAGATAAACATGATAGGTTGACAAAATAGGGAATAAGCAGAAAGTAGCAAAAAGAAGGCAAAAAAACAGAGTAGCGCCCAAGTTTTAAAAAAGCGTGGACGCCATTCTTGAATTAAAAAGTTGTAGGCTGAGACTTCTCTGCCTGAATCCGTTGATAAATTTCTTCACGGTGAACAGAAACTTCCTTGGGCGCATTTACACCAATGCGAACTTGGTTGCCTTTAACTCCCAGTACTGTGACTGTTACCTCATCGCCTATCATGAGTGTTTCACCAACTCGACGAGTCAGAATAAGCATTCTTTGCTCCTTGAAAATTTAAAAGAGTCGGGTCTCTAGGTTTCCCCGCTATTATCCATCAAACACCGTGAAAACGTAAAGCAATGATATCTACTTAAAGTATAAGCAGTTTTGAACACATTTACTATATCTATAGGATAGCTAAAATATAAGCACGTGCCCAACATTTTAACAATTTCACAACCAAAACCATCTGGCACCATAAAAAAACGCTTTCATGGTGCCACTGCTGTCACGGCAATACCAACTATAACCGCGATGCTACCCACTCTTCTACACTAGCTAATGCGGAAGTAAGAGCTGCTACATCCGACCCACCAGCCTGAGCCAGATCAGGACGTCCCCCTCCTTTACCTCCAACTTGTTGGGCAACAAAAGAGATTAAATCGCCTGCTTTTATTTTAGCAGTCAAATCCTTCGTTATACCAACAATTAGGCTGACTTTATCACCAGTCACTGTGGAAAGCACAATAATTGCTGATCCTAATTGATTTTTGAGATCATCAACCATCGTTCTGAGCATTTTCGGTTCTATATCACCTAATTGTGTCACCAGTAGACGGACACCTTGGATTTCCTTGGCTTGATTCGCCAAAGAGGAGCTTTCCTGAGCCGCTTGCTGAGATTTCAACTGTTGCAACTCTTTTTCCAATTGTTTCGTTCTGTCCAGTGTCGTTTTCACTTTCTCATTCAGGCTACTGATATCACCTTTCACCAGATGAGCAATGTCTTGCAGTAAATCAGCTTGCTGATAGACAGAGTTTAGCGCAGTTTGCCCCGTAATGGCTTCAATACGGCGGATCCCTGCTGCTGTACCTGATTCACTGGATATACGGAACAACCCTATATCACCTGTGCGACTCGCATGAGTGCCACCACATAGTTCGGTAGAAAAGCCGCCCATGCTAAGTACACGCACTTTTTCGTCATATTTCTCGCCAAACAGTGCCATAGCACCTTTGGCTTTTGCTTCTTCCAGCCCCATTAATTCTGTAACAATAAGTGAATTTTTGCGAACTTCTTCATTCACTAAGTTTTCGACTTGACGGATCTGCTTTGGTTTCATGGCCTCAAAGTGAGAGAAATCAAAGCGCAAATATTTATCATTGACCAAAGAACCTTTTTGGGCAACGTGTTCTCCCAAAATTTGACGTAATGCCGCATGTAACAAATGGGTCGCCGAGTGATTCAAACGGATCGCATCTCTGCGCATCCCATCAATTTCAGCATTAACGGTACCATTAACGCTCAAACTACCGCTTATCAACTTACCGCTGTGACCAATTGCCTGAGCATATTTTTGTGTATCGAGGACTTCAAATACGCCATCGCCATTCGACAATTTACCCGTATCACCAACCTGTCCACCAGATTCAGCGTAGAAAGCGGTTTTATCAAGTATAACGATCGCTTCTTCACCCGCGTGAATTTGCTCAACAGACTGACCATTACGGAAAATAGCGATAACAGCAGCTTGCTGTGAATGATGGTCATAACCACAAAAATCACTGCGTTCATCAACTTTGATTAATTCATTGTAATCTGTACCAAAGCCGCTGAATTCACGGGCACGACGACGCTGATTTTCCATCGCTGCATCAAAACCGACTTCATCGACTTTGATATTACGTTCGCGGCAAACATCCGCAGTCAGGTCAACAGGGAAACCATAGGTGTCATACAAACGGAAAGCAGTCTCACCATCGAGGGTATCGCCAGATAATTTAGCCAGCTCTTCATCCAGAAGCTGCAAACCACGTTCCAAAGTACGAGCGAACTGTTCTTCTTCCGTTTTCAATACCTGCTCAACCAAAGCCTGCTGCTGTTTCAGCGCCTCACCAGCCGCGCCCATGAATTTGATGAGCGGTGCAACCAGTTTGTAGAAGAAGGCTTCTTTTGCCCCCAGCATATTGCCATGACGAACAGCACGACGAATGATACGGCGAAGCACATATCCACGGTTTTCATTGGATGGAATAACCCCGTCGCAAATCAAGAACGCACATGCGCGGATATGGTCGGCAACAACACGCAGTGATTTATTGGTAAGATCGGTTGCCCCAGTTACTTCTGCAACCGAAGCAATTAAACTTTGGAACAGGTCAATCTCGTAGTTGGAATTAACATGTTGCAAGACTGCGGTGACACGCTCCAGCCCCATGCCGGTATCCACTGAAGGTTTTGGTAACGGTTCCATGGTGCCATCAGCATGGCGGTTGAATTGCATGAAAACGATGTTCCAAATTTCGATATATCTGTCACCGTCTTCTTCTGGGCTGCCTGGAGGACCTCCCCAAATATGTTCACCGTGGTCGTAAAAAATTTCCGTACAAGGGCCGCATGGACCGGTATCCCCCATTTGCCAGAAATTATCTGACGCATAAGGAGCACCTTTGTTATCACCGATACGAATAATCCTTTCTGCTGGAACGCCGACTTCTTTATGCCAAATGTCATAAGCCTCGTCGTCTGTCTCATAGACAGTCACCCACAGTTTTTCTTTTGGCAGACTAAACCACGCTTCGCTGGTCAGCAACTCCCATGCGTATTTAATGGCATCCTGTTTAAAATAATCGCCAAAACTGAAGTTACCCAACATTTCGAAGAAAGTGTGGTGACGGGCTGTATAACCCACATTTTCTAAATCATTATGCTTACCGCCAGCACGAACACAACGCTGAGCCGTTGTTGCCCTAGAATAAGGTCTATTATCCAATCCCAGAAAAACATCTTTGAACTGGTTCATCCCTGCGTTGGTGAACAACAATGTTGGATCATTAGTCGGCACCAATGAACTACTTGGTACTATCTGGTGCCCTTTAGTATGAAAAAAGTCAAGAAACGCTTGACGGATCTCAGCGGTGCTTTTGCTCATAATTGTCCCGAAATCAAGCTGAAAAAACAGATTTATGAATGGTTGAGGTGGTATACCGCATCACCTGTCAACTCACGAATAAATTAAAGTAGGGTTAAGATAGAATGTCTTCCATAAGAAGTAAAATCCCATATAAATCCATTCGCTTTTCAGCATTGTAATTCGTCTGGGGATTTTCTGAAAGTCTGTTCGTGACACCTGTTTCAATACGCCTATTTCAAGGATGTTTATTTCTGCCATAAAAACAAAAACCACACCCAATATGAGTGTGGTTTTTAAAAGCCAGATTAGTGCTGTATTACGGCTGGATATGGACGTTAATGAATGAAATAAAAATTAAAACTCTTCGTTATTTACTTCTTCGCCGTTGTTTTCATAATCAGTCACATAATCCGTAGCCGCACTATTGAACTCCCCTGTATTATTCAACAGTAAATCGCGTAGTTTCTTATCCAACTCGGACGCAATTTCTGGATGTTCTTTCAGATAGTTAGTGGCATTGGCTTTACCTTGTCCAATTTTGTCGCTGTTGTAGCTATACCATGCACCAGCTTTTTCCACCATTTTGTGCTTAACACCCAGATCGACTAACTCACCAAAGGTGTTAATGCCTTCACCATAAAGAATTTGGAATTCGGCTTGTTTAAATGGCGCAGCAACCTTGTTCTTGACCACTTTCACACGTGTTTCACTACCAACAACTTCTTCGCCATTTTTCACCGAACCGGTACGGCGGATATCCAAGCGGACAGAGGCGTAGAATTTCAGCGCATTACCCCCTGTGGTGGTTTCAGGGTTACCAAACATCACCCCAATTTTCATGCGGATTTGGTTGATGAAGATCAACAGGGTATTCGAGTTTTTCAGATTCCCCGCCAGCTTACGCATCGCTTGGCTCATCATACGCGCAGCCAAGCCCATATGAGAGTCGCCGATTTCACCTTCAATTTCTGCTTTTGGTGTTAATGCGGCAACAGAGTCAACAATAATCACATCGACAGCACCAGAACGTGATAAGGCATCACAAATTTCCAATGCCTGTTCACCCGTATCAGGCTGGGAACACAACAGATTATCAATATCTACACCCAGTTTTTTCGCATAAACCGGATCAAGGGCATGTTCGGCATCAATAAACGCACAAGTTCTGCCCTCGCGCTGGGCTGCGGCAATAACTTGCAATGTCAGCGTTGTTTTACCGGAAGATTCTGGTCCATATATCTCAACGATACGGCCCATTGGTAAGCCACCTGCGCCCAGTGCAATATCCAGTGACAGGGAACCGGTAGAGATCGTTTCAACATCCATTGAGCGGTTTTCACCCAAACGCATGATGGAACCTTTACCAAATTGTTTCTCAATTTGGCCCAGCGCCGCTGCCAGAGCCTTTTGTTTGTTTTCATCGTTAGCCATATTTACTCCTTCGCAAGCAATGAAGGGGCTGCCCCACTGCTGATAAACTGTTTCTGATACCAAAGTGCCGTATGATTATACTGTATAATCATACAGCATCAAGCTAATTTTTTATGATTTCTGCCAACAAGGTTTTTAAAGAAAAAATGACGGCTTGCAGACGCACAGCATGACGATCCCCCGAAAAATGCTGACGGTAGGTCACAGTATGGATATTTTCATCAAGGTAAAAAGCAAACCCAATCCAAACCGTGCCAGTCGGTTTTTCCTCACTTCCCCCTTCTGGCCCAGCAATACCGCTGACAGCAACAGAAACGTCTGCATTCGCGGCAATTAATGCCCCGGCTGCCATTTCTTTTACGACCGGCTCACTGACCGCACCAAATTGTGCCAACGACGCCGGAGAAACCCCCAGCATTTCATGTTTGGCGTCATTACTGTAAGTCACGAAACCGCGATTAAAATAGGCCGAACTCCCCGCAATATCTGTAATCACTTTAGCGATCCAACCGCCGGTGCAAGATTCTGCACAGGTTACGGATAATTTTTTCTGTTTTAATCTCTTTCCAAGTTCAATACTAAGCTGATTCAGGATTTTTTCATCCATAACCGACCTTCAATTCTATAAGAAATTAATTTTTCCGAAGCAGATCCCAAATCCACAGACCGCCAATGGCCAAAGAAAGCAAAAGGCCAAAACCAATGCCAACCGCAACGACCGAAGCGCCCAACATGATGGAAACCGAATACAACCCCAGCATGACTAACATGGCACTGTTTTCACCTAGGTTTTGTACAGCAACAGCTTTACCTGCGCCCATTGCATGCTTTCCATGTTCTTGCAGCAGTGCATTTAATGGAACGATGAAAAGTCCACCAAATACGCCGAGGACAATCAAAATTAAGTAGGAAAATACGATGGATTGCTGAGTCGCAAAAAGAATGACCATCAGTCCAATTAAGATCCCCGCCGGCATACAGCGACGAACCGTTTTCAATGTAATAAACCGCGCAGCCATGCCTGCCCCAGCAATGATACCAATAGCAACGACGGCATTCATCAATGTCGGGGTCGTATTGCCATCAATGCCCAGAACAATCGGAACCCATGCAACCAACAAGAAGCGCAGCGTGATACCTGCTCCCCAAAATAAGCTGGTTCCCACCAATGAAAAGCGCGTTTCCTGATTACGCCAAAGTGAAGCGCAAACCGCCATAAAATCCACCAGCATTTTTTTGGGATTCCAGCCTCTGCCTTCACGAGCCGCAGCCAGACGGGGAATATAGAAATTAGACACGACGGCGACACCATACAACAAGGCACAAAGCCCCAATGCCAGTATCAGGCTGATATCAGAAAGGAAACCACCAGCAACTGAACCAATCAGAATAGCGGCGATGGTCGAAGCCTCCATCATGCCATTGGCTTTGACCAAACGTCCGCCATCCGTCAATTCACCCAAAATCCCATACTTAGCAGGAGAATAAGCCGCAGCCCCAATTCCGACTAAGGTATATCCCAGAAAAGGGTTCATATCGATACAGATGCTGATGGCCCCAAGCAATTTGATGACATTAGAAAAGAGCATGACACGCCCTTTTGAAAACCGATCAGCAATTTGCCCCACAAAGGGGGCAAATACGATATAAGTCAGGACAAAAACAATTTGCAGGACTGGCCAACTCCATTCAGGATAAAACTCCATCTTTAATTGGGCTAAGATCGCAAAGAACAGTGCATTGTCAGCAAACGCAGAGAAAAATTGCGACAACAATACGGCTTTCATTCCACGACTTAACAGGGGTCGTGTCTCCACAGTGGCATCCATTTCTTTACTCCTGTTCAGCCATTGTTCTGAGTGTGACAAAATCCGGTTTACCACTGCCAAGCAAAGGCAGGTGCTTCACATAACGGATGTCTCGTGGAACCGACAGCTCAGGCATTCCCATTTCACGGGCAATGCCCAGCATGGCATTTCTATTGAGTTTCGCATCGGTTGTGAACAATACCAGTGCTTCACCTTTACTGCGGTCACGCTTGGCGGTAGCCGCATGCAGTGCATCAGTCGAAATGCGCGAGGCTATTTGTTCTACCGCTTCGAGAGAAACCATTTCCCCCGCAAGTTTGGCAAAACGTTTCACCCGCCCTTTGATCATGCAAAAACCCTCTTTATCAATAGCAACGATATCCCCGGTATCATACCAGCCGACTTGATTATTCCCTTCGGCATCTTCTGCGGACGGTGGTTCCAGATGCTCAGGCGCTTCAACTCGCAGATATCCTTTCATGACATTTGGCCCGCGTAGCTGTAAGCGGCCTCCTCCTCCTTCAATTCCCTGTACAGGCAGTAAACGGGCTTCCATGCCGGGCAAAATCCGCCCGGCGGTTCCCGTTTTTGCCGCCATCGGGACATTGATTGCCACTACCGGCGCACATTCCGTCACCCCATATCCCTCAAGGATACGGATACCAAATTTCTCCTGCCAAATGCGTTGGGTGTTTTCTGACAGTTTTTCTGCGCCGGCCACCACATAACGCAGACGGGAAAAATCATAAGGATGGGCAAAACGGGCATAATTGCCCAAGAAAGTTGAGGTTCCGAACAGTACGGTACAATTGCAATCATAGACCAGTTCAGGCACCACACGATAATGTAACGGGCTTGGATAAAGGAATACGCGACTGCCTGTCATTAATGGTGTAAATAGACCCACGGTCAGACCGAAGGCATGAAACAGGGGTAAAGAAGACATAAAGCGATCCAGCGGGGTAAAATCAGCCACTGTTTTTATCTGCTCAACATTTGCCAACAGACTGGCATGACTGTGAACAACACCTTTTGGTGCACCTTCGGAGCCTGATGTAAACAGGATCAAGGCATCATCATCCGGCTTTTGCGAAGTCAACATGGCTTTGGCAGGGAAAACCAAATGCCACAATATCCAAAGTTTATCTTCCTGCGTGATGGTGTCTTTTAAATCTTCCAGATAGACCCAATTGGCTTCGGTTACCTGTTCTGGCAGATGAGTCAATTGCCCTTTTTCCAGAAATTGGCGGGATGTTACGATGGTTTTGATGGTTGCCGCCTGCATGGCATTCTTAATGCCATTGCTTCCTGCTGTATAGTTCAGAAGCGCCGGCACTCGCCCTTTTAATGAAGCGCCATATATGGCAGCCGCCATCACCGTCGCATTTGGCAACAACAGGCCAATGCGTTCACCTTTTTGTGTAAAGCGCCCTAAGATCCGGCTGGTGGCCAATATTTTTTTCAGTAATGAGTGATAACTGTTTTCTGTAAAATTCACATCCTCAATGCAGGGTTTGAAACGGCCAAAGCGTTTTTGCGCAGTAAGGTAAGCGCCGAACAGCGTCTCCTTGTGACACGTCTGCATCCTCACTTCCATCATAATGGCATGGAGATGCTCCCCGGCTAAACGGCGGCGTGCTGTTGAATCAGGGGCATCCGGCATCGGCAGATCAACGGCAGGCAAAATCTTGAGGGTGATTTTCGGGAACCAATGCCGCTTCACGATCCCTTTTAACCGGCCAAAAACCGTTAGCTCCGCCCCCTCAATTCGGATAGGGACGACTTTTGCGCCTGATTTCGCGGCAATAAAAGCGGCACCATCATAAATTTTCATCAGAGAGCCGGTCACGGTGATCCTTCCTTCGGGGAAAATCACTATCGGACGCCCTTTATCCACCTCTTTAACCAATGTCCTGACGGCCATTGGATTAGTCGGGTCCAGCGGGACAACATCTGCATAAGGCTTGATAAATTTGAGAAAGCCACGGGTCGCAATATTAGAATAGACAGCGAATACCGGCTTTACCGGCAAGAATAGCCCAATTAACAGGCCATCCAGAAACGAAACATGATTGGGCGTAATAATACATTTGGGGTGTTGTAGCTGTTTGCTATCACCTTCGACTGTCACCCTGAAGAGAATACGAACAAGTAATCGAATAAAATTTAAGAGCATATCCATATCTCAAATATAATTAAATAAAATTAAAGTGAGTAAGTAGAGTGATACTATAAGTTGTATAAGCCATCTGTTATATAAGATTTCCTTGCCAGACAGAAAATAAACTTAAACGCCCTTAATATATTAAATTAGTTTGTTTTTTCGGCTTAAAATATAAGATCTAACGCGAGAGACGATATCTTCTGTTGCGAGATTGGCATCGACAATAAAACTGGCACACTCTCGGTATAAGGGTTCCCTTTCTACCAATATACCTTCCATTTCTTCTATGATGGACTTCCCTGTTAAGCTGGGACGTTGTGAATTCTCTGGATTAAGGGACAACCGTTTACTCAACACGTCTGCGGATGCTTGTAAATAAATCACAACGCCATTTTGTTGCATATATTGGCGATTCTCAAGCGATAACACCATTCCCCCTCCGGTTGAAATAACACGTTCACTCTGGCTAACCGCTTTTAACGTTTGGCTTTCCAATGTCCTGAAATGCCCCCAGCCATGTCGCTCAACCAAATCAGCTATCGTCATTTTAGACGTAGACTGAATACTTTCATCGGTGTCAACAAATTGATACGACAGTGCTTCAGACAACAACTTACCTATTGTCGTCTTCCCTGCACCTCGTGCACCTACGATGAATAGAGTTTGTTTCATTTGATTATTTTCCTGAAGAATCGTTTTGCCGAAGAGTCTATAAAATTAAGCCTAAACATAAAGTATATACCCGATAAACTTCAAGTTGCCGCTCGCAAGGCGAAAGCAATTGATTATCTCACCTGCATCGCGCGGAGCTAATCAATACATCTTGAAACATGACGAGTATGGTAACTAAATATTTACACTCGTGTAAAAGCGTATTGTTAATGGTGCAAAAAAGTTCATGGTGCAAAAAGTCACACTTAATATTCAGTGTGACTGAGCATAGTTCAACAAAATTCTAATTAAAGTCAGATTGGTTAACGGCGAGGTAAATAATCCCCATACCCAATCCACTTATAGGTTGTCAGTGCATCAAGCCCCATCGGGCCTCTGGAGTGTAATTTCTGGGTACTGACAGCCACTTCAGCCCCCAAACCAAATTGTCCTCCATCAGTAAAACGCGTGCTTGCATTCACATATACCGCGGCTGAATCCACATGACGCACAAAATAATCAGCCTGCTGTAAAGATTCCGTCAGAATTGCATCAGAGTGAGCTGTACCATAAGTACGGATGTGTTCAATCGCTTGGTCAATATCGCTGACAATGTCCACATTCATATCCAAAGATAGCCATTCATCACAATAATCTGCTTCTGCCACTGCCACGACGGTGGCAGGGCCATCTTTCAGCAAGACCAGCGCTGATTTGCTGGCGTGCAGTGTCACCCCCTGCTCTTTCATTTTAATACTCAAGACTGGCAGGAAATCGGCGGCTATTTTTTCATGGACTAATAACGTTTCCAGTGAATTACAGGCACTTGGGCGTTGAACTTTCGCATTGGTAATGATTTCCAGCGCTTTTTCAATATAGATGGTTTCATCCACAAATGTGTGACAAACGCCAATCCCGCCCGTGATCACGGGAATCGTTGATTGTTCCCGGCACAATTTATGTAACCCCGCCCCGCCCCGCGGGATCAGCATATCGACATAACGATCCATTTTCAGCAATTCAGCGACCCATTCACGATCGGGTTTATTGATCGCCTGAACCGCAGCAGCCGGTAAACCACTTTGCCCCAGAGCCTGCTGTATAACGCTAACCATCGCTTGATTAGTATGGTGAGTCTCTTTGCCACCCCGCAATATCACGGCATTACCGGTTTTCAGGCATAACGATGCCACATCGATGGTCACATTAGGCCGGGCTTCATAAATGACCCCAATCACGCCCAAAGGAACCCGGCGTCGGCTCAATTGCAATCCATTATCCAATAATTGCCCATCAATGACTTGCCCTACCGGATCAGCCAAACGGCAGACCTGACGCACATCATTGGCGATAGCATTCAGTCGTTCAGGCGTCAGTAACAACCGATCGAGCAGTGCCTCACTCATCCCCTGCTCACGGGCTTGCTGCATATCTTGCTGGTTAGCAGCCAGAATCACTGCCATTTCGCTCTCCAGCAAATCAGCAATATGATTCAACGCTTGATTTTTCTGGCTGGTGCTTAATTGCGCCAACTGCCACGATGCGGCTTTGGCCGCTTTTCCCATCTGCTCTAGCATGGTGAAATCCTTAACTCACGATCAATTCATTAAATGACAATCAAATCGTCACGGTGAACCGCCACAGCGCCATATTCATAACCCAGTATCTGGCTAATTTGCTGTGAATGATGGCCGGCAATCAGACGTAAAGCATCACTGTTGTAACGGCATACGCCATGAGCCAAATCTTTGCCCGATAAGCTACGGATGCAAATGACTTCACCGCGGGAAAAATCACCTTTAACGTTTTTGATCCCTTTGGGCAACAGTGAACTGCCTTTCCCAATAATCGCCGCTTCTGCACCATGATCGACAATAATTTCCCCTGCCGGCGGTGCACCAAAGATCCAACGCTTACGATTTTCCATCGGGCTAGCCAGACCATGAAAACGTGTTCCAACTGGTTTTCCGTCAATAACATCAGCAATAACGCCCGACCGGTTACCCGCGGCAATGATCACATCAATGCCGGCACGCCCAGCCACGCCTGCCGCCTGAAGTTTTGTGGCCATACCTCCCGTCCCTAAGCCCGAAACACTATCCCCAGCCATCATTTTCAGCTCATCATTGATGTCATGAACTTCCGCGATCAATCTGGCATCCGGGTTGTTACGGGGATCGGCGGTATAAAGCCCTTCTATGTCGGTCAGAAGCAATAACTTATCTGCACTGCCCAGAATGGCGGCCAGCGCAGAAAGATTATCATTGTCACCCACTTTAATCTCTGCTGTCGCCACGGCATCGTTTTCATTAATGATGGGGACAATGTGATTATCAAGCAAAGCCTGAAGGGTATCCCTCGCATTCAGGAAGCGTTCACGATCTTCCAAATCCGCACGGGTCAGGAGCATTTGCCCGACATGGATACCATAAATCGAAAAAAGCTGTTCCCACAGTTGGATCAAACGACTTTGCCCAACCGCGGCCAACAACTGTTTTGAAGCAATGGTTGCCGGAAGATCAGGATAGCCTAAATGTTCGCGTCCAGCGGCAATCGCCCCGGAAGTCACAATAATAATACGGTGGCCTTTTTCATGCTGTTGAGCACATTGACGAACCAATTCCACAATGTGGGCACGATTCAAACGACGAGAGCCACCGGTCAATACACTCGTCCCCAGTTTCACAACCAATGTTTGGCTGCCATTCATCATATTTCTACCGTTAATTTGAAAAAATAATTTGAAAAAAAATAATATTCAGTTTTAACAGGAGAGAGGCGTTATGCCAACTGACATAACGCAATATTTAAAAAAAACAGGTTAAAAACAAAATCATGCCATAGCTTGTGTTTGAAGGGTGACCGTGTTTTCGGAGGGGATTAATCTCAGTTTAAGCGTGTTAAGGGAGTCAGCCAGACGTTTGTGGAATGCCTGCAACGTTGATTCAAGGTGCTCAAGATCAGCTCTTTTTTTAATACTCATGGCACACCATTCACCTTTTTTATCAAATAAGCCTATCTGATAATGGTAAACAAATCCCTGATCATGCTCTTGTAACTCTAACCACCATCCCCAAAATTCACGTTTATCTGGCACCACGTTTGCACTGACGCAAACGGCTAAACAGTCAAAGAAAAAATAACCATTTTGGCATTTTAATTCACGTACATACGGCCCTAATGCAGAAAAACTCTTCAACAACCTATTTTTAGAATAACTTGCAGGTAAAGTCATACAAAGGTCTCCTTATATACAGAACACCTTTGTATCAAACGATTAAAAAATATCAAGTAATAAATTTTGTTTTATAAAACTTTATCTTTCAACCATACACTTATTTCGTGTAATGCCTTATTGAAACCACTATAAACTGATGTCGCAGGGATCGCCCGCAATGTACCGTCCATTGAGGACATGGCGATTAACTTCGAGTCTTTCCGCGGACTGAAAATATCATCTTCCCAATACACCGAAAGCATGGGCACAGTACAACGACGACCCAACAATCCTTGTTTTTTCAAGGAATAACAATTCAGCTCTGCACGCAATCTCTCTTCATCCACGTGATAAATACCCAAGCGACTGGCCAAGACGTCGATATACATTGACGGAATTTTCTGCTGCAATTTTTCATCATGCAGCAATTCATGAACAATCGGGCCAACGACCGAGACGCCTTTAATCAGTTTCGGCTCCAAATAGGCAAGACGAACCGCGATATTCGCGCCAAAACGAAAACCGAATACCCCTACACGGGTATGATCAATCCACGGCACGCTACGTAGTTGTTGCAAAACTTGTTGATGAAGGGCACATGTATCCTGCGTCAAGGTAAACTTGGCGGAATATCCGACAGAAGGCATATCCACGGTTAACATGGCAAAGCCAAGAGGCGAGAAGTGTTCACGGAATAACCGCCAGCAATCACTCTGTACATTATCAAGGCTGGCACAAACTAATATTGTTGGACAAGGCTCCTGTACGTGGGCAGGCAAGTGCAATAACCCCGTAACACTTTTGCCGCCTTCCAGCGGGAATTCCAATTTTTTCAATTCATAGTCAGAAAAACATGCCGCATTTTCATAGGCTTTATTCGCCAGCACAATCGCCTGATCAGCCAGTTCATCACCGCGCAAATGAGGATAAGCCGCAATGCTGTATAGCGTTGCGGCCTTTAACCAGCATGAACCGGCTTTTTCTGTATCTTCAGTCTGCAATGCTTCCTGTTGCCAGAACATTGCCTGCTGGGACCATTCAAATGCCCAATTTCCTTTACGATAACCGACCACAGTATCCAACAAATGCTCAGTACTGCGTTCAGCATCTGTCACGGCAATCCGACTGAGAACATCTTGAATTTCCAGCGGATTGACGCCCCTCCAGATCCAGGCGAGCCAATTAATCATTCGATACCAACGCTCGCGGCGCTCCCCACCAAGCTGACTATCACTGGCAGTTATAGATTGTGGGTGAGTATATTTCACCAGTGTAGAGGTTTCCCGATGCTTAAGCCGAGGTTTAAACAACGATTCTGAAAGGTTTTTTTTAGTCATGGCAAAAGAAAAATCTTACTGCTGATCACAAATAGGTGGAACGAACATGACGCCCATATCCCATGGTTGCTCAATCCAAGTGTTTTGCGCGATATCAACAACATAATCATCCACAAGCGGACGACCTGCGGGTTTGGCAAAAATCGTGACAAAGTGAGCTTTCGGGTACATGTCGCGGATGGCCCGAGCAGTGCCTCCGGTATCAACCAGATCATCGACAACAATGAAACCTTCACCGTCACCTTCCGCTTTTTTCAATATGTTCAACTCGCGCTGATTATCGTGATCGTAGCTGGCAATACAGACAGTATCAACATGACGAATGCCCAATTCACGAGCCAGTAACGCCCCCGGAACAAGACCACCACGGCTAACGGCAATAATGCCTTTCCACTGTTCTACGGGAAGTAAACGATGCGCCAATTGACGGGTATGTATTTGCAACATATCCCACGTTACAACATATTTTTCACTCATAAAATTAAATCCTGGAAACTAAAAAATATTTCAGAAAAGTGTGTGTGTTTTTTTGCAGAAAAAAGTTGCGCGAGATTATAGTGATTTGAACAGACAAAAACCAGTAAAAACAAGGTAAGGCTTCATTGTGACTGCCCATTGCCGACAATAAAATGATATTCTCAAGCATGGCATGGACATTAGGACAACGCAAATGACAGAAACGCCCTAATGTGTCAAACATTACCATTTTCTTCTCACCAAAATGCTGTTACAGGAGATCCGCCGTGTCCGAATTATCAACATTATCCCCCCAACCACTATGGGATATTTTTGCCCAAATCTGCTCCATTCCTCACCCTTCCTACCATGAAGAAGCCCTCGCATCCCATATCATTGAGTGGGCAAAAAGCAAAGAGCTTCATGTAGAACGGGATGAAGTGGGCAATATTTTGATCAGAAAGCCTGCGTCAAAAGGCATGGAAAATCGCAAGGCTGTTGTACTTCAAGCGCACCTTGATATGGTTCCACAGAAAAATAACGATACTCAACACGATTTCACCCAAGATCCTATCCGCCCTTATATTGATGATGACTGGGTTACGGCTGATGGGACAACATTGGGCGCTGATAACGGTATCGGCATGGCTTCCGCCCTGGCGGTATTGGCGGACGAATCCGTCAAGCACGGGCCACTGGAAGTTTTACTGACCATGACCGAAGAGGCGGGTATGGATGGTGCGTTCGGCCTGAAATCTGGCTGGCTGCAAGCTGATATTCTGATCAATACCGATTCAGAAGAAGAAGGCGAAATTTACATGGGCTGTGCGGGTGGCATTGATTTTGTCACAACCTTACCACTGTCCCGTGAAGCCCTGCCGGCTGGCTACAAGACTTTGCAACTGACGATTAAGGGATTAAAAGGGGGTCACTCCGGTGGCGATATCCATCTGGGATTGGGCAATGCCAACAAATTACTGGCCCGTTTCCTGGCGATGTATGCCGATGAGTTGGCATTGAAACTGATTCACCTGCAAGGTGGAACCCTGCGCAATGCCATCCCTCGTGAAGGTTCTGCCGTCATTGCGGTGCCTGTCGATAAAGTTGAAAAGTTGTACCAATTGCAAGAACACTATCTGGAAACATTGAAAAACGAATACGCGGTCGTTGAAAATCATCTCACCCTCCTGTTGGATGAAACCGAAGCCTCATTACCCCCATTAACAACGGATTGCCAGACTCGCTTCGTCTCCCTGCTCAATAGTATGCTTAATGGTGTTATTCGGATGAGTGATGTCGCCAAAGGTGTGGTAGAAACGTCACTGAACGTGGGGATTGTGACGATGGATGAAGAGAAAACTGAGGTTATTTGCCTGATCCGTTCACTGATCGAAAGTGGCAAGGATTATGTTGTTGAAATGCTGCATTCTCTGGCAAACCTGGCTGGCGCAGAAACCGTCGCCAGCGGCAGCTATCCCGGCTGGCAGCCTGATGCCGATTCTCCCATCATGCACGTCGTCCGTGAAACTTATCACCAGCTCTTCGATAAAACACCGAATATCATGGTGATTCACGCCGGATTGGAGTGTGGCCTGTTCAAAAAACCCTATCCTGATATGGACATGGTTTCTATCGGCCCAACGATCCGGAGGGCTCACTCTCCTGATGAAAAAGTCCACATTAAAAGCGTCGGCCAATATTGGCAGCTACTCACTGCCATTCTGAAAGCGATTCCGGCCAAGGAATAAAAAAATAATCGAAATAAATTGTCTCTCCCCTGCTATCTGCTTGTGGGGGAGATTCCGCGCCTTACCATCCCAATAACCTTACCACTCCAATAAAAGCTGACGTTCCAGTTGTGGATTTTGTAATGTCACATGCAGCCCAACCAGCCTGACGCCTCGCCCTTCCCTGCGTGTTTCCCAAGCCTGTTTTGCAACCTGAATCAGATCGGGTTTATCCAATATGGGATGGACGTGTTCCTGTGTCGTCAATTGAAAATCGTCAAACTTTAATTTGATCCCTTGACGGGCAATACGAAGATCGGGTTTTACCTTTCCCAGCCGTTTTTCCAACTCAGGGTAAAGTTTTTCAATCAGTTCAACACACTCGTTCCACTCATAAATATCCTGCGCCAAGGTTTTTTCTACCCCGACAGATTTGCGCAAGCGTTCAGGTGTAATTTGTCTCTCATCAATGCCGTGGCAACGCTCCCAAAGCACCAGACCAAACTTACCCAAACTTTTTATTAATGCCAACTTATCGTATCGCTGAACATCAGAGCAGGTTTCCAACCCCATGTCTGACAGACGTTTCGCCGTGACTTTGCCGACACCGGGAATTTTGCGTAATGGCAGCGAATGAATAAAAGCTTCAACCTGATCGGGAGAGATAACACATTGCCCATTGGGTTTATTGATATCAGAGGCTATCTTGGCTAAAAACCTGACCGGCGCCACACCCGCGGAGGCCGTTAACTGCAATTCATCAAAAATAACCTGACGGATTTCTTGGGCAATCAACGTGGCAGAACCGTGGCAATAATGGCAATCGGTCACATCCAGATAGGCTTCATCCACAGAAAGAGGTTCAATCAATTCAGTGTAGCGGGAAAAAATTTGGCGGATATGTTGAGAGACTGCTTTATACAGCGCCATTCTGCCGGGGATCACTTTCAATTGGGGACAACGTTTTAATGCCATCGCAGTGGACATCGCACTGTGCACCCCAAAACGGCGGGCGGGATAATTTGCCGTACTAATGACGCCCCTTCGATCAGCGCTTCCGCCTACAGCAATCGGAATGTTGCGCAGTGATGGATTATCCCGCATTTCAATGGCAGCAAAAAAACAATCCATATCAATATGAATAATTTTGCGCATTTGATCTCCCCATGCCAGATTACTGTATAAATATACACGCAGGGATAATAAAACTCCAGCTAATTAGCTCGGTGATACAAGTGACATAAATACATTTTACCTGTACCATTTCTGAAATTTATAAGTCAACATGGTTATCAATAAAGATAAGGGTAATAATGAAAAATAATATTTCATTTTTTCTATATCAAATATCTGATATTTTATTCACCTCCTCGACAAGAGCATTTAGTATGCTGTTTTCCTGGTGGATGATTGAAGGGCTAAATCTGGATTTTCAACTTGGATGGTTTATTTTCTCATCCTGGTTTTTTCAAGTATTATTTCTCCTCTTCATGAGTAATCTTGGCGACAGGTTTAATAAAAAAAATGTGGTATTGCTCTGTATCATCCCGACTACTTTGCTTTTTATCCTTGCTAACTTTATAGATAAAAATTTGTATATTCCATTGGGGATTATATCTATTTTCGCTTCTATTTCAGCCATACTGATTCAACCCATTGGCACAAGTATTCTGCCAGAAATCAGTGATAAAAATAAATTAGAACCTGCATTCAAATATCGAGGCATTGTTAACTCGGTTAACATCATACTTGGCCCTGCCATATCTGGCATTGTCATTCACTATTTAAATATCAACGGCGCGTTGATATTTATTGCTTTAATGTCGCTTTCATCAATTATTGGCTTTTACTTTATCAACAACCAACAACAAGAAAAGCCATTACAACAACATAAAAGTCATATAGGAAGCATTAAAATCATTACTAAAAACCCGACAGAAGCCAGTTTAGTGATTGTTGCTGCCTTTTTTAATTTTACGGTCGTACCATTAGTCACCTATATTGCCCCACTGATTATCATCAATGAATTTAAACTCAGTGCGTTACAAGTAGGGATTGCCGAAGCCACATTTGGGCTAGGCATGATGATTGGCAGTACCATGATTATTCGATATATGAATAAAATTTTCTGCAAAGCACACAGTGCTTTTATTTCAGCACTCACAATCTCGGTATGTATAACCGGAATATCGACGGCGACGTCATTAATTGGGTTATGCAGTTATATGCTAATCTGCGGCATCGGTGTGGTTATCTATAATATCAATACCACCTCAATTCGCTGCCTGGCAACACCAGAATCTCACCGTAATACGATGGAATCTAAATTCCTTGCCATTTGCATTATTTCAATACCCTTGGGAATGATATCTGCAACCTATATGGTAGAAAGCTATGATATAAGAGTTTTATTAATCATTTTTTCGGCTTTAATGGGATTAATCTCATTCCTTGTGTTATTTTCACCCAAATATGTGGAAATATCAAAAATGTCAGCATCTCAATTAAATGGTTACTACGAAAAAATCTATCCTGAGGCTTATCAGGCTAAAAATGGCTAACAACCTTATATACTCACCGAACTTCAAATTCATTGATTATCTCCCCGCGCTGCCAGGGCGCGAGCACACTATTTTAGCTGCGTTTTGAAGATGATTATCTCTTAATATTCGGTTTTAATAGTGTTTTTATCGAGTGAAATTTAATCACACAGGCAATTCTTTAGACTTTTATAGAAAACTAAAGAATTAAAGAACAAGAGTGACATTTTAAGTTCAAATATTAATCAAAGTATGCTCGCGCCCTGCCCGCGCTGCGGGGAGATAATCAGCAGCTTGCGAATTACAACTTGCTGTTTTGATAAAAATTGCCTGTGGGCAATACAGGCAATTTTTATCATGCGATTTCCCCCTCAATTCGGAAAAATCAAGGTTTGTCCCGGTGCTTCACGATTAAGATGGATAAAGTTAAGATGTTTTTCATAATGGTCAAGAATATCGCTAATGATTTGCTCTTTCGTATAATCCATTAAATCATTACCCTGTGTTCCTTCTATCAAGAACGTTTCCAACCGATAATAGTAAGATTTACCCGCTCTTGCCCGATAAGTAAACCCGGGTACAGAATAGCGTTGTGGCCAAATCTGATAGACAAAATTCTGTTCATCACCCAAATCAACAATCAGCTCAAGCGGATTCAGCCGTCGGTCTTCTTCCGGTGGCAGTGCATTAAACTGAACTTTCGCCCCCCGCACCACCAGCTCCTTAGCAACGTCCAACATGGCCGGACGGCATACACTATCCAGCATTCGTTGCGCATTTTTCGTGCCCGGAAAATGCATCATACGGCTTAAACGTTGTTTCCAGTTCAAGGAACCATTGTCATGAACGAGAGTAGGAGAAGAATTGTGCAGTGCACTGGCCTTACGAAAATCTTCTACCCGCAAAGATTTGTACAGCCCTGCCATCACAAAGAACATCACGAAACTAAAAGGCAATCCCATGATGACCGTGGTATTTTGTAAAGCAGAAATGCCATCCGTCATCAGAATACCCAATGTTAATACCCCGATCGCCACAGACCAGAAAATGCGTAACCAGTTTGGCGCGTCATTATTGATATCACTCAGGTTCGAGGTGAAATTACCCAATACCAATGAACCAGAATCCGCCGAAGTGACATAAAACAGCAATCCCGTAATGGTGGCAACCGAAGCACTGAACGTGAATGCCGGATAAAATGACAGCAGACGATAAAAACCTTGCTCTGGATGTTGCAGCACAGTTTCAGCCAATTGGTGATTGCCATGAAGAATTTCATACAATGCGCTGTTTCCAAAAATCGATAGCCACAGCAACGTAAAAACAAATGGAATGACTAATGTTCCTGTCACAAACTGGCGGATGGTTCTGCCACGGGAAATACGTGCCAAAAATAATCCCACAAATGGCGACCAGGCTACCCACCACGCCCAGAAAAACAGTGTCCAGTTGTTCATCCACTCCGTGGGGCGCTCAAAGGCAAAACTGTTCAGCGTCATCCCCATGAAACGGCTGATATAATCCCCGACGTTCTGCACTAATCCGTTCAGCAAAAATTCCGTATCGCCCATAAACAACAGAAACAAAACCAGACCAAGGGCCAGCAGTACATTCAATTCGGACAAAATCCGAATACCTTTGTTGACACCGGAAGTGACCGAAATGATGGCTATCACGACAGACAAGAGTATCAGTCCTCCCTGAACCCCCAATCCTTGCGGTAATCCGAAAAGGACTTTCAGGCCATAATTCAACTGCACGACGCCAATGCCCAGCGTCGTGGCAATGCCAAATATTGTCCCTATCACTGCCGCAATATCCACCGTATGGCCGATGAAGCCTTTAATGCGGTGACCAAAAATAGGATAAAGTGCCGAGCGGATCGTCAGCGGCAAATTATAACGATAGCTAAAATATCCCAGTGCAATGCCCATCAAGGCGTACATAGCCCAGCCCGTCAGGCCATAGTGGAACAGCGTCCACACCATCGCCTGACGAGCTGCTTCAATGGTTTCCCCCTGACCGGTTGGCGGCCGCATATATTGCGTGACAGGTTCGACTACCGAGAAAAACATCAAGTCAATGCCTATCCCTGCGGCAAACAGCATCGCCGCCCAACTCAGTAAACTGAATTCCGGCTTAGATTGCTCTGGGCCCAGTTTGATTGAACCAAAACGGGAAGACGCCACAAAAACAACAAAGACAATGTAAAGCGTCGCAGCCAGTAAATAGTACCAACCAAAAGTTTTAGATACCCAATTCAGGGTGTTTTTTATCCAACTACTTGTTGCCTCTGTGAAAAAAATAGTGAATAGAGAAAATGCAATAATCAGTCCAGCAGAGGTGAAAAAAACAACAGAATTCAGGGTGTCCTTCTGAGTATTTTTTGGACTGTCTTGTGTATTCATAGGCAGTTCCTGAAATGAATAGAATTAAAACGCGCGAAAAGCATAACGCACATAACATGTTGAATTAAAAATAAATTTAAAGTAATTTAAAATAAACACGCCCCTTTTTTGTAAAAATATTGTAATAAAACATATTTAATTTTGATTGAACATTCAATTAAAAAAAAGTTTAATACTCTCCGAATGATTGATCTTCTGAGCATAAAATCATGCCAAAAATTGGAATACAGTCGATAAGAAAACAACAACTCATTGATGCAACATTAATCGTTGTTAATGAAGTTGGTATGCAAGAAGCAACGATTGCGCAAATCGCCCGCAAAGCCGGGGTTTCCAACGGCATTATCAGCCACTATTTCAAGGATAAGAACGGGCTATTGGAAGCCACCATGCGTTATCTGTTGCAGCAGCTAGGAATGGCAGTCGCACGCCGATTACGCCTGCTTGATAATGCAACGCCTACGCAAAGATTGAAAGCCATTGTCAAAGGGAATTTTGACCCCAGTCAGACCAGCAGTGCAGCCATGAAAACCTGGTTGGCATTCTGGGCCAGCAGTATGCATCAACCCAATCTCTATCGGTTACAACAAGTCAATGAACGCCGTTTGTATTCCAATCTTTGTGTTGAATTTAAGCGTGCCATGCCAAAAGCAGAAGCACGCTTGGCTGCGCAGGGTCTTGCCGCATTGATTGACGGCATTTGGCTGCGAAGTGCATTAAGCCGGCAGCCTTTTGACCTCGAAGGGACATTCAAAATTACCATTGATTACATCGAACAGAAACTCAGGGCATCGCTATGACCTGAGTTCCGGCTTATAGCCTGATAAACAGGCTGCTAAGGAGAATCTATGACCCATTTTGGATTACAAAAACTTTATATCCACGGTGCCCATGTGGATAGCACCCATCCTGACAGTACCATTTTTGATGCCATTAACCCAGCCAATGGAGAGGTGATTGCCCAATTTCAATCCGCCACAGCACAAGATGTTGACCTGGCTGTCGAAAGTGCCCGGCAGGGACAGAAAATCTGGGCAGCGATGACTGCGGTAGAACGTTCACGGATCTTACACAAGGCCGTAAATATCCTGCGTGAACGTAACGATGAACTGGCTGAACTGGAGACACTGGATACCGGCAAACCCCTGGCTGAAACCCGGCTGGTTGATATCGTTTCTGGTGCTGATGCACTGGAATATTATGCGGGTTTAATCCCCGCCCTTGAAGGACAGCAAATTCCACTGCGTGAATCTTCTTTCTTCTATACACGCCGTGAACCACTGGGCGTCGTAGCCGGTATCGGCGCATGGAACTACCCTATCCAAATCGCCCTCTGGAAATCCGCCCCGGCCCTGGCTGCCGGCAATGCCATGATTTTCAAACCCAGCGAAGTCACTTCTCTCACCGCGTTGAAGTTAGCTGAAATCTATACCGAAGCCGGTTTGCCTGATGGTGTGTTCAATGTCTTGACCGGCACCGGCCATGAAGTCGGCCATTATCTGGCTGTTCACCCTGAGATCGCCAAAATATCTTTTACCGGCGGGATTGCGACAGGCAAAAAAGTCATGGCAGATGCGTCGGGTTCATCCCTAAAAGAGGTCACGATGGAATTGGGCGGCAAATCCCCGCTGATCATTTTTGATGATGCCGATCTGGATCGTGCTGCGGATATTGCCATGATGGCCAACTTTTTCAGTTCAGGTCAGGTTTGTACCAACGGCACCCGCGTTTTTGTCCCCAAGTCACTGCTCCCACCATTTGAAACAAAAATTCTTGAGCGCGTTAAGCGTATTCGTATTGGTTCTCCCCTCGATCCCAACACTAACTTTGGGCCGTTGGTGAGCTTCCCACACATGGAATCGGTTTTACGCTACATCGAAAGCGGCAAGAACAGCAATGCCCGCCTGCTTTGTGGTGGGAAGCGCCTGCTTGAAGGCGAATTGGCACAAGGGGCATTTGTTGCACCGACCGTGTTCAGTGACTGTACCGATGAGATGTTAATCACACGGGAAGAAATTTTCGGGCCAGTGATGTCTATCCTGACTTATGAAACAGAAGATGAAGTCATTGCCCGCGCCAATAACACCAATTATGGTCTGGCTGCCGGGTTAGTCACCCAAGATATTTCCCGCGCACATCGCGTGATCCACCAGCTAGAAGCGGGGATCTGCTGGATCAATACTTGGGGAGACTCTCCGGTGGCTGTCCCTGTCGGGGGTTATAAACATTCTGGTGTTGGCCGCGAAAATGGGCTGGTCACACTACAACATTACACGCAAATCAAATCAATACAGGTGGAACTGGGCAATTTTGAATCCCTATTTTAATCCATGCCTGAAACAGAGGAGATACTAATGGTTTTTGATTACATTATTATCGGTGCTGGGTCAGCGGGTAATGTGCTTGCAACGCGTTTAACAGAAGATCCCAATATCACCGTCCTGCTGCTGGAAGCTGGCGGGCCGGATTACCGATTTGACTTCCGTACTCAAATGCCAGCAGCGCTGGCATTTCCCTTGCAGGGAACCCGCTATAACTGGGCGTATGAAACCGATCCTGAACCTCATATGAATCATCGCCGCATGGAATGCGGACGGGGTAAAGGGCTCGGTGGCTCTTCGCTCATCAACGGTATGTGCTATATCCGTGGCAATGCACTGGATTTTGATCATTGGGCAACCCAGCCGGGGCTGGAAGAGTGGGCTTATCTTGATTGCCTGCCCTATTTTCGTAAAGCGGAGTCAAGGGATATTGGCGGAAATGACTATCACGGCGCAGATGGGCCGGTCAGTGTCACAACCCCCAAGGCGGGAAATAATGAACTCTTTCATGCGATGGTAGAAGCGGGGATTCAGGCGGGTTATCCACGTACTGATGATTTGAATGGCTATCAGCAAGAAGGCTTTGGGCCAATGGATCGCACCGTTACCCCGCAAGGGCGCCGAGCCAGTACAGCCCGTGGTTATTTGGATCAAGCCCGTTCGCGTGCCAATCTCACGATTATGACGCATGCTTTGACTGATACCCTTGAATTTGACGGCAAGACAGCCGTTGGCGTCAATTTTTATCAAGGCAATAGCTCAACCTTAACTTACGCAAAAGCCCGTAAAGAAGTTTTGCTCTGTGCGGGAGCAATCGCCTCTCCACAGATTTTGCAGCGTTCGGGCATTGGCCCCGCAGACGTCTTGGACGAGCTTGCGATCCCTGCCGTGCAGGTATTGCCCGGTGTCGGGCAAAACTTACAAGATCACCTTGAAATGTACTTGCAGTATGAATGCCTCAAGCCCATTTCCCTCTATCCGGCGTTGAAATGGTATAACCAACCGCAAATTGGCGCTGAATGGTTATTCAAAGGCACTGGCATTGGTGCCAGCAATCAATTTGAAGCGGGGGGCTTTATTCGTACCCATGAAAAATTTGCCTGGCCAAATATCCAGTTTCACTTCCTGCCGGTTGCGATTAATTACAATGGCAGCAATGCCGTCAATCAACATGGTTTTCAGGCTCATGTTGGCTCTATGCGTTCTCCAAGCCGGGGTTGGGTGAAAATTAAATCGCGAGATCCACGCCAGCACCCAAGTATTTTATTCAACTATATGTCAACCGAACAGGATTGGCAGGAGTTCCGCGCGGCGATCCGCATTACGCGGGAAATTATGGCACAACCGGCACTGGCTCCCTATTGTGGCCGTGAAATCAGCCCCGGGGTTGAGATCCAGTCCGATGAACAGTTAAATGCTTTTATTCGTGAACATGCCGAAACCGCCTTTCACCCATCATGCAGTTGCAAAATGGGGACAGGCGACATGGCTGTGGTGGATAGTCAAGGACGCGTGCATGGCATTGACAATCTGCGTATTATTGATGCTTCTATTATGCCAACCATCATTACCGGTAATTTAAATGCCACCGTGATCATGATGGCGGAAAAAATTGCTGATAAAATCAGGGGAATTTCCCCCCTGCCACGCAGTCAGGCAACATATTATGTCGCCAATGATGCACCGGTTCGTCAATTAGCGAAAAACCATTGATTGATAAATTTACTCTCGTGAAAACGGGATAAACACCAATACGGGAAATTGAGATATTCAAGTCGTATTATTTGAATGCTCATTTTTCCCGTATTTATTAGCACTCCATCCTCTATCAAATAAATCTCATCCTTGACAATCGTTTTTCGATTACGTTGTTGTTAGACTACCCATAAAAAATTATTACGTAGTATAAAGTTGATGTTCAGTCATTGCCATCGCAAGACTATATTCAATATCTGCTTCTTGAATCTGGAGTAATGTTTTCTGTTTAGGAGAATAAGGTAACAAATATTCTTGACGTTGAGGAAAAACAATACATTGTGGTATCGGACACGGAATTGTCATTCTTCCATTAATACTTATGACATTATCGACAATATATGACCAATATTGTTGCATCTTTACACCACCGACAATTGCGGTGGGTGCTAACGGAAACAATAGTGATATATTGGTATAATTATCATAAACATAAGCATTTTCCCACTGATGAATATATTCCAGTTGATGATCCCTAAATGCTCGACTTTGTGCATATATCAATAAATTCAATAGCCAAGGATGCTCTTTAGGTTGTTGTTTAGCAAGTGTTTGCATAAGTAAAATAAGTGTATCGAAAGGAATATAAAGCGTTCTGTTAGCAAGGGAAAAATTAGATAATTTCTCCTGCCAAGCTTGTAAAACAATATAAGAAAGTGCTAAGTTGTTAGTATGTTGTGCTAATTGTATCCCTTTCTCAAGAAAATGTGGATAAGGTTGTTTATTCAAAAATAAGGGAGGTTGACTGGAAATAATGTAATGTTTTTTCTTTTTATTTCGGCTGAATAGAGATTGTTTTGTTAATATTCCTTCTTCATTAAGATACCACCAAGCATAAGGTCGCCAACCAAGATCACTAAAATTGGTATGGGTAAGTACGACTCTAAGATGAAAATAATCATCATCTTCTTTTTGTTTTTCAGTAACAAACTTACTGACACCAGCACGTGGAAAGAAAATATTAGGGCTGGCATGAGGTAAGGTAACGAGGATTTTTTTTGCATGAAGAAAATTATTCAATGTTATCGTATTCCATCCCAATAAAGACCATACACAAGGTGCGAATATATCAGGTAGAGTTGGAAAAAAATCTCGCTTTTGAATATTAATCTGTGAAACCATTAATTGGCGATAAATCATATTATTCATATTTATTTTTCTCCTTATCAAATACGCAA
>NZ_JAQRFK010000230.1 GCF_028598745.1 Xenorhabdus sp. IM139775
ATATTGATAAATAAATCTGAGTTTTTCCTCGTGTAACCTGTAGATACGATCTTTCCTGTTTGGGCATCAAAACAACCGGCAAAGTAATATTTTTGATTTTGACCCGGTGTCACAATCCGTTTTTGCTGACCTTTAAAGTACCAATCAGCGCCAATTTTAGGATTAAAATCAATATCAACTTCATCTTCATAAACAACAGGGTGTTTCTCTGAAGTCTGCAAAATCGCTTCAGTAATACGCGCCATTTTTTCGTCATATTCTGGATCAGGTTGTTTTAAGGTAGGCGCAGCCCGCCGCCAGACAATGCCTTGTTTACAGAAGTAACGGTAAAGCGTGCTGATGGAAGGTGTAATGTGCGCATGTTGCCTGAGTAAAAACACAAAAAATAAAAGACTCCAACGAGAACCGATATAGCCAAATTGTTGGGGAGAGTGCGCCAAAAAAATAATGTAGAACAGGCAGATAACGTGCTAAATGCCACTGAGTGTGGCGCCCGGCAGTCAAGCTTTGCAAGCCTGCCCATCCTTGTTCTCTAAACTTTTTCAGCCAACGCCAGACAGAAGATTCGGCGCAACAAAGTGTTCCTGCGACCTGAGGAACGGAATGTGTTTGACACAGTAGGAGTATCCCCATGATCCGGCGTGCATAATTTTTATCAGGTGTCTTTTGAACGATTTTTTTCATCTGCCGCCGTTCATTTCGGGAAGTGGGTGGTATGATAAGCAT
>NZ_JAQRFK010000231.1 GCF_028598745.1 Xenorhabdus sp. IM139775
AAATTGGTAAGGATGTAATGAAGAATGGACATAAAATTGAATATTATTATAAGCCGCTAGATCAGCATCGTATTGGATATGTCATGTACATGAGGAATACTAAAAAGGGAGATGCTCAGATGGCATTTGTCGGCGTTAATCCTCAAGGTCAAATAGCGACAATCCATACTAAGAGTGGTAAAGATATTTGGAAATTACTTAACGGTGATAAAAATAACAAAACTATTAATTTAGTTCCAAGGGATATCAACGGATTATAATCATGAAATATTATGCAAAAATTATTTCTTTGAATGAAAATATTGAAGAAGAAGCTACTCTATCATTCGGAGAGTATGAAATATGTTGTTTTATAAATGATTTTCCAACATCTTTGCAAGTTGGTAATACTTACTTAGTTGAGCTTGGATTTATGTTTTTAGATGATGTTAAAATTGAGCCATCTAAGGAAAAAAGCATATCATTAAAACAACAAGGAAATACATTTTCTTATGAAATGAATGGTTATTTGGTAGAAGATAAATTATTTTTGTCTAATTTAGTATTTCAAGATGAATTATTATATGAATACTCATATTTAGAAAATGAGTATATCAAAATTTATCCAGATAGAATTACTGTTTCTTTCCTTTAATTAGCTCTTCTTTCTCTTAAAAAACCGGATAGATCCCCGTGATCTTCCGGCTTTCTTCTTTTAAGAGCGGCTCA
>NZ_JAQRFK010000232.1 GCF_028598745.1 Xenorhabdus sp. IM139775
CGATGGGTGATGAAAAAACGAGCGTTAACCGATATCCCGCAACAGATCCTCAAGACTGCCGTGATAAAAAAACACGTGCCATTCATCCTGAATGCGCAGATAAGGGGGACGGGACGACATTGTATTGCCGTCCAGACGGGTTAAATCATATTTGTCAACCAGCCCGTTAATCGCCTCAAAAGGACGGATACCGTTTATCCGCAGAGACTCGGCGGTATCGGTTTCACACAAGGCGGTATCATTCAGGCTGAGACCAAAATGGCGTTTCAGTAAACAGGCAGCAATGACCTGCCAGACCGTGAATTGCAGGGGTTCCATGAGCACACCGTCCTTAAAAAATTACGCCTTCACGCAAGTACCCTGCCGGAGAATATCGTTCACCTCACGGCATTGCCGGTAACGGGATGACACCAGATGCAGCGACAATAACTGTGCTTTCTGCCACAGCATGCAGGCATCTGAGTAATTCTCCCAGCCCTGTTCGGCAACCGCAGCATGGCACAACCGTTGCCGCTGCTTTTCCAGTGACAGGCGTTCCGACGCCAGTGTGACCGGCTGCGCCCAGGCAATACCGGCATCAAACCGGCCGCCGAGCACTTTCCGTCCATGACGGTCATAAATCATGACGGTCTGGGGAATAAAACCGGATAACCCGCCATCCGGTACAGGCCAGTCACCCGCCAGATGCAGCGTTTCCAATTTC
>NZ_JAQRFK010000233.1 GCF_028598745.1 Xenorhabdus sp. IM139775
GGGTGGCATAGCCACCCATTATTCTATAGGGGAGATAAATGAACGAGCGCAAATTTGAAACATACCTCGCGGCGGGCAAGAGCATTGGGGGTGATTATTTTGCGGGTTATCAATTCGGCCTGCACCAGTTCACCAACAAAGCGCCCGCCCCTGATTTACCCCCTAACCCCAACTGCAATGAGTGGGAATCTGGTTATCTAGATGGAATAGCGGGGAACCCGCCTATAGGTTTTCACGGGAATATCGGCAATCTCAACGCTGCGGGGGTGTTACCGGCAGATAGCGTATTGACTATTAGGTTAAATTCTCAGTTAAAATCATGCTATGTCAAACAGGCGCAGCGCGAGGGGCTGAAACTGAGCGCATGGGTGCTAAAACAGCTCAATGCAGCCAGTGATTAAAATTCAATGTAATTAATCCCCATGTAAATGGGGAACATAAATTGACAACGGATCATCCCGTAAGTACGGGAACTCATTTAATAGTATGCAAAATGCTGACTATTTCAATCAAAAAAATCACAATTTTTGATCTAACTCACTGAATCAATTCTGCGCAATAATATTTGAACCTCCATAAACAGGCTAATTGAACATTTATTGTCCTGATAATCTGCCGTTTTTTCCAACCATAAACCCTGTCTCGCTCTCAATTGCCAACCCTGTTTGATTTATTGACGACACTATTTAGATTCTAT
>NZ_JAQRFK010000234.1 GCF_028598745.1 Xenorhabdus sp. IM139775
CTTTCCAAACCCTGTTTAACTTCACGCCTGAAGTTCGGCAACTGATGCGTGAACCTTATGTCGGACGCGTTGTTAAAGGCCATATATTCTATCGGGATACAATATTTATTGGCCTCGCTCCGGGGGGAGCGGCCCGCGCCTGGTTGCGGGGATATGATAAAAACAACGGCGATAATATTCTGATCTCGACGGGCGAATCAGTATCCGGCGATAAGATGACAGTATGTCAGGGGAAAACAAAACATCCTGATGGCTACGGGGAGTATTCCGAGAGGATAAAAGCTTTTATCAAAGGAAAAACCTATCCCTATGGTGAATGGTAATGGAGGTAACAATATGGCAGGTAAAGCAGTGATTCTTTTAAACGATGCCACCGATCACGGTGGCAAGGTGATCACCGCTATTGGTGGTTATACCTATCAGGGCGTGCCTGTTGCAGGTGAGGGTGATTTGGTCACTTGCCCAAAATGCGAGGGGACGTATCCGATTATCGAGGGAAGTGAATCGTTGAAGTCGCATGGTACGCCTATTGCGCTGGAAGGGATGCAAACCGCCTGCGGTGCTAAGCTGATTGCCAGCCAAAAAGATTTTCTGGCTTAATCACATGAATACCCGCCTTATGTAAAATAAGGCGGGGAAACGCAAATTGCGTGTGACAATATCGCAGGAAGAGGGAGGGGC
>NZ_JAQRFK010000235.1 GCF_028598745.1 Xenorhabdus sp. IM139775
TTAAGAAACCTTCATCGTAATTAAACTTAACGATATCTGCTTCCAAAGGTGCGCAGATGTACCACACAGGCGTGTACTCCCTTGCAGGCTACAGGAGTGTTGTTGTCGCTGCCCGAAGGTGATCCTCACAAGCGACCGGATCATTGATAAGCCTTATCACGCTAATAAACGGAAATAATAAGGTCAATGCATAATTCTTTTTCCGGGACAGAAAATTAATGTCAGGAATACGATGACCTTTTGGGGTTAGTCGGAGTCCAGGTTGTCAATTCTAATTTCACGATGCGACCCGTTCTGGCCGTTTGGTCTAACTGGTGAGTAGACCTACCCAGTCTCTCGGGCAGGCCCCTCCTCAGAATCGGACTTGCGGAACTACCGCATCCAGCCCCTGACAGATTCGTGTTCCCACACATATTCAGCAAAAATTGAACATTGAATGGATCTTCCAACGAGATGGACAATCCAGCACTTTCAGGATCTCCATGATTCTGGCTGCTTTCGGGTGATATGTCCCTCTGCTTATTCGCAGGATAAGATTGTTAATATTTTCATCAAGATGTTCCCTGTAAGCCGCTTTTGTCATACGATTAACACCCATCGCTTTATTCCCGCCAAGCCGCAGGAATTACCCTTTCAGCATGTCACTGTTCAACAGG
>NZ_JAQRFK010000236.1 GCF_028598745.1 Xenorhabdus sp. IM139775
ACATAAAACCACCCGCTATGCGGGTGGAGACCGAGGGTTATACCAAGAAAAACACCTTTCCGTTACGATACAGATGTTCAAGCTAATATACGTAACTCAAATAAGGAAAGGTGTTTATGGGAATTAAAGCACAAAGCTCAGCACATACAAAGTGGCTGTGCAAATACCATATCGTCTTTTCGCCGAAATATAGACGAAAAGTTATCTTTAACAGTATACGTTCGAGTATAGGTGAGATTTTACGAGACCTTTGTAAGTACAAAGGCGTTGAAATAATCGAAGGGCATCTCATGCCCGATCATGTGCATATGCTCGTGAGTATTCCCCCGAAAATCAGTGTTTCAAGTTTCATGGGATACTTAAAAGGTAAAAGTTCTCTGATGATATTTGATAAACATGCCAATTTAAAATACAAATTTGGCAACAGGAAGTTTTGGTCGGAAGGATACTACGTCAGTACAGTGGGGTTGAATGAAGCCACAATCCGTAAATATATCAGAGAGCAAGAAAAGTCAGATTTAATGCAAGATAAATTAAGTACACGAGAGTATGACGACCCCTTTAAGGGGTAAGCCAAAGAAGCAAAGACACTTAGCTTGAACGAAGAGAAAGCAGCGTCATTTAGGCGCAGTCGGTAACATGCCCTTAT
>NZ_JAQRFK010000237.1 GCF_028598745.1 Xenorhabdus sp. IM139775
CTCTACCGCTCTAAAGTTCACGACCGAGTCAGCAATTGATTCCTGTTTGCCCTCTTCCGTCATAAGCGCCAGCTTGGCCTGAACATTATCAAGACCGACAGAACTGCTTAACGTGGTGGTTAAATATCCATCCTTATCTGTGGTCAGGCTCTGGTTGCCAAAAACCAGCTTACCGTCCTTGGCTAACTGGCCATAGTCATACTTGCCGTCTGGGTGAACTGCCTGCCAAATGACCTTGTCGCGGTCAAAGGACAGACCGGGGAGGGCAGCACCACTGGTAGCATCGGTCACTTTTACCCGATAGGTATGCGCCTGCTTGCCGTCGCCATTCACCTCCGGATGAGGTGAGGTGATTTCAACCTCGCCAAGCTTAACGGCAGCCGAGACATGCATGGATACCAACGGTAAAAAAAGAAAACTAATATAAGACAAAAATCGAATGAACTTGTTATTTATATAGACGTCCATATAAAATTCCTCATGTAATATTTTATATTCCAATAGCCGGGCAAGAATAAATAGTTATCTTGCACTCGGGACACATTAAATGACTTGTTGACAACAGGGTAATGAAATATTGTTATTGGCTGATAAGAAAAAGTTATCACTTCAATAATAAAAAGCAGGCTCCATTATTTGGAGCCTG
>NZ_JAQRFK010000238.1 GCF_028598745.1 Xenorhabdus sp. IM139775
CGAAAAGCGCCTGAAACCCGCAGTATGACGATGGAGGAGTTTCTTTCTCTGGCAGGCGTATCTAACACTAAATCGGGGGAGCATGTTTCACCGTCTACCGCGGAAGGTTTACCCGCCGTGATGAATGCCGTTACTGTCATTAGTGAAGCCGTTGCCTCTATGCCTTGCTACCTCTATCGGGTTGCGCACCAAAACGGCACAGAGTCCCGCGAATGGCTGAGCGATCACCCGGTGGATTATTTGCTCAATGAGTGCCCGAATGACTGCCAGACCCCGTATCAGTTTAAAAGAACCCTGATGCGTCATTGTCTGCTGAATGGCAATGCGTATGCGGTGATTGTCTGGGGACGGGATGGAATACCAGCAATTGGGGATGAGTAACCAAGATGCGGAGTGGCTGGCTTCCCGCCGTTTCACCATTGACGATATCGCCCGGATGTTCAACGTCAGCCCGATCTTTCTGCAAGAGTATTCGAACAGCACCTACAGCAACTTTAGCGAGGCATCCCGCGCCTTTCTGACGATTACCATGCGCCCGTGGCTCGCCAATTTTGAACAACAAATCAAATCGGCCTTGCTGATGGCCTCACCGAAACGGGGGATTCGTTACCAAGTCGAGTTTGATACGGCCGACTTACTGCGTG
>NZ_JAQRFK010000239.1 GCF_028598745.1 Xenorhabdus sp. IM139775
AAGGCGGTAAACGTCAGGCTGGCCAGAGCCACATCCCGAATCGGGTGGATATCAGTCAACGTCCTGCTATTGCGGATAAACGTGCTCGCACCGGAGATTTTGAAGGGGACACGATATACGGTCAGAATGCTTATCTGGTCACACTGGTTGATCGGAAAAGCCGATTATTGTTAATGGCAAAAACCCGGGATAGAACGGCAGAAACGGTATCCAATGCCATGAATACCTTGTTAAATCGTGTTTCGTCAGTTCACACGGTCACACTGGATAACGGGGGCGAATTCGCCCGGCATGAAAAGGTCAGCCAATCAACGAAGGCCCAAATTTACTTTGCCCGGCCTTATGCCAGCTATCAGCGAGGAACGAATGAAAATACAAATGGTCTGGTTTGACGTCAATGGCCGAAAGGAACGGCTTTTGGTTCACTCACAGAGCAAGATGTCAGTGATTTAGAATTAAGATTAAATATGACACCAAGAAAGGTTTTAAATGGATTAACACCCATCGAAGCCTATACGGGGCGCACATTGCACTTATTGTGTTAATCCAGCATTGTATCATTGACAGACACCAGATAACCGCAAAAGCGATACAACGGATCGGAATGACTCTTTACCGTTAAT
>NZ_JAQRFK010000024.1 GCF_028598745.1 Xenorhabdus sp. IM139775
ACAGCATCGTTAAAATTTAATCTTTATTTAATGAGATTTGCATTATGTTATCTTGATCACAATAATGGCATGGTGAATTTACAGTAATATACAAAATAATTGAAACTACTTTTTATTTGTGAGTGTCTTATTAGTCAGTGAAGTTGAGTGATTAATGAGTTTAGACAATATTAATATATCAGAGAATAGCAGGGCATATTATCCATGAATATTATTGACCACGATCGCCGAAAGTGGCTCGGCTTAAGTGTGGCTGCATTGGGATTAAGTTTATTACCTCAATCTGCTTTGGCTGCATTGACAACGCCTCGTCCCCGAATTTTACGTTTCGATAATCTGCATACCGGAGAAACGCTCAAGGCCGAATTCTTTGATGGTCACCGCTATAATAAATCAGAATTAATCCGTCTGGATCATTTATTTCGCGATTTTCGTCAAAATGAGATCAAAGCTATTGACCCGAAATTATTTGACCAAATTTATTTATTGCAAATGATGATGGGAATAAATAAGTCTGTTCAATTAATTTCGGGTTATCGTTCCTTGGCAACAAATAATCGATTGCGTCAGGTCAGTAGTGGGGTGGCAAAGCAGAGTTACCATACCCGTGGAAAAGCGATGGATTTCCATATTGAAGGTATTAAGCTCGCCCATATTCGTAAGGCCGCATTAAAAATGCGGGCAGGGGGCGTGGGTTTTTATCCAAAGAGTAATTTTATTCATATTGATACAGGCCCGGTCAGGACGTGGTAACCTTATTACCAGTTATGAGTCTTGATTGTGGAGTGAAACGATATCATGAAATACCACATTATCCCCGTCACGATGGCGATGCAAAATTGTACTTTAATTTGGTGTGAAGATACTCAGGAAGCGGCGATTGTTGATCCCGGCGGTAATGCTGAACAACTTATTGCCGAGATAGAACGCCGTGAACTGAAACTAACCCAAATTTTGCTGACGCATGGTCATTATGATCATGTTGGTGCGACGGTTGATGTTGCGAAGCATTTTGGTGTACCTGTTTACGGGCCACATAAGGAAGATGCTTTTTGGATCGAAGGTCTGGAAATTCAATGCCAGATGTTTGGTGTTGAACCATGCCCCTCTTTTACGCCGGAGCTCTGGCTGGATGAAGGTGATACATTGCAGATTGGCAATATAGAACTGTCTGTTTTGCATTGTCCGGGGCACACCCCAGGGCATATTGTCCTTGCTAATCACGCTGATAAATTAATCTCAATGGGAGATGTGTTGTTTAAGGGCAGTATCGGTCGCACGGATTTTCCCGGCGGGAATTATGATGAACTGATTCAATCTATCAAAGAAAAAGTACTGCCATTAGGTGATGAATATCAATTTATTCCCGGTCACGGGCCAATGTCGACATTGGGACATGAACGGAAAACCAACCCATTCTTGCAGGATTGATTGAACACGTCTTGGTTGTAAAAAATTGCTGTAAAAAATTCGTGTAAGAAGGATAAAAGCCGCTTTGTCAGCGGCTTTTAGGCAGAAAGAGCAACGATCCAGCTTAAAGAACTGCAACGATAGCTTCACACAGAGGAACCATATTCTCCAGTGTCAGGCCCGCGACGTTGATACGGCCAGAACTCACCGCGTAAACACCATATTCTTCACGCAGACGCTCAACTTGTTCTTTAGTCAAGCCGCTGAATGAGAACATGCCATTTTGGGCAATAATAAAGCTAAAATCTTGCTTCGCACCTTTTTCTTGTAAGGTGTTTACAAACAACTGGCGCATACGCTGAATGCGCTCACGCATTGTTGCCAATTCCTGAATCCACTCTGCTTTCAGATCATCATTGGACAGAATAGTCGTCACAACAGAGGCACCGTGTGCCGGTGGGTTGGAATAGTTAGTACGTACAATGGATTTTGCTTGGCTGAATGCTTTTTCTGCGGTATCGCTGTCTGCTGCAACGATGGTGCAGGCACCAACACGCTCATTGTACAAACCAAAGTTTTTGGAATAAGAGCTGGCCACGATCAGCTCATTGTGGTTTCTGGTAAAGATACGCAGACCTTCTGCATCTTCATCCAGCCCCTTGGAAAACCCTTGGTAAGCAAAGTCGAACACGGGCAGCCAGCCATTTTCAGCAGACAGATCTGCCAGTTTCTGCCACTGTTCAGCCGTTGGATCGATACCGGTTGGGTTATGGCAGCAACCATGCAGTAAGACAACATCGCCGGCTTGGGCTTCAGACAGGCTTGCCAACATGCTATCGAAATCCAAGGCATGATTTTCTGCATCATAATAGTTGTATTCGCGGATCTCTAAACCTGCGCTGGCGAAAACACCTTTATGGTTTGGCCAAGTTGGATTGCTGATCCAGACACGTTTTGCGTTGGTCTGTTTGGCAATAAAGTCAGCGGCAATGCGCAATGCGCCAGTTCCACCCGGACTTTGTACAGTACGGGCGCGTTGGTCAGTGACGACAGGGCTGGTTTTGCCGAAGAGCAGTTCCTGAGTGGCACGGCCAAATTCAGGTAATCCACTAATTGCCAGATAATTTTTGGTAGTCTCGTTTTCCAGCAGGAATTTCTCTGCCTTTTTAACGGTGGTCAGGACTGGCGTTTTACCTGTTTCATCTTTGTAAACACCAATACCCAAGTTAATTTTATTTTCACGGGGATCGGCTTTAAAGCTATCCGCTAAACCAAGAATAGGGTCGGCAGGCGCTGCGGTGATTTTTTCAAACATTTTTTTTGATTCCAAGACTTGGAGAGTTAAGCCCAAAGTAAGTGATACGCGTTCAGGGTAACCTTAAGGAATCTATTTGCCAACCACTTGTAGCAAAAAGAATAAAATCTTGTGAAGTCGTTTACGAAGTGAGAAAAAGAGCCTGAAAAAACAGGGAAGTAAAACGCAAAAAACAGCGCCGAAGCGCTGCTTTTTCTGCGATAAATGGGGTTAACTTTTTGTTAAACCGTTTATCAGCAGTAATTAGAACTGATAAGTCAGACCAACACCGAATACGTTGCGAGCGTTTGCATCGCCACCTTTGTGTTTGTCCAGCAGGTTGATTTTGTAATCAACGTAAGTAGACAGGTTTTTGTTAAAGTAGTAGTAAGTACCTACAGAAACGTATTTAACCAGATCTGCGCTAGTAGTGCTTCTTGGTTCACCAACGTTTTTAGCTTTAGACTGAACATAAGCCAGAGATGGTTTCAGGCCTAAGTCAGAGAACAGGTATTGTGCAACAGCTTCAAAGTTCTGGGTTTTATTAGCAACACCGTTGAATGAATCTTTCTCAATTTTTACTGAACCAGAAGTCATGTTACGGGTTTCACCGTACATTGCTGCCAAGTATACGTTGTTGGCATCGTATTTAGCACCCAAGTTCCATGCTTCAGCACGTTTACCGTGAGCATAACCCTTAACCCAATCACCGTTTGCACGAGTAGAGTTAGCGTAAGAAGCACCTAAAGTGATACCGTAACCTACGTCATAAGTAGTAGATAAACCGTAACCGTCACCGTTCGCAGTTGCTCCGCTGCGGCCATTTTTGGTGCGCTCGCTGTTTTGGCCTTGGTATTGCAGGGCAAAAGTCAGACCATCAACCAGACCAAAGAAGTCAGTGTTACGGTAAGTCAACAGACCTGTCGCACGGCCAGTCATGTAGTTATCAGTTTTAGACATGGAGTCGCCACCGAAGATTGGCAGTACGTCAGTCCATGCGTTGACATCATAGTTTACGCCGTAGTTGCGGCCGTAATCCAATGTACCGTAGTTAGCGAATTTCAAACCCGCGAAAGCCAGACGAGTTTTGGTTTCTTGCTTACCTTCTACATCGTTAGCATTCAGGTTGTATTCCCAACGACCGAAACCAGTCAGTTGGTCAGAGATCTGAGTTTCACCTTTGATACCGATACGTGCGTAAGAGTCATCACCATCTTGACCGCTTCTGCTGTCTGCGATTTGGTGACGAACGTCAACTTTACCGTACAGATCCAGTTTGTTGCCGTCTTTGTTAAAAATTTCAGCTGCGTTTGCTGTACCAGCAACCAGCAAAGCTGGGATGACCACTGCAAGAATATTGCGTTTCATTATTATTACCCTCATTGGTGTTATCTCGACACCTGCCACTGCCAGAAATAGAACACTAAAAAATTTTGGAACTATTTATGGGTATTGAGTGTCTTATTAGTCGGCGACCAGTGTTCCATTGGTCATGAATTTTATCTACCTTCAAAATGCTACAAAAGTGCAAAATAAGTAACAAAATGAAAATAGATGTTTCAAAATGTAAATATCAGGGAACTTTTTTTATGTGCTTTTCGCCATAGAATAAAAAAAGCCAACTTTCGTCGGCTTTTTGAGGGATTGATTTTTAGCTTATTTATTGATCTGATTCATTAGAAACTTGCGTTTCTTGGTGTCCGTGGGAAGGGAATAACGTCACGAACGTTGGAGACGCCGGTAACATAAGCGACCAAACGTTCGAAGCCCAAACCGAAACCGGCATGAGGAACGGTGCCGTAACGACGCAGATCACGATACCACCAGTAATCTTCTTTATTCAGCCCCATTTCTTCCATGCGCTGATCCAGCCTATCCAGACGCTCTTCACGCTGAGAACCCCCGATGATTTCACCGATGCCCGGCGCCAGCACATCCATCGCCGCAACGGTTTTGCCATCTTCGTTCATGCGCATATAGAAGGCTTTAATGTCTTTTGGATAGTTTTTCATGATCACCGGCGCGTTGAAATGTTTCTCTGCCAGATAACGTTCATGCTCTGATGCCAAATCCACACCCCAGAAAACCGGGTTTTCAAATTGCTGGCCACAATTTTCCAGAATTTCGATGGCGTCGGTGTAATCCAACTGAACAAAATCGGAATCAACAAATTTTTCCAGTCGCGTAATAACTTCACTATCAACACGTTCTGCAAAGAAAGCCAGATCATCAGCACGCTCTTCCAATGCCGCCTTGAAAACATATTTCAGCATCTCTTCGGAGAGCTTGGCAATATCATTCAGATCGGCAAAAGCCACTTCGGGTTCAACCATCCAAAATTCAGCCAAGTGACGGCTGGTATTGGAGTTTTCTGCCCGGAAAGTTGGCCCGAAGGTGTAAATTTTGCTTAACGCGCAAGCATAAGCTTCACCGTTTAACTGGCCGGATACCGTTAGGAATGCTTCACTGCCGAAAAAGTCTTGGCTGAAATCCACGTCACCTTTGTCTGTGCGTGGCAGGTTTTGCAGATCCAACGTGGAAACGCGGAACATTTCGCCGGCACCTTCTGTATCTGATGCGGTGATCAGGGGGGAAGACACCCAGAAGAAGCCTTTTTCATGGAAGAAACGGTGCAGCGCTTGAGCCAGTGTATGGCGAACACGCGCCACTGCGCCGATCAAGTTGGTGCGCGGGCGAAGATGGGCGACCTCACGCAGGTACTCAATACTGTGGCGTTTGGCCGCCATTGGGTAAGTATCAGGATCATCAACCATACCCACGACAACAACCTGAGCCGCTTGCAATTCAAACGACTGGCCTTTGCCTTGCGATTCCACCACGGTACCCGTGACTTCAACTGAGCAGCCCGTGGTTAAATGTAATACTTCATCCTGATAATTAGGTAAATTATTATTAACGACGGCCTGTAATGGATTAAAGCAGGAACCGTCATAGACGGCGAGGAATGAGATACCAGCTTTAGAATCTCTCCTTGTACGTACCCAACCGCGAACGGTGACTTCGTTGCCAACCGGAACACGACCTTGCAGCACATCGACTACAGGCGCTACGCTCATAAATTTCTCTCTTTTTTTATATAGTGGATTAATAACTTGATAGATTGACTCACTACTCCCTTGATTAGGGAGCAGATCCTCTATCTTACTTGCCATCTCTCAGGAAACAAGAGGAAATTGCGGGTGTTAAGGCGGAAACAGAGGGAAAAGTTGCTTTTTTATTTGCGTAACCAGCACAAGACTGGTTACGCAAGAGAATAATTAGCCAGATTATACCGTTTTTCTATATTGCTTGCGCTGGATATTGCTTGCGCTAGACGGCCTTCTCGATATAGGGAAGGTCAAACGCCCGACGTAATCGATCGACAAACTCATCATCTTCACAAATCGTCTTCCCGGGACTATCGGAAAGTTTTGCTACGGGTTTGCCATTGCATTCGACGAGCTTGATAACAATATTCAGCGGCTTTATGCCCGGAATATTACAGGTCAGCCGGGTGCCAATACCGAAAATAACATTGATTCTCTGATGGAAATGGCGATACAGCGCCAATGCTTTTTGCAAATCCAAACTGTCAGAGAACACCAATGTTTTCGTCATGGGATCGATACCCAGTGATTGGTAGTGCGCGATGGCTTTTTCACCCCACTCAATAGGATCACCTGAATCATGGCGCAGACCTTGGTAAGCCATTGCTAATGGTTTGTCAAAATCCCGCAGGAAAGCATCCATCGTGATGCAGTCAGTCAGGGCGATACCCAGATGATCTGGATATTCAGCCAGCCAGGTTTTCAGCGCTGCCCGCTGACTATTGGCGAGTTCCGGGCTAATCTGTTGATGAGCCTGAAACCATTCATGGGCTTGTGTGCCGAGGGGGGGAAGATCAAGCTGTTTTGCCAGTTGATAATTACTGGTGCCAATCAAATAAGGAAAGTTATTTTTCAGCTCATTGATAATGGCATATTGTACTTCGTGTGAAAAACGACGGCGAGTACCAAAATCCATTAACTTGAAACCGGACAGATCGATATTTTCTTCCGTCACGTCTTTATAAAACAGTTCAATCAGTTTTCTTAGCTGGATAACAGCATCTTCGGGGGTTATTTCAGGTGAGCGGTGACGATGAACCAATTCGCTGATCAGGGCAAGCAGAGGCACTTCCCACAAGATAACTTCGTGCCATAAACCAGTAATACGGACGGCCAATTGCCCTTCATGGGTAACAGAAACTTCGACTTGTTTAGGATTAAAGCGGAATGTTTTGCACCAGTTCAGGTAATCCTCTTTAAAGAACGGGAGGCGAGAAAGATAATCGACTTCGCGTTCTGTCAATGTTAAATCTGCCATCATGTCAACTTGATGACGTAATGCTTCGGCGTATTCTCCAAGCAGCTCATCACCACGACAACGAAATTCTGCAACAACAGGAATGGTGCTGTAATGGTGGTACACTGCTTGCTGCATGTGAAACTTATAAGCATCAGTATCAAGCAGTGATTTGATAATCGGGGTAGCGTCTAAAGTCATGGCGCGTCAGGCATCCTCGCGGAGCGTATTCGTGTCAGCTAAATCGATAAAGTCGGGAGAGTATAGCGTGATTATTGGGTTATTAAAGCCATATAACTATATATATTTTCCCGAATCTAAAGATCAAGGTTAATCCATTTATAGATAATATCATGTTAAATAAGATATGAGATGACAATTTGCACGAAAGTACTAATATGCTGACTACATCATTTATACCTTTATTTCATAAGTTATTAACATCTAAAAAGAGAAGCTTATTGATTGAAAGAAGGGTTTCTCTGTGGCAGCGTTAGCGATTTGAATGTTTCTATGGAAACGCAATATGCTAGGCGCCTTGTAGATAAGGTTATGCAGGTGTTATCAACTAAATCTGTCAAAACACATCCCGTTAAAGCACGCCGGTTAAAAATAATGGAAAAGGTTCCCTATGACACAACAGCGACTCGTTAAACACCGTCTGGATTACAAAGCACCAGATTATACAATAACTCACATTGATCTCGATTTTGAGCTGGGTGCTGAGAAAACAACGGTGACCGCAATCAGTCAGGTAAAACGTCAGGTTAATGGCATTACCCCGCTGGTTTTGGATGGAGAAAATCTCACGTTAAAAAGTCTCTATATAGATGATAAAGCGTGGGAGCATTATCAAGAACAGGATGGAAAGTTACAGATTGGGCAACTTCCAGCCCAGTTCACCCTGAAAATTGTGAATGAAATTAATCCGGCAGCCAATACCGCACTTGAAGGGCTGTATGTGTCTGGCGATGCCTTGTGTACCCAATGTGAGGCAGAAGGATTCCGTCACATCACTTATTATTTGGATCGTCCAGATGTTCTGGCCTGTTTTACGACTCGCATTACTGCGGATAAATCCAAATACCCATTCCTGCTTTCCAATGGTAACCGTATTGGGCAAGGCGAGCTGGAAGATGGGCGCCATTGGGTGAAATGGCAAGACCCATTCCCCAAACCGGCGTACTTGTTTGCCTTGGTGGCGGGGGATTTTGATGTCCTGCGTGACACGTTCGTGACCCGCAGTGGCCGTGAGGTCGCGCTGGAACTGTTTGTTGATCGAGGCAATCTGGATCGTGCTGGCTGGGCCATGACATCGTTGAAAAATTCGATGAAATGGGATGAAACCCGCTTTGGTCTGGAGTATGACCTTGATATCTATATGATCGTCGCGGTTGATTTCTTCAATATGGGGGCGATGGAGAACAAGGGACTGAATGTCTTCAATTCCAAATATGTTCTGGCAAAAACAGAAACCGCGACGGACAAAGACTATCTCGCCATTGAAGCGGTGATCGGGCATGAATATTTCCATAACTGGACAGGAAACCGCATTACCTGCCGTGACTGGTTCCAGTTAAGCCTGAAAGAGGGGCTGACCGTATTCCGTGATCAGGAATTCAGTTCTGATTTAGGTTCCCGTTCGGTTAACCGTATTAATAATGTGCGGATTATGCGTGCTTCACAGTTTGCTGAAGACGCCAGCCCGATGGCTCATCCAATCCGTCCCGATCAGGTGATGGAGATGAATAACTTCTATACGTTGACCGTCTATGAAAAAGGCGCGGAAGTAATTCGGATGATCCATACCTTATTGGGTGAAGAACAATTTCAGGCGGGTATGCAGCTTTATATCCACCGTCATGATGGCAGTGCTGCAACCTGTGACGATTTTGTTCAGGCGATGGAAGACGCTTCAAACGTCGATTTGACCCTCTTCCGTCGCTGGTATAGCCAATCCGGCACACCGGTGCTGGCTGTCCGTGATGAATACGATGCAGAAAAACAACAATATATTCTGCATGTCAGCCAGATGACACCACCAACGACAGATCAGAAAGAGAAACAGCCCCTGCACATTCCTCTGGACGTTGAACTGTATGATAAGCAAGGAAAAGTCATCCCGTTGCGCCGTCATGGCCAGCCCGTGCATCATGTCCTGAATGTTATTAATGCCGAACAAGCATTTGTATTTGATGATGTTCCATCACAGCCTGTGCCTTCTTTACTGCGTGAATTTTCTGCACCAGTGAAACTGGATTATCCCTACAGTGATGAACAGCTTTCATTCTTGATGAAACATGCGCGTAATGAGTTCTCCCGTTGGGATGCGGCGCAGGCATTGCTGACCAACTATGTGCAATTAAATGTTGCCCACAACCAAAAATGCCTGCCACTGGAATTGCCAATACATGTCATTGATGCTTTCCGTGCGGTATTGCTGGATAAAGATATCGATCCGGCATTGGCAGCATTGATTCTGACGCTTCCGTCTGAAAATGAAATGGCAGAACTGTTTACGGTCGTCGATCCTAACGCTATTCATGATGTCACCCATGCAATGACAAAAGCACTGGCCAATGAAATGGCTGATGAATTTGCGGCGGTTTATCACAGCCTCCAGACAGGCGCATACCGTGTAGAGCATAAAGATATTGCGAAACGTGATTTGCGTAATACCTGCCTCTATTATTTAGCCTTTATTGATGACAAAGCGCTGGCTGATAAATTAGTGGCGGCACAATATTATCAGGCTGATAACATGACTGACAGTATCGCGGCCTTGTCTGCGGCGGTGTTTGCTGAATTGCCTTGCAGTTATCAATTAATGGATGAATTTGATCAGCGCTGGCATCAGGACGGTCTGGTCATGGATAAATGGTTCAGGCTGCAAGCGACTAATCCAGCCTTCGATGCGCTTGATAAAGTACGTGGCTTGATGCAGCACCGCTCTTTCAGCCTGAGCAATCCAAACCGCGTTTATTCACTACTGAGAACCTTCTTTGGCAATAATGCAGTGGCTTTCCATGCGGAAGCGGGGAGTGGTTACCAATTCCTGGTGGAAGTCCTCACCGATCTGAATAGCCGCAACCCTCAAGTCGCCTCACATTTGATTGATCCATTGCTTCGTCTGAAACGTTACGATGAGAAACGTCAGGCTTTGATGCGTGCGGCACTGGAGCAGTTGAAAGGATTAGAGAACTTGTCGGGTGATCTGTTCGAAAAGATTACCAAGGCGCTTGAAAGTTAATCTGTCATCTATCCTCCGGTGCTGGCCGGAGGATATCAGACCGCTGGCCATCAAGAGTGCTTTTTTGTTTACGCATATAATGGTAAATTAGCGCTCTCTTCCTGTGACGACAACGCAGCAATGATAAAAGCAATAGGTCAATTTAAATGTATTATTCTCTAGTACGGAAGGCATTGTTCCAGCTTGATCCTGAACAGGCACATGAGCTGACTTTCCGCCAGCTTAAACGTGTCGCCGGTACGCCTTTCGAATTTCTTATCCGCCAGTCAGTTGCTACGAAACCCGTTACTTGCATGGGGTTGTCTTTCAACAATCCACTTGGTTTAGCCGCGGGTCTTGATAAAAACGGTGATTGTATTGATGCGTTCGGGGCGATGGGCTTTGGGTTTGTTGAAATTGGTACAGTGACTCCGCGCCCACAAGCCGGAAATGATAAGCCAAGATTATTTCGTGTGGTTGAAGCGGAAGGGATTATCAACCGGATGGGGTTTAATAACCTTGGGGTGGATAATCTCGTTGAGAATGTTAAACGCGCAAAATACGATGGGATTATCGGGATCAATATTGGTAAAAATAAAGATACGCCGGTCGAAAATGGCAAAGAGGATTATTTAATTTGCATGGATAAAATTTATCCTCATGCAGGTTATATTGCTATTAATATTTCTTCTCCTAATACGCCGGGTTTGAGGACATTACAGTATGGTGATGCACTGGATGATCTCTTATCTGCGATTAAAAATAAGCAAAGTGAACTTGAGCAAAAATTCCAGAAGTATGTTCCGGTTGCTGTTAAAATCTCTCCCGATCTGTCAGAAGAAGAATTAATAAAAATTGCTGATAGTTTAATGCGTCATCATATTGATGGGGTCATCGCAACAAATACCACATTGGATAGAAAGATTGTGGAAGGTTTGCATCACTGCCAGCAGGCAGGAGGATTGAGTGGACGCCCTGTGCAATTGCGTAGCACAGAGATCATCCGTCGCCTTGCTCAAGAATTAAAAGGTGAAATACCGATTATTGGTGTCGGTGGAATTGATTCACTTGTTGCAGCCAGAGAAAAAATGGAAGCAGGCGCTTCATTAATTCAGATATATTCTGGTTTTATCTATAAAGGGCCAAAACTCATCAAAGATATTATTAATCATATCTGAATATTTGCTGCAATTTGGGGGCAGGGGTTTATTTCTGTCCTCAACTCGTCTATATTTTATCTTATAGATAAAATTTTATCATTTATTTTTAACTTCCCATTTTGGTGTTAATGTTTATTTTTAACCAAAAAAGCTATTTTGAGCATAAAAGGGTAATCAATGAAAATTAGACCTGATGATCAGTGGCGCTGGTATTTCGACCCTGAGCATAGCCGCGTCATGCTCGATCTCGCTAATGGCATGGTTTTTCGTTCTTGTTTCCCAAGCAAAATGCTGACTAACGACGCTATTACCATGAAAGAAATGGCATTTTCTGTCGATGATGCTGCATTTTTTTACACCTTTGAAGAACATTCACGTTGTGTCAATATCGCTCCCGCACTGAGAGCTGAATTAGCTTTAAATGGGGTGGTTGCGTTACGTTTCATGAAACCACAAATGCCGAAGAGCTGGTATTTTTCCCATTTTTCTTTAGTAGAAAAACCAGAACACGGTGGCATTGTTCAGCTTCAATTACAGGCTAGTGGTACTGAAGCGCTGTTTATGGTTGTAGAGGTGGGGGACAATGCCAGTTTATGTCTACTGGCACAGCAAAAATTAGCACTGAATGATCGTGTAATGAATTTTTGTGATCCCATTAAAGTGATGAATGACCGCATGATGCCTTATATCGAGCCAACTCAGCCATCGGTATACGATAGGGCAATATAAATATTAGGCGTTGTGTTCATCATTTTATTAACCTTATTACGGCGGTTAATATTATTAATTGTACTTGATTACACTCCCCCAGATATATTTATCACATCAATCAACGCAATGGCTTGCTGCCATAATGATATCGCCTGATTAAAAATTCAATTAAAATTAATAAGATAGATATAAAAATAAAGTGGGTATAAAAATCAGGCAGAGGGATGCTTTACACCGCCTGATTTAATCGAAAACACTATCGCCTTATATTATTAATGATTACCCTAATTCAATGACTAAATTATTTTTAGGTATACAACTACATACCAGAATTTTTCCATCATTCTTGATGGACGTTGATTTTAATGGCAATACATCCCCTTTAATCAGAGACACCTTACAAGAGCCACAAATTCCGGCACGACATGAATAGGGAACCCGAATACCTTGATCTTCGAGTTGCTCTAAAATAGTTTGCTGATTATTGCCGATAAAACGCTGTCCATTGAATTCAATAGAAATAGCCTGTTGAGCAACTTCCTTGATCGCCAAATCGGTCGCCTGCTCACCGCCGCCATATTCGCGTGGCGGTCTTTTTTCTAAAATGGTAATCGGATCGCCAACACGGATAATGCCACTATTTCGGGCAATGGCATTCTGCCCAAAATCAACCGCCCCATTTTCTGTGGCCGTCCTGAAAGACTGTAGTGTAGCCAGTGGCTCCCCTTGCGGATTTTTACGCCCTTTTTCCGGACTGACGGTTGTCAAAATACAGCGACTGCAAGGTTTTGGCAGATCGAAAACAATATCGCCGATTTGGATAACCTGCCAGCTATCCTCTGCAAAAGGGGCAGCACCGGTGACAATGATATTGGCCCGAAACTGTTCTATTTTAATGCTGGCAGGGCAACGTTGTTGCAGGGCATGGAAAGAGGCTTCATTGATTATTAAATAGGGAAAGCCATCAGCAAATGATAAAGAAACATCGGGGAATTTTTTGACCCGCCGTGTCAGTTCTTCACTGAGCCAGCGGAGTTGTACCGGTGTATTAAAAAAACCACTGAGCCAACGATTCACCCTCTCAGGGGCGACTAAAGCGGTAAAATGATTTCCCCAGACTTCGGTGGGGAAACGCGCCTCTTGGAAATCATCATAAAGTACCGTTGCGCTTTCCCCGTTTGGTGCCTGCAAGTACAGACCGTTATGGAGCATCGCTGGCGTAAATAGCAGCATTTGTGGATATTGGCGGGCAGTCACAAAAGTACCGTCTGTTGTCGTTATCATAAAATTGCGGTCAAACATCAGGCCACTTTCATTGACGAGGGAATGAGAGAGTTGTAATCCACGCATGGATTTGACGGGATAGGTATAAAGGCGCGACAGAGTTAACATCCATTATCTCCAAAATATTTTCATCTTTGCCGACATGTTTTTATCTTTACCAACATGTTTTCATCATTGATCGTGTCAGCAACTTTAGGAGATGTCGAAGGTATTGGCTATAATGTGCAACAATTTTTTTTAGTGGTGAATTTTTTGTAATGATGAATAAGATGAACTCTCTGTTTGCCAGCACGGCTCGTGGGCTGGAAGAACTGTTAAAGAACGAACTGGAAATGCTGGGGGCGCAATCCTGCCAGATTGCCCAGGGTGGGGTTCATTTTCAGGGCGATGATCGGGTAATGTATCAGAGCCTGCTGTGGAGCAGGCTCGCATCCCGCATCATGATGCCGCTTAACGAATTTAACGTTTATAGTGACTTGGATCTGTATCTTGGTGTCCAATCCATTGACTGGAGTGAGATTTTCTCAGTGGAGAGTACGTTCTCTGTGCATTTCAGTGGCACCAATGAGGAGATCAGAAATACACAATATGGCGCATTGAAAGTCAAGGATGCCATTGTCGATAGCTTTATGCGCAAAATAAAACAACGTCCTGATGTTGCCAAACAACAACCGGATGTTCGTGTCCATGTTTTCCTGCATAAAGAGAAGGCAATCGTGTCACTCGATTTGAGTGGAGATAGCCTGCATATCCGTGGCTACCGTGATTTGGCGGGGCAAGCCCCCCTGAAAGAGAATCTGGCGGCCGCGATTATCTTGCGTTCTGGTTGGAGCGTAGGAACGCCAATGGTTGATCCTATGTGTGGCTCAGGGACATTGCTGATAGAAGCCGCCATGATGGCAGCAGATTGTGCACCCGGCCTGCACCGCAAGCATTGGGGATTTACTTCGTGGTTGAAATTCGATGAAACCCTCTGGCGTGAAGTGACGACAGAAGCACAGGTGCGTTTCCGTAAGGGGTTACCGGAAACAACTTCCCGCTTTTTTGGCACGGATATTGATCGCCGTGTCATGGATATGGCACGTTCAAATGCACGCAGGGCAGGGGTAGCCCAATTGATCCAGTTCCAGCAGGGAGATGCCAGCAAACTGGAAAATCCCCTGCCGGAAGCAGAGGGAACCGTATTGAGCAACCCGCCTTATGGTGAGCGTCTTGAAAGTGAACCGGCTCTGATTGCACTGCATAGCGTATTTGGTCGCGTGATGAAAGCCCGTTTCCCCGGTTGGCGCTTGTCATTGTTCAGTGCTTCACCTGAGTTGTTGAGTTGCTTGCAATTACGCGCAGAACGTGAATTTAAGGCTAAAAATGGCCCGTTGGATTGTATCCAGAAAAATTATGCTATCCAGAAGCGTGAGCAGGGAGCGGATAAACCTCAGTCATTGGATACCGGTATTGCTGAGGATTATGCTAACCGTCTGCGCAAGAATGAAAAAAAACTCAGCAAGTGGGCCAAGCAGCAAGGCATTGACTGCTATCGTTTATATGATGCGGACTTACCTGAATATAACGTGGCTGTTGATCGCTATGCCGATAAAATCGTTGTGCAAGAATATGCACCGCCGAAATCAGTGGATGCCAATAAAGCTCGCCAACGTCTGTTTGATGTGATCAGTGCAACAATGAATGTGCTTGGCTTATCATCCAGCCAACTGATTTTGAAAACCCGCCAACGTCAAAAAGGCACAAGCCAGTATGAAAAAGTGGCCGAGAAGAAAGAATTCTTTTTGGTCAACGAATATGATGCGAAATTCTGGGTCAACCTGACCGATTATTTGGATACGGGATTATTCCTTGATCATCGTATTGCCCGCAAAACCTTGGGTGAAATGAGCCGAGGCAAAGATTTTCTTAACTTGTTTGCTTATACCGGTTCAGCGACCGTTCACGCAGGATTAGGCGGTGCGCGTTCGACAACCACGGTAGATATGTCTCGCACTTATCTTGAATGGGCAGAGAAAAACTTACAGGTGAATGGCTTAACCGGACGCCAGCACCGTTTGATTCAGGCTGATTGCTTGGGATGGTTAGCTGAGTCGCGTGAACAATTTGATCTCATCTTTATTGATCCCCCCACATTCTCTAACTCCAAGCGCATGGAAAACACGTTTGATGTTCAGCGTGATCACATCACATTATTGAAACAACTAAAATGCTTGTTACGTTCTGGTGGAACGCTAATGTTCTCCAATAATAAGCGGGGTTTTAAAATGGATTTTGCTGAGTTGAATCAGTTAGGGCTGGTTGCCAATGAAATAACAGAAAAGACGCTGTCTCAGGATTTTGCCCGTAACCGTCAGATCCATAACTGTTGGCTGCTGCGTCACGCGGGTGAGGAAAAATAACACTATGTCATTAATTAATTTATCTGGTGCTTGGTTATCATTCAGTGATGCACCCTTGTTGGATAATGCAGAACTGCACATCGAAGAAAACGAAAGGGTGTGTCTGGTCGGGCGAAATGGTGCGGGCAAATCCACATTGTTGCGCGTGTTGGCAAAAGAGCAACCATTGGATGATGGTCAGGTTATTTATGAACAAGATCTGATTGTTGCGCGTTTACAGCAAGATCCTCCGCGTGACATAGAAGGCACGGTATTTGATTTTGTTGCCGAAGGGGTAAAAGAGCAGGCTGAATACCTTAAAGCGTACCATCATGCTTTACATTTGATCGAAACCGATCCGAGTGAGAAAAACCTCAACCGCTTGGCCGAGTTGCAGGAAGTGCTGGATATCCGTGGCCTCTGGTCACTGGATAAGCGGATTAGCGATGTGTTGAAACAGCTCTCCCTGCCGGCAGAAGCGGAACTCTCTTCATTGTCCGGCGGGTGGTTACGTAAGGCCGCATTGGGCAGGGCGCTGGTTTGCTCGCCAAAAGTACTGTTTCTCGATGAACCGACCAACCACCTTGATATTGATACCATCGAATGGCTGGAAAATTTCCTGAAAGACTTCAATGGCAGTCTGGTGTTTATTTCCCATGACCGCTCATTCATTCGTAATATGGCGACGCGCATTGTCGATCTGGATCGCGGAAAGATGACCTCGTGGCCGGGAAATTACGATAAGTATTTAGATGGAAAAGAAGAGGCGCTGCGGGTTGAAGAGTTGCAGAATGCTGAATTTGACAAAAAACTGGCGCAGGAAGAAGTTTGGATCCGTCAGGGCATTAAAGCACGCCGTACCCGAAATGAAGGCCGGGTAAGGGCATTGAAAGCACTACGTGTAGAACACTCTGAACGTCGCAATGTGATGGGAACGGCGAAAATGCAGGTCGAGGAAGCGACACGTTCCGGTAAGATTGTCTTTGAAATGGAAAATGTCAATTACCGGATTGGTGATAAGACATTAGTCAACAATTTCTCGGCCCAAGTTCAACGCGGTGACAAAATTGCATTGGTGGGGCCAAATGGCTGCGGTAAAACGACATTATTGAAGTTAATGCTGGGTGATTTGCCGGCAGACAGTGGGCGCATTCACTGTGGCACAAAACTTGAGGTGGCTTACTTTGATCAGCATCGTGCCGCACTGGATCCGGATAGAACCGTCATGGATAACCTCGCTGAAGGTAAACAGGAAGTGATGGTCAACGGGCGTCCCCGTCATGTACTGGGTTATTTACAAGATTTCCTTTTCCATCCCAAACGTGCAATGACCCCGGTGCGGGCACTGTCTGGTGGTGAGCGCAATCGCCTGTTGCTGGCGCGTCTGTTTTTGAAACCAAGCAACTTGCTTATTCTTGACGAACCGACCAATGACCTTGATGTTGAAACATTAGAATTACTTGAAGAATTAGTTGATGGTTATACCGGCACTGTGATTCTGGTGAGCCATGATCGTCAATTTGTTGATAATTCAGTTACTGAATGCTGGATTTTTGAAGGTAACGGTGAAATCAACCATTATGTCGGGGGATATTACGATGCCCAACAGCAACGGATGCAAACTGTTTCCCTGCGTCAACCCCCGGGGAAAAAGGCTGATGTTGAAAATAAGGCGGTAAAACCGAAAGAATCGCCTAAACAGACAAACAATAAGATAAGTTACCATTTACGGCGTGAATTAGAACAACTACCCTTATTATTAGAGAAATTAGAAACAGAGATCAATCAATTGCAATCTCAGGTCAGTGACCCGGAATTCTTTAACCAATCACATGAAATTACGCAAAATACTCTGAATGAATTGGCAAATAAAGAACAAGAATTGGAAACTGCTTTTGATCGTTGGCAGGAATTGGAAATGATGAAAAATGGATGATAGCTGCCGCGTAAAAGAAACGTGTGAGTTTTGCTAAAGGAGAAACACTTTGTGTTCCAACAATCACCAGCATGACAAGCTGGTTCTTTGTCCCCAATGCGACATGTTGGTGGCTGTGCCTGATTTGGAACAAGGGAAAAAAGCGGTTTGTCCACGGTGTAACGCGTTGCTGACAGCAAAGTGGAAAGAACCGCGTAATCAACCAACAGGCTATGCGTTAAGCGCACTCATCATGCTCTTTCTCGCTTGCCTGTTTCCTTTTGTTAGCATGAGTGTTGCGGGGATGGTGAGTGAAATAACATTAACTCAGATCCCCAAGGTGATGTTCAGTGAAAACTATTCCAGCATGGCGGTGTTTTTCCTGATCTTCGTCCAGCTCGTGCCGGCATTTTGTATGGTTGCCGTCATCCTCTTATGCCAGAACGTTAAAATGGCGCGCCGCTTGAAAATAGAGCTGGCGCGTATTTTGTTTCAGATGAAAACGTGGTGCATGGCAGAAATCTTCCTCGCGGGTGTGCTGGTGAGCTTTGTTAAATTGATGGCACATGGCGAAATCAGCGTCGGCCTGAGTTTCTTCCCTTACTGCCTGTTTTGCCTGTTTCAGGTCAGGGCGTTTCAGTGTCTCGACCGACATTGGTTTTGGAATGAAATAGCGCCGGCACCTAAAGTTTGTCATACCTTGCAGGCGGGGAAACCCGGCCTGATGCAAGGTGTCAGGCTCTGCCAGTGCTGTACCGCAATCTTGCCTGCCCAACAATCGCGCTGCCTTCGTTGCCACACAAAGGGACATGCCCGCCGTCGTAATAGCCTTCAATACACAATGGCACTGCTGGTAACATCAGCCGTACTTTATATTCCGGCGAATATTTTGCCTATCATGGTCACTCAGGCGCTGGGACAACAAATTAATTCCACCATTTTTGAAGGGGTGATTTTACTTTGGAGCTCAGGCTCTTATCCAGTTGCAATGGTTATTTTTATTGCCAGTATCATGGTGCCGGTCTTGAAAATGCTGGCGATTAGCTGGTTATGCTGGGATGCAAAAAGCCAGACGAGCCATGATTCCGAAAAAATGAATTTTATTTATGAAATGGTGGAGTTTGTTGGGCGTTGGTCGATGATTGATGTATTCGTTATTGCCGTTCTGTCCGCATTGGTTCGCATGGGGCAACTGATGAGTATCTATCCTGCTCTGGGCGCCGTACTGTTTGCACTGGTGGTTGTTTTGACGATGTTTGCATCAATCATGTTCGATCCGCGTTTAACTTGGGACAAAGCCAATCGAAAATTTGAGCGACATAAGAATGAGGAGTCGTAAGGTGACGGATAAAGAAGAAGATCTGACTCAGGCCAGAATTCGTAAACTTAAGAGCTGGTCACCTGTATGGATCGTACCCATTATCACTGTGCTTATCGGGGCTTGGATACTGTTTTATCATTTCAGTCATCAGGGACCGGAAGTCACATTGGTCACTTCCAATGCTGAAGGTATTGAAGCCGGTAAAACTAAGATTAAAAGCCGCAGCGTTGACGTTGGCGTCGTTGAAAGCGTGTCTTTGAGCGAAAATTTGGGGCAGGTTATCATTAAAGCCCGCCTCAATGACGGCATGAATCGCTTGTTACACAAAGATTCGGCTTTCTGGGTGGTGAAACCTCAGATTGGCCGTGAAGGTGTTTCTGGCCTGAGTACATTACTGTCCGGGGTTTTTATCGAATTACAGCCCGGTACAGAAGATGAAGAAGAAAACAGCTTTTCATTGCTGGATGCCCCACCACTTGCTTCCCCTGATGTAAAAGGAATTCGCCTTATTCTGACCAGCGAGAAAGCAGGGCGGTTAACCCCCGGCGATCCGGTGTTATTTCGGGGATATCGCGTAGGTTCCGTTGAAGCCGGCACGTTTGATCCAGTCTCCCGATTGGTTCGCTATCAAATTTTCGTTAAAGCACCTTATGACGCCCTGTTGACCACCAATGTCAGATTCTGGGAAGACAGTGGTGTCACATTTGATATGTCATCACAAGGGATACGGGTTGAAGTGGCTTCATTATCAACTTTGTTTGGTGCGGGGGTGAGTTTTGATATACCGAAAGGTTGGGAACGGGGTAATCCGGTTAAAGAAAAGGAAGTCTTCAAACTCTATGAGAGTGAGAAAAATATCCAAAACACACTTTATACAGAACATACAGAAATTTTATTATTTTTCTCTGATTCTGTGCGTGGCTTGCAGCCGGGAGCACCTGTCGAATTCCGGGGTATTCGGGTAGGAACGGTAGCAAAAGTGCCCTTTTATATTGAAGGTATTAAACAGCGTATCGACAGTGACTTCCGTATTCCTGTCTTGATTCATATCGAGCCTGGCCGGTTTGTCAAAGAGTTGGGTAATGGACTCAACACAGACAAAGAATTAAAAGAAACGATAGCGCGGGGTTTAAGGGCCACGTTGAAGTCCGGCAACTTATTGACAGGTGCGTTGTTTATTGATCTGGACTTTTTCCCTCATGAGAAAGCTTGGGAAGGTTCGTATGACATTGCAGGTTATAAAACCCTGCCTACGGTCAGTGGTGGTTTGGCGCAAATTCAACAAAAAGTCATCACGGCGCTGGATAAGATCAATGGCATGCCGATTGAGCCAGTCTTTGTTCAGGCCACGCGTGCACTGGAAGAGAGCCGGAAAACCATCAAAACAGCGCAGAAAACCATGGATGAATTAAACCGTATTCTTGCGAGTAAAGAAGCACAGGAGCTGCCTAAAGATATACAAAGTACATTACAGGCGTTGAATCGCAGTATGCAGGGGATTCAGCCAGGCTCACCGGCTTATAGTAAGTTGATGGATAATATGCAACGGTTGGATCAGGTATTACGTGAATTGCAGCCTGTTTTGCAGACACTCAATAACAAGAGTAATGCCTTGGTATTTGAAGCAGAAGCCGTAAACGATCCTGAACCTAAAAAGGCGCCTAACTGATGAAAAAATTGATTGCAAAACTGGCATTTTTTATCTCCTTCAGTGTGTTTATTGTGGGGAGTGGGCTTACTTCGGGATGCAGCAGCAGCCAGCCACAAAAAACCTATTATCAGTTACCGGTCTTGACTCACTTATCACCGGAAGAGCAGAGTCCGGTATCACAGGAAGGTAAACCGGGGGCTAAACATGAACGGCAGCTATGGATAAAACGGGTTAACCTTTCTGACTATCTTGCCGCTCCCGGCATTGGGTATCAGACGGGGAAGGTGAGTTATATCAACGCATCGAACCATTTATGGGCCAGCCCATTGCAGCAACAGTTACAACAAATCTTGATCTCTGAGCTGAGCGCCGCATTGCCACATCGTTTGGTTTCTGGGCAGGAATTGGAACCAGGCGCAGATACGTTGGATATCACACTAACGGCTTTTCACGGGCGCTATGATGGTCAGGTATTGATTGAAGGCTATTGGCTATTGTCTCACTCAGGCAGGGTGATTAAGCGGCCATTTAGCCTTAAGTTGAAACAGGAAAAAGATGGCTACGCTGAATTAGTCCTTACTTTGGCAAAGGGCTATAGCCAGTTAACCAAATCCATCGCCGGGCAACTCTCTTTGCAACATTAACAAGCGATGAATATCTCTGCTTGATATTCATTTCACATAGGGGTATGACTAGCGCTAATCGGGCAGAAAACGAACATTGTTTTATCTTCATGGTCACAAGTGAGGAAATGAGGCATGAAAAGACAGAAAAGAGACCGTTTAGCAAGGGCACTTTCCAGAGGCTATCAAGCAGGAGTTTCGGGGCGACCACGGGAGCATTGCCCTTATTATTCATTGGATGCTCGTTCGTATTGGTTAGGGGGATGGCGTCAGGCACAAGAAGATCGTGTTTGAATTAACGACATGAGTTAAAAGCACCTCCGCAGTCGCGGAGGTGTTCAGCATTGGCGATAGAAACGTTGATAAACTTATTGGGGTGCCAATGTGAGTGGATTAAAAAGCACTGGTATCTTTAAACAAGCCTACTTTCAAATCAGTCGCAGTATAAATCAGTTTGCCATCGACCAGAACTTCACCATCAGCCAGGCCCATAATTAATTTGCGATTAATGACACGCTTGAAACTAATGCGATAGGTCACTTTTTTGGCTGTTGGTAATACTTGCCCAGTGAATTTGACTTCCCCTACGCCGAGTGCGCGGCCTTTACCTTCTCCACCGACCCAGCCCAGAAAGAAACCAACAAGCTGCCACATTGCATCAAGGCCAAGGCAGCCGGGCATGACTGGATCATTGACAAAATGACAATCGAAAAACCACAACTCAGGATTGATATCGAGTTCAGCCTCGACATACCCCTTATTGTAAGTACCACCGGTTTCTGTCATTTTCGTGATGCGATCCATCATCAGCATATTGCCAGAAGGCAGCGGTGGCCCATTTTCACCAAACAATTTACCTTGCCCGGAGGCTTGAAGTTCTTCTTTCGTGTAGGACTCTTGTTTTTTAAACATACTCTCAGGTTGCCTCATAATCGTGTAAGGCTAGAGAATAGCGTACACTTGTACGCTCAACAACTCCGATCAGATAACGATGGAGTTAACCTAGCCAGTGTAAAAACCATGGAAGTCGAGGTCGTTCTTGAATATTAGCCTGTGTAATGCGCTCACGTATAATGGCTAACAAGTGTTCTTTTTGTGGATCATTTTGCGGTTCATGATCTTGAGGTTCATGATTTTGTGGGTCATGGTCTTGTGGATCATAGTCTTGTGAATCATGTCCTTGTGAACCATAGTAGAGCATGCCTGTTAACAGTGGTGTAGCCTCAGAGACATGCCCAACCGCCCAAATATGAAATTGCTCATTTTTTACTGCATTAACAACATCCTGACTCAGGCACAAATGTTGAATATTGGCGGTTGGAATAATGACACCTTGATGACCGGTTAGCTCCCGGTAGTGACATAAGCGGAAAAAACCCTCAATTTTTTCATTAACGCCGCCGATAGGTTGTACATAACCGAATTGATCCACCGCCCCAGTCACGGCAATTTGCTGATCGATAGGCTGCTGTGACAAGGCGCTGATAAGGGCACATAATTCGGCGAGTGACGCGCTGTCCCCATCTACTTCACCATAAGATTGTTCAAATACGATAGAAGCAGAGAACGGTTGTGGTTGATCTAATTTCAATTCAGAAATTAAATAAGCCTGCATGATCAGCATGCCTTTTGCATGAATATTGCCGCCCAACTCAACCTTGCGTTCCACATCAATAAATTCTCCATCCCCCAGATGTGCAACACAACTGATACGGGAGGGTTCTCCCAGTGGGGTAGGGTGCCCAGGATATTCGAGTACGGATAACCCATTGATTTGGCCGATAACTGAGCCTTGCGTATGAATCAATATCTGGCCTTTCAGAATTTCATCCATGCTGCGTTCAGCCAAATAGCCATGACGCCAAGTACGATTATCTTCCGCTTGTTGCAGAGAGTGTTGGGTAATCTGTTGTTCCTGATGATAATTGGCTGCGGCTTCCAGTTTTTGCTGCAACCATTGAATATCCAGCGGCAAGCGGCATTGATCTTCGGTATAACGAACGGCGAGTCTAATTAGCTCAGGCCAGGCATCAGCACTGAGTGAAGGCAGGTTTTGCTGCTGGATGAGACCATTAACGTATCGGCACCATACGGCCAAATCATCTTCTTCATGAAAAGGCATATCCAGCTCAAATTCGCCATACAATGCACTGCTTGCCAGTTCAGGCTCAATGGCCTGTAGCTCTTCAAGGCTGAACCGATCCCCGACCAAAACGAGACGCAGATCCAATTCCATTGAAGGTATCGGTAATGGGAGAGAGCGGTTCTCATCGTGAGACAACCAATCAAAACGGCGTTGAATTATCATCTGCTTGAGACGAACCCACATCAATGGCTGGGAGAGCAGGGTACGCAGGGGCAAAATCAAGACACCCCCATTCACCTGATGGATAAGCCCGGGTTGCAGTTGAATGACTTCTTGATAGGTATAGAGATTGCCGAATAATTGCTCAGGTTCAATCCATTCACAGTAAACAACGCGTTTGATTGGCGCAAAAAGGCCTTCGCCTGAAGGGTGCCAGGTAATGGTTTGATGCTCGGTCTGATAATAACCGCCAATATCTGGGCAGTCCTTTGGCAACAAAGAGGAAATAGTATCGGATAAAAGAGACAGGTAAACATCACTCTCTTCTGCCTTTAACAGCATAAACGGTTGACGCAGGGCGGTCTGGCAAAAAAGGGATAACCCACTGTGCAGCCTGGGCTGAACTCTATCCATTGTGATAGGGGATAATTCAGCGACAGAATTAAAGAGTGCCTGATAAGGCGCATTGTTTGGCTGTAATGCCTGCCAGTCTAGTTTTATATTCGTCAAAGTGATAGCTACGTCATAGTGTTAAAAAGGAAACATTTATTATACAAGATTAAGCAGTGAACCAACATGCCAGAATTTTGCAAGAAACGACATTTGAGCCAGTACTTTTATTGCTTGTAAAATATGCCAATATCTGAGTTGCTATTAGGTAATTTTAAGGAATAATTGCTATGCTTAATTTAAGTTACGCTGTCACTGAGAGATAAAATGAAATATCAACAATTGGAAAATCTGGAATGTGGCTGGAAATGGGCTTATTTAGCAAAAAAACACCGTGAAGGTGAGCCGATTACTCAATACATTGAAAAAAATGCTGCGCAAAATGCAGTCAATGAATTAATGAATTTAGAAAGCGAGCCAGTCAAAGTACTAACATGGATTTCCCAGCATATGAATCCGGATTTATCCAACCGAATGAAGCAAACGATTCGGGCACGGCGTAAGCGTCATTTTAATGCTGAACACCAACACTCGCGTAAGAAATCTATCGATTTGGATTTTCATGTTTGGCAGCGGCTTTCAGCGCTCTCCCGACGTCGCGGTAATACCCTGTCAGAAATGATCGTCCAGCTCTTGGAAGATGCTGAATATCGGGAAAAGTATACGCATCAAATGTCGAGTCTGAAACAGGATTTGGAAGCTATATTAGGGAAATGAGCCGCCTAAAAAATAGAAAAACAGCTAAAAAAACAAAAACCCCAGTTAAATGGGGTTTTTGATCAATCGATTATAGCAATATTAGTGAGCTGCTTGTGGCTGAGTCACCACTTCAGTCGTGCCCTGAATATTGATAATGACACGACGATCTGGCGCCAGACAGTCGATCAGTTTAGCGCGAACTTTAATGTTGTCACAGGTAGAGCCAGTGACAGGCTCTTCCTTACCACGACCTTCTGCCTGAATGCTGTTTTCTGGGATACCTTTAGTAACCAGATAATCTACAACGGACTGAGCACGTTTCTGAGACAGTGGCAGGTTGTAGTTTTGGCTGCCGATGCGGTCAGTGTAACCAAGTACCACAACCTTGCCCTGAGTTGGGTCGATTTTAGCCAGTTGGTTATAAAGGCTGTCCAGTTCCTGTTTACCTTCCGCCTTCAGGGTCGATTTGTTGAAATTGAACAGCACATCAGAGCGCAGAGTAAAGCTCTTGCTTTCAACGATAGGAGCAGGTGCAACTGGAGGTGCTACTGGTGCAACCACTGGCGCGACTTCTTTATCTTGACCGAAACGGTAAGAAACACCCACACTCAGCAGGCCATTATCTGGACGGGCACCAACGGTAGTCGCATCACCAATATTGTTAACCCACTGATAGTCTACACGGGTTGCCAGATTTTTGGTCAGTGCATATTCAACACCAATTGCGGCCAGAGGAGAAACACCGGTGTCGTTGTCTTTCAGCCTGCGCTGACCTTTTGCACCGGTTCCGGCTAAGGCATTAGCATTGTAGGTTGCAGAGGAGTCTGCACGCCATACCATACCACCAAGGCGAGTATAGACATCCAGATTGTTCAGCACTGGGTAGCTCAGTTTAGTGGTCAGTTGAATGCCTTGAGCACGGAAAGCACCGTTATTCACTCTGTCCTTATAAGCGATACGGCCTAACCAATCGTAACCCAGTTCAAAACCCAAGTATGGGTTTGCTTGATAACCGACATAAGCCCCTGCACCCAACTGGTTTTTTTGGGCAGAGCCGTTGCCAATCTGGTCGTTATAACCATTTCCGTAGAAATTTACGTCATGGTATTGGGACCAACCCAGTTTAGCACCGGTATACCAAGTGTTGTCCTTTGGAGCTGCTTGAGCAGTAGTTGCGAAAGCTGCCACTGCCACTGCTATTGCGATAGCTGTCTTTTTCATTGTGTACGCCTCGTTATCATCCAAATAGGCAATTGGCTTTAAAAGCCTTATTGTTAGCCACTGGTTAAAATGTTCTGTTAGGTAACCATGCTTTAATCAGAAGATCTGTTCTGAAATATAAGAGCAGTAAGCACAACCCCCTAAACTGTGTAAAGTCTACAACGAAGTTAAAAAGTTACAAGTGCACTGTGACACATGGCACAAAAAATTTAATTACCTACTGACACAAAATAAGTATTTTTGACGAATATTTACAACATTTACAATATTAATATATTGATTTTCATTACAAACAATAAAGATTGCTAATGGGTAGCTTATTTTTTATAAAAAATATTGGGATTAATCCTAATTTTAGTTAATGATGGTTTCAATCAATGATAGTAATTAGAGTGAATTTGTAGCCTATTTGTTTGTGAAAATTTTGTTTGTGTAAATTGAGCCAATAAATTTTGTGGGCGCATAATAAAGCCAAGAGTCATTCCTTTTTGTGCAGCGACTTGTAGCGTATTGAATTGATATTCTGATAATTCGGGCAACCATCCCAATACAACACTGTAATTGCCACTCGCCAACGCTTTTTCCATCGCACTCACCGAAGCAATGGGACGGATTTGATTTAGCTGGACAATTTTATTTAGGGGAAGCCCGGCATTTATTAACCATTGACGGCTCAATCTCTTATTCGGATTTACCCAAAGTAACCATCGCTCTTCTTTGCCGGACTGACGTAATAAAGGAAGAAGAATGTGATTAATGACCGGTTGCTGTTCACTGTAGACCAGCTCACTGACCATCCCTTTTATCGGGTGTGAAATACATTGAGGGGGTTCTGAAAAAGGCACTCTTTTCACGGTCATCCCAACCATTGTTTTGTCTGTTTTATATTCGTGCGCTGTTGTGCTGGCTGTTGTTGTTCTTTTCTCAGAGAGATATTTCCACGTTGTTCGGATGCTCATCATGTTCCTCGCCACAGGTTCTTGTCATAACAAACTGTATATTTATACAGTATAACGCTATTTGATTAAAAGCAAGTCCCTTTTTTTCAAAGCGCTTCGCAAAAATTTACAGAAATGAGCATTTTCCTGACTTAACGATTGGCAGTTGGAAATAGATTGCGTATGGTTTTAATTAGTTGTTCTTGTTATCTATTTTATTAACAACCGGCATGATTAAACATTGCGTTGGAAAGTGACTCATGGAGCGATAAAAATGTTTTTATCCGGAGATCGTTTTGCTCAATTGCAACACGGCGTATCTGCACTGGGCAAGATTAAGAAAAAATCTCAATTTGGGGGCATTGGGTTGCTAATTGATGGGGTTTTATTTGCTATCAGTTCTGATGGAGAGCTTTATTTACGAGGTAATAGTCACGCTGAGATATTATTTAAGGCAAGGGGAATGGAAAAGTTTATTTATTCAAAAAGAGGAATACCTGTGACCTTGCGGTATTATCGTGTTAATGAATCACTTTGGCAGAATCAAAAACAGTTATCCGAATATGTAAATTTAGCCTATCAATATACCATGAAAGAAATTATCGATAGACAGAAAATACCCCTTAGGCTTAAAGATCTAGCTAATTTAGGGATTGCTTTAGAGAGGCAATTATGGAAAGTGGGTATCTCTAAAGTAGAAGAATTACGGATTTTGGGCGCAAAAGCAACTTATCTCAAACTCCAGCAACATAGGAAAAAAACCAATGTCAGTTTGTTGCTTGCTTTGGCAGGGGCAATAGAAGGATGTCATGTCGCAGTATTACCTGAGAAATTGCGTGACGAATTAATTAGCTGGCACAGCGAACTGGTTCACTATCATTCAGATATTCATTCATCATGAATGAAAATTGGTGAATAGGGGCGTGTAGCCCCTATTTTCTAATTTCATGCAATCTCTTATGCAATGGTTGGAGATTTTTGGGTAACGTGCTGTTCTGCTATGGATTGAATTGTATGGCTTAATATAGCCGGATCATGTGAAAAATCATTCAGGGAAATAGGATGAACCTGAGCAATAGCTGATAACCCTTTTAGCAAATGGCTGGCAGAGTGATTAAAGGGTTGTTCAGTGACCAGTATAATCGGACGTTTTAAGGCGGAAGCCCAGCCTAATTCGATATGGGTGCCATCTGTTCTGATTAGTTGTTTCTGTTGTGGGCAGACCGGCAAAATAGCAACAAAAATATCACACTGTTCCATCCATTGGCGATCCCGTTGGGAAACTTCCTCCGGTGTAAATAGATGGGTTGCTCCGCCAAACTGTTCTGTGCGATGGGCTGAAAAAACGGTTGCACCGAGTGATTCCAATTGGTGAATAGCAGATTTAATATGAACTTGTAAATGATTGTCTAATACCCTGGATCTCAGTGCATGTTGAATAGGGCCGCCAATAAATACATTAAGATTAGAAAATATCATAGACATAGGGTTACCTCTTAGAGAAATAAGATTTCATGTATATCCGCAGATGATAATAATTTATTTTTTATATAAACATCACAGGATTATTATTTGAGTAAATTATATTTACATTGTTATTTCATGGTTGAATCAGAGTGCCATCTTACCATTTTTGATTGGAAAACCTCTTTTCAATATAATCAACAATAATGTCATCGGTATTTGGGCGGGGGAGATCATTTTTGGACATATCATTTGGGGAAATGTTATGGCAAAAATCAGTGCAATTTTTTTCTTTTTCAAGAAACTGGCTGATCATATCCATTGCTCGTTTTCTTTCTGTGGGGGTGTTAATAAATAAGTCATTACATTTTTTAATTAACGCTAAACCCTCTTTCTCTGGCAGGTATGGGGGAATAGCCGGGTAACCATATTCTGGTTGCCATAAGAAACCGCATTCATGACGATAATAACGTTGCAGATAAACGTCTAATTGTAATTGCTGGCTATAATTTTGTGGTGGTAAGAAAAAAACATCCTTATTGAGAGCGACACACTCATAAAATGTCGTAAGACCAGGATTGGCTAATACCTTACGGGCACGATGTAATTTTTGCAGGAAATCATGCCTTGCAAAACAGCCAATATCAATATGAGGATGCGTTTTGGCAAACATGTCTGCCAGACTGACGATTGTTTTTCCTCCACCTGCAATAGTAATATGGGTTTCATGTTGCAGGTAAGGAATAGACAATAATTCTGCCAGAAAATGGTAATAAAAATCGGTGGTATCGGCGTAGACGGTATCAATACCACCCAGCGTAATTAACACGCCTTCTGCCGGATGTTCATCCACCCTATATTGTTGCAGAGAGCTGTGGAGAATGGGTGGTATCACTTGATAATTGCCGAGCTTATCTTGGAATCGTTCAATATTGCGTTCTATTCCGTGAAAATCCTGAATAAATGTTTTCTCGGTTTGGTGCAGATCGACATGAAGATTGTCCCACATCCAAAATAGTGTATCGATATAGATAATGGGTGTATCAAGTTTCGAAACGAAATTAATTGAGTTAGGATTAGTATTGCTGATATACAGGCTTGCACCTGAAATAAGTTCAGAATAGCGTGAAAGCTCAGTAACAGAAGTGGTATCACATTCATAAACGGCATCAAATAAGCCGGATTTTTGGCCTAATTGAGAAGACGTGAGTGTACCTAACAAAATAAATTGAGTACCTGACATTAATTTATTTCGCCGCTTTAATTTTTCCACCACATTTAACGTGGTGGATATCGGGCCAAAACAGAATGGATCGGCGTCAAAGATAATATATGGAGCATTTTTTAACATTTTATTCTCTCATAAAGGAATATTGACATTTTCCACATCAAATTGTTTAGTGTAAGGACAATATAAAAAAGTACTGCCATGAAGATGATTAAGATGCCATCGCCCAGAAAGATTAAGATCGCGTGTCATTAAATGAGCCAAGAAAATATTGTGCAAATTTTGATGGGAAATAATCATGCGCATGGAAGACATTGAAAGCTCATCACCCATTTGCATGATAAAACGATGGATTCTGTTGGCGGCATCCGTTACCTGCTCTGAGTTTTTGAAAGGCGAATCAAGGGGGGTATGCAGCAACCGATGGGCATAATCTTCACCATAACGACGCGGAATATCTGCCAGCTTCAGGCCAATAAGTTCTTCTGGAAAGAATTCACAAAGTGCCTCCGTTTCTTGTAGTAAACACGATTTATCGGCTGAACTGAATGCCTTGGCAGTTTCAAGTGCCCGACGTTGAGGCGATGTATAAATAGTTTGCCACGGCCGTTTCCCCAGTATTCGTATACCGATTTCTTTAGCCTGTTTGATTGAAGTCGCATCAAGGGCGATTAAATGATCTTCAGGGCAGTAATCCAGATGATCCAGCGGAATAATGTGTCCATGCCTGATCCACAATATTTTTAGGGGAGGAATAGGGCCGTGGTAATGCACACGCTCATCGACTTGATAGCTTGCAAGCCCGTGGGATTGCCAAAAAAAGTTGGCATTTTTACCGACATCGGTTTCCAGATGAACCTGTGTTGCACCGTGGCGTCGCCCCCATTGCAACATGCCATGCCATAATCCATGACCTAGCTTTTGGCGTTGGTCTTCATCCCTGATATAAAATTCAGCAATATTCAGGGTAACTTTTTCTTTCCGCTCAAGTTCTTTTTGCACAAGTTCTTTTTGCTTAAGTTCTTCCCGTTCAAGATACACATTGGCTAATCCCGCCAATTGTCCGGCGTTCAGCAGCAAAAACAGCCCCCTGTCACCTTGCAGGATACGTTGCTCAAGAGCGGTATGGTTTTCTTTTGCTATCGACTCTTCTGGCTGATCCCCAAAGACTTCAGGCCAATGGCGTTGAAAATATTCGCCATAAAGATGAAGAAATGAATCCCACAAGGGAGATTGCGGGGTAACTTGTTTGAGTTCTAACATTTTACTGGCTCCATTCAACTCTGGGTGAACTGAACATCAACATGACTTTCCTATACCATTGGTGATAATTTGAGCTTGAAAGCCCTTTTTCTTGTCGGGGTTCGGCGAGTAACGGTTGAACCAGTCCCTGATGTTGAAGCAATATTTGCAGGGAAGGAGAGCATTTCTCCCAATCCAATATTGTGCGATAGGGACTTGATTGATAAGCCGCGTACAGTGAAGCATGGTGAATATCATCTGTGATGGCATGGCATTTTAGATGCTCTCTCAATGCCGCAAATTTTTCTTCGGCGGCGGTATAAAAGGCCGTGAAAATATTTCTGATCGGGGAGGGGATCGTCTCCCTGTTTGTCAGGTGAAGGCGTAATGCGCCACCAGTACGGATAAGTTTATTGCCGTTGAAAGAATAATACGCGGCATGAACATGCAAGATCTCCTGTAGGCAATCTTTCCTGCCATAGCCTTGGGAAAGATCCAGAAACAGATGAGCATGGGGAGTGTTCTGCTTTTGTTGCAAAAATGCGGTATATCCCGGATCGATATAACCTAAAGGATGGGCGAGAAGTACGGCACAGGGTTGTTGCAGGGTATTTAGCATGTCTATCATCGCTTGGATATCCGCTTGCAAGACCACGCTGGCCTGTTCCGGTGGCAAAACAGGATAGAAGCGCGGCCGCCAATTCGCGGCATAAACGGATTCAACCATACTCTGACATATCCACTCCGGCATCAGGCAGTCACCTTGGGGCGCTATAGCCTGTAAATCTTCATGGAAAAAGTTTCGTACCGAGTCGCCATAGTGAATAATATTTCCCGAAAACAGGTTATTGCGGTCAGCTATCATGGTGTGATCCTGAGATGAAGTCGTTCAATATACTGACTGGCTAATTGGTCATAGAATTCACTGTTTCTGCCCCAGAGATCAACCTGAAGGCCAGTGTCCGGGCAGTACAGCATCTCAAGATGACTCATCAGGCAATTGATCCCCATCAGATTTTCCCTGCCTTGGTGACTGCAACCCCATTTAGCGGCATACCATTGACCCGCACCGTTATTGAGCATCAATGACCAGGCACCGGGCGTATCCGTCTCATCATAAGTGACTGCCAGATGGTAATGGTGACTTTTGGATAACAAGCCGGGGAGATACTGGAGATCTTCACGGTTCAGGCTGCGCATATCACTTTGCTGAGTGGTTTTCCAGCTTCTGGCATCGACATATAAGGCATCTTGCCAGAGTTGCTCTGTTTGCCCTGAGGTACTGTAACGAGTGATAGTATTGTGGCTACGCGCTTTTTTCAGGCTGCGTTTTAATCGCGGCGAGTGCCGGATCAAAAAGTCAGCGACGGTTGTTTGCGGCGGGATGCTGGCAATGGGAGCTAACCATTGACTTTCTGCATGGCAGTGTAATCCATGCTGCTGCGCTAAACGGTGTAAATAGCGATAAGCGTGGGATCCCGCATCCAAGTATTTAAATACAATGGATTGGGATTGCTGCTGTAAAAAAGCGAGCAATTCTGTTTCTTCTTTCGCCGTAAAGGTGAAATCGAAGAAAGTATTGCTTTGCCATTGCTGGGAGCTTGCTTGCCAGACCAGATCAATATGCTTAAAACGTCTGAGTTCCGGGTAACGCAGCACTGTTCCCAGACGCCATAAATGTGAGGTTGTTGGATTGGCGAAACCGTTAACTGGTGCAGGTTGCTGCATAATCGCCCGGCTTATTTGTGCCACAATCCTGTCTGTAGAATATTCCGCGCTGTCCAGCAAAGTTTCATCGGGTAACGTGTCATTCCACAAACTATCTTGGGCGACTTCTCTGATCCGGGAAGCAGGCAGACGATCTTCGATCGCGCGTTCCTGATTACGGGCAATGAGAGTGGCTTCCTGTACAACCAGTCGATAATGCAGGATTCGGACATTTTTCCCGGTAAACAGGCAATGAATGGCGTCAATCTCTTCAGGATAAATGAATACGCCATCCAGAATAATCAGATCACTACCGGCATCAAGGCAATCATCAGCCACCTTTAATAGTCGCAAAGTATCTTCCATAATGATTTTTTGCGTCAGGTGTGATCGTGGTTCAACGAAATGATGAAAGGTATCCCACGGTAAATGGGAAACCGTTAATCCCTGCGCCAACATCGCCTCTTTCAATTGGTTACACGTGGTGGATTTGCCACTTGCCGGTGTTCCCCTAATCACAACAACGGTCTTCTGCTTCATTGCTCAATACCTTTATTGTCCAAGACATTTATTGCTCAAAACGTTTATTGTCCAAAACCTTTATTGCCCAGAACCTTTGCTTGCCAGCCCTGCATGATATCCACAATAGAATATGGGTTAAAGATAGCCTGATAATAATTCTCATGACCTATTTTAGCGGCACGATGCATGATCTGTTTGGCAGTCAGGCGCAATTCGATTTTATGATTGCTATTACCCAAGCACATTTCTTTTCCTTGGGTATTGGGTGCCGGATGGTAAAGCAATATGTTGCAATTTTGCCTTATTGCATGATAGTAAATCTGGATGGCTTTTTGTTGCGTGCTATTTTCCACAAACAGCGCCTGTTCTGGGGGAATACCAAGGGCTGCGTTGAGAAATTCAGGGGTATAAAGGGTAATATTGCGGTAATACACATCCAGCATCATCTGTTCTTCATCGGTTCCCTGCGGATAAGTGGCATCCGGTTTTTTAGCATAAAGGCCATATAGCCGTGATGGCGGCAAAATTGTCCTGATATGGGAAACCCACTGATCAAGATGCTGGCGGAGCTTATCCTCGGATGTGTCTACCCAATAAATCGGGGGCAAAGGGAGTTTAAGTTGTTCCAGCGTATAAATAATGCCGGCTTCCAGCCATTCCCTCATGGTCTTATGGTTGGCCTGTGCAGGGTCAAAATGCAATAAATCGGCCATCATGATCGCTTCATGAGACTGAAAATAGAGATAAACCGGGGCATTGTGCTGTGAAGCGATGATTGCCGGTAGCAGAGAATCGATCAAATCCTGTAGTGAAAGCCGGGCGGGAACGCCTTTTGCATAACAGATACAGGAGCCTCCCAGCACATACTGGACAGGCTGATTGTGATTGCCAAGTTGGGTGAAAAAGCTATTGTCTGATATCATGCCCGCTTTCCTTCCATCACCCACTGTAAGACATTTTCATAAGTTGCGTTATCAATAGGTACGGGCAGACAAATGCGATCCGCCACAATCGCAGGGTGTTTCGCTAATGCCGGTACAGGGAACGGATCTTGGTGCAGGCTCCAGGGGAAACGGTCAGAGTAGGGCGAAAGTTGATTTTTTATAATCGGGTGATTAGCCAAATCCCAGGCTTTCCAATCATATAACAGTGTTGAATTGAGACGATCTTTGGGCAATTTGCTGCGTTTTAACCAGACAGAGACGGGGATCGCCCCTTCCGGGCGTGGAGTCACCCAATCTGTAGGCAAATGTTGCAGGATTGCTTGATAACGCGCAATTAATAAAGCGCGAAACTGTTCGATATTCTCCAATTGGTCAATCAGCAAGGTAGCTTGTATTTCGTTGAATTTATTATTGTCACCAAAACCAATACTATTGCTCCAATCTGGATAGCCCTCTGCGGTACGTTCAGCCCCGTGGTCAGTCATCATGCAGGCATTGATAAACAGGGGATGATTTTGGGCAATCAGTAAACCACCCTCACCGCTGCTGATGAATTTATTGGCCTGAAAACTGAAACAACCATACTCACCAAATGTACCGACAGGCTGTTGCTGGTGTTTCACTCCCATCGCTTGCGCGCAGTCTTCAATCAGGTGCACATGATGTTGTTGGCAAATCTGGGCGATATCAGCAATTGAAGCGGGAGTCCCTTCCAGATGAACGGCAATGACCGCCAGCGGTTTTGCCTCTAGGTGATTTAATGTGCGTTTCAGCGCTTTTGGACACATCATGCCATTGTCATCGACATCAATAAGGACCGGGATTAATCCACAACTCAGGACAGCATTGGCCGTTGCGATAAATGAAATGGAGGGAATGAACACCCATTGCCCTATTTTGGGCCTGAGTCCAAGCAGGGCCGCCTTAAGCGCAACAGTGCCATTTGTGATGAGGATGGCGTGTTGAGTATGCAGGATATTCTGCAACAACTTTTCTGCCTGAAAGCAATATTGGCTCTCTGTGGCATATCTGAACACCGCTTTATTATCAAGGACAGTTTGCAAGCGGAATTGTACATTATCAGCCATCTTGGTGTTACCGAGATAAGGTCTAAGATATGACATATTATTATCCTAATAACGAATATGCTTATTAATATCACCTGCGCCAGTGATGCAGCGGAGCAGGGACTTTATTCATTTGAATGATGAAATAAACAGCGATTGCAATCAGTAAAAGTATAGAGAAGCCAACCACCGGTAAAATATATTGGCTGGCGTCAGGCGCAATGGATACGGTGATTGCCGCTATCGGGAATGAGAAATTCATTGTGACCTGAAATAAAGAAAATAACCGGCCTTGTTGCATTTCCAATTCTTTTTGATAAATGATGTTAGTAATTAAGATATTGAAATAAATGATTGCAATGTTATAGAGCAAATAGAAAAAGGATTTTGCATAGAATGTTGGTAGCTGAAAAAACAGAATGCCAAATATTAACAGACTAATAAAGATTGCAATGGGATAACGCTGGATACGGTTATCAACACGGGTTTTATTGAGTAAGGTTGTGCAGAAAATCGGGATCAGGGCGCTGAGTAAATAGAACAAGGTGACCAACCCATAACTTTTATGTGCCAGACTCTCCATGACAACAACGGGGAGTGCCACCATCAAAAACGCATTGGCAAAAATGGTGAAGACAACAGCAATGGCAAAAGTCTGATAATAACGCTGTTGAAATACAGCACGTAGCCCCACAGTTAACTGAGATTTTTGTTCTGCTGTCCGTTTTATCTGCATTTTCATCATAAGATAGCAGACATAGAAATAAGGTAGCAGGGAGAATAATTTGATTGCCACAATCGTATCGATCCCTTGCGTAATCCCCAGTAAGGCACCCAATCCAGGGCCAAGGGCGGAAATAAGCGAAGTGGCAATAACAATATAGAGAGAGACATTCAAATGCTGACCACCTTGTTGCTCTGTCCAGTGATTAAGTTCATGCCAGGCAACACGCGACCACGGAATTTCATAGGCAAAAAGAAACTCTAATATTGCAATAAATAAAAGCAGTATAATAGGAGGAAAGGCTATTTTACTCACCAATAATATCAAGAATAATAAAGTGCTAAAGATCTCAATCAATAATATAACAATACGGAACTGCCAAATATCCTCTGCATAATCAATTTTATAACCCCATAAAAAAGCACCAATGGAGGTAAATAAAAAGATAACACCCATATTGGCATAATAGTACGTCATTGGTGTGTCTTCAGATAATAATATATACGGGTATCCAACGGCGAGAATACTTGAACCAACACCATTGATAACTAAAGATATAAGAAACAGACCTCTTATCATCGCATTACTCTTTTTTTATGGTTGTATAATGGAATTTAGTCTTGTAATTATTTAAATGTTGCAGGCAGTCATGTTCATTTTGGGCAGAGCAAATAATATAGCCCATTTTTTCAGTATAATGGGTATTGGAAAAATAACTGCCGGTTTTGGCATACTGCTCCCATTCAATAACATGCTCATCAATAATTTCACCTATGGGTGTGATGGCATCTACTTTCCCAACCGGCGGGTTAAAAATGATCATGCCAATACAATTGGGATCGGCGCGCCCAGTGGCGAAAGAAGGCGTGTTGCTGATCGAAGCCGGAGCAGTCAAGGCCTTGATAAAGACATCAAAGGCATGTCTGTTATTGGCTTGTGCGTGAAGATCGAATAGCCTGAGTCCGGGGGGACGTGATGCGGTTTCGCAAAGTATTAAATTATCGGTATTTTCTTCAATAAAAATTTCAGTATGTGTAAAACCGTATCCGAGGTTGAATGCCTGCAATACCCGTTGGTTAAATTCAAACAACCGATGGCTGTCCGGAGAATCCGGCAGCATGGTATGCCACATAAAATGGCCGGGTTCGGTTTGATCGGCAGAGAGTAATGAGCAGGCGTAAACGCCGATGCCTTGATAGAGTATCTTATGCCGGAAGACGGCGGTATCAACATGCAGCAACTTGCCTTGGATTTTTTCTTCAACCAGATACGCTTCCGGGGCATCAAGTTCCTGCAATGCACAGAGCAAAGAAGCGCGATCTGAATGTGCGGTAACCCCCATCGATCCCCAAAAGGAGCGAGGCTTGACAATAAAACCGGCCTGATTGCCTTTATGTTTGGCGGCATTCTCGACTGATTCGGTAAACGCCGCGAAATGTTCAGGGGAGATAAGCATCTCTGACGCCAGAGTGAATTGGGGACAATAAAGCCCATGTTGATTGGCAATCTTGCGCATGATCCATTTATCCCTGAATGATCGGGCGACCTCGATAAGATGGGGATCTTGGTGAATATGCGCTGCGATCGTCGCCATTAATTCAACATGCAGCTCAGAAAAAGCCATAAAATAGGCGATATGAATGGGTTCGGTAACCATTGACCGGTTTTTTTCGACCTGTTTCAGCGCCTCGATGATTCTTTTATCGGCATGATTAGCCAATGGATCATCAATCACTAAATAGGCCAATGCAGAAGAACAATCCGTTGAGTCCAGCCATTTTTTCTTGATCAACAGAATGATATTTATATTATGTTGATAACATAACTGAATAAAACGTTCACTGTCCTTGATATCCGGCATACAGAAAATCGTCGGCTGCCCGCAATGAAAACTTGCTTGATTATTAATATGTATTTCCAGAGACATCGTTTTACCTTAATCTATTGGCAGGATCACAGCCTTTAATACAATCACAGGTGATGACGGGATACATTTTTTTACGGAACAGTGAGAACTTATCGCCATGCCAAATATCGTGCAGCGAATGCTCGAGGACATTGCCCATAATATATTGCTCGGGGTTTGGCCGATACATCGTGGTATCGCAAGGATAAACGTTTCCTGTTACGGCATCAATGAATAGGGTTGTCAGTGGAATAGCACAGGCTTTTTTGCTGGAAGCGTTATAATTCCCCATTTCAGCGCGGGAATAATCTTCTTCGTTACGACCAAAAATTTCGTAGTTGGCATCCATAAATAAATGGCGTGAAATCTGTTTACTTTCCAGCAGCGTATTTATTTTCTGCATAAATACTTTAATTTGGGCCGTATTTAAAAACAGCAGGGGATAATCTTTAATCGGGATTAGATTAACGCCATCTACGCCCAGTTCAGCCATTTTAAGCAAAAACTTATCGATAGTGTCATAATTTAGTGAAGTCACAACATGATTGACGACAATAACCGAAGCCGGTATTTCCTGCTTAATATATTTCATTGCATCATAAAGATTGTTTGTTAACCAACGAATGCCGCGTGATTCACCATTTTTTTCAGGTTCTACATGATCAATCGAAATATAAAATTTCCTGACAAGATGGCTTTTGTTTTGTATCCGATTGAAAATCTTTTTTGATAAAGCTGTGCCATTAGTGGTAATGGAAATCGGTGTGTTTTTATTACAATCCAGAATAGCCAGAAAATCTTTGGATAAAAAGGCTTCACCCCCATGAATATTGACTTCCTGTGGTGATAGCGCCTCCAGTTCTTGCCAGAGTTTAATCATATCTATTTGTTTATGTGCATCAATCTGAGCAGTTTGCCAGACATCGCAAAATTCACAACGTGCATTACAAATATTATTGATACGTATAAACGCATAGTTAAGTTTAGGTACGGCAAACAGCCTTTCCGGGTCCAGGCCAATAGGATACTTCGCAATGGCGATTGTCTCTTCCATATTATTTTCCACGTCATTATAAATCCAAGAGTGATAATTCTTACTGTCAATGAAAGTTAAAATAACGATAATGGGTTTTTGTTTTTATAGAGTTGCGACTCTACAGCAGTTTTACCTATGATCAATATCAAAAATGAGGGCGGATGATATTAATATTTGTAAATATCGCTACAAACGGAAAGGTATTGATGGGGGAACGGTATTTTGTCAGTAAATGTTACAGGTGGCGAGTACAAAACCTCACGGAGTAAGGAATCCTCATAATTTGAGTGTATGGTTAATTAACCAACCATATCATTCACAATCTAAACTACCCCAACTTCCAATCACATGATATCAAGTCTTCTGGTGTTGGTTCCCAATCATACGGAAAACTTTGTTGATCATGCTTCTCAATATGGACAGGGGCACTGCTATCACTTTTAGTAGTAAGCTGTATATATTCATTTGAGGCATCCCAACTACTACGACTCACTACCTTTCCCAAATACACTGAATCAGCGCTCATGGAAGAGAACCCACGGGTGATACGCCATCAATTTCAACATCAACCTTTTTTTGTATTGGTCTGGATTGAATGGACAATTCAAGTCAGTGTTATCTAGCTTATTAATTTTAGACATAAATCCCTCACTTGTTATTGGTTAAAGTACAAGGTTATTTTATCCTACTAATAAACAGCTAGTTAATATTACTTAGGTCAGATATATTTATCTTAAAATAGACGGTTAATCCTAATTTAAGGGAATGAAACTCTGTTTACTTTCAGATTAACAATGTTGCACTTATTATGTTAATCCAGCTCAATCTTTCCAGCCATAATATTATTCCTTTCAAAATATGCATTTGTTAGGGTTATTTATGTTTAGAGGAAACTATAACTGAACGATATATTTACTTATGTGGTATTGTCACTTAACATATCCATTAGATGTTGCTTTTTATGACTCGCAGCCAGAATTTCATGTATAATTAATAACGGCAATGCCTTTAATAAAAAACAATTAAATTTTAAAGTTGATGTGAATTAATTCTCTTGCTCGTATTTTTTGATTAATTATCAATAAAGGAGACGAATTGGATGTTTTATTTTTCATGTTAACCAACTGATAACTTTTTATTGTCGCCAATGACAAAATTTCATTACTCCGTTGGCAATAAATCATTTAATGTTTTTCAACGGTATTTATTAATTTATTGAAGAAATAATTTTATCAGGGGCGGGGTCGCCCCTGAAGAAAGTTTATCAATGTGGCTCTTGTTCACTAATTTGCTCTTTCAAACAAATTAATTCCGGTAATAGCTCAATCAGCAATCCTATTTGTTGTAGTATCAACTGGGTTTTATTGTGACTTTCAGACGGTGCCAGATTGATTTTCTCCAGCAAATGATCCACCTCGGCTTGTAATGTATCACCATTTACCTGACCTTGTTTTAAGCCAGATTCAACATAGCAAATGGCATGATTCAGGATTTCCAATATTGCAGGATCATTGAGCTTATCGCGATGGGCGCCTAAGGCAGAAATATAGCTTAACATGGTGTGATTAAGGCACAGTAAACGGAAAGCGGCCTCTTGGGAAATACGATAGTCTTTTGGCTCTGATGCCATATTTGAGATCACAGATGCTAGTTCAGCGTCACAATTATGGGCGTCACGACGGGCGATGCGATAATTCAGGCTGTTGCTTTTACCTTGGTGGTATTGCCTTAAAATCGCACCCAGATAGCGGCAATTGGCTTCCATTGTTCGGGTAATCACTTGGGGTAATTGACGGAACTTCCAATCCGGCCAGATGAAACTGACGGCAAGTAAGGCAATTCCACAACCGATGAATGTATCGATAATTCTCGGCAATGCCACTTCAAACCCTTCGCCTAATAAATTGAAACTCAGTAATACCAATAACGTGATAAACAGTGTTGCATGGGCATATTGGCTATTGCGAAAAGCAAAGAACAGCAGGCCGGAAATAACAATCAAGACTAATTGACCTTCAATGGAAGGAACAAAATAGAGCATTGGCAGGCCAATTAAAATCCCCGCCAGTGTGCCAATAACCCGCAAGGCCAGGCGGCGGCGGGTGGCGCTGTAGTTTGGCTGGCAGACAAATAAGCTGGTTAGCAAGATCCAATAGCCCCGCTGTAAATCAAATAGCTGAATAATCGCATAGCCGGTGCACAGCAAGGCCGTCATGCGGATCGCATGGCGGAACAGGGCGGATTTGGGTGTCAGGTTACTTTTGATCCTAACCCCGATATCCCGCCAGCCAGTGAGCGCTTCCTCAGATAATTGGGTTTCTTCTTGTTTATCTTTTGCCGAGATATGTTGGGAAAGGAGGTATTGATCCGAACCCAGCCCGGCTAATTGGGCATCAATGGCACGTAAGTTTTTCAATAAATTATCGAATGCCATTATCTTAGCATCCGTGCCTTGCTGGTTTTTTAAACGCTCAATGGAACTTTCAAGATAGCTGAATGCGTTTTCAAACCGAGGATTATGTTGATATTTCTCACGCAGGATAATTGATTGTGAAACTTGCTCACATGCCCTGGCTTGCATCGAAAGCAATCGCTGAACGCGGAACATGATATCGCTGTGACGGAACACTTCCCTCAGTTTTTGATACTGAATATGAGATGAACTGGCGCGTTCATGGATATCTTGAGCGACAAAATAATAATGCAACGTATGGCGCGTACCCCGTTGTCCTCTATCGCCCCTTAAACGATTTAACAAAGAACTCTTGGCCTGATTGAGCGTGGTGACTAGCGCACGATTCGCCATCGCAACATCAAATACCGTTTGTTTATATTCCTCAACTTCGGCATCGGGATCAAACAGGCTGGTTTTCGCATAGAGATAGGCTGAAAGTTGCTGGTAACAGCGTGCCAGATTTTCTTGCAAGGGACGAATAGGAAATAATAAATGGCCGGTTAATGTCAGTAAGTTATACCAGATTGCGCCAATAAGCAGTAATAACGGCTGTTGATACCAGAGAGGAAAAATTGACGAACCAAGCATGGTATAAATGGCAATAAGCAAAGCACCAAAGGCGATGGTGGCGTAACGTTGCCCCAATGCCCCAAGCAGGATAAAGCCACAAGTGGACAGGGCTAAACCGAGCATAAAAAGCCACGGATACGGAAACAGCAGGGTAATAGAGGCGGAAGCAATAAAGAAAGAAATTAAGGTAATCGTGAGGTTGCGCAGGCGTCCAACCAGACGGTCATCCAGATCGGTCAAGGCTGCCGCAACAACCCCCAACAGCAACGGAATCGTTATTTTAAGTTCTTCCCCTAATAGCCAAGGAATAAGTGTGGTTCCTGTTAGTGCAATGAATATACGGATATAATAGAGGGTGTGACTGTTATACAGAAAATGGCGGGAGTTGGATAAAACCGTTCGCACAAAATACCCCTAACAACATTTACGTGATGAAGTAGTTCAACAATTTTCAGGTACGGTGCCACGACAATGGAACTAAAATCAACACAAATCGGCCAACGTCTCGCTCAACACCCTTATAATCGGGTGCGTCTACTTAATGCTGGTATTGAAGTTAGCGGTGACAAACACCAGTACCTTATTCCATTTAATCAATTAATTGCTATTCAGTGTAGGCGAGGGATTGTTTGGGGGGAACTGGAATTTGAATTGCCAGAAAGCAAAGTGGTTCGTCTGCACGGCACGGAATGGCAGCAAACACAACATTTTTACCATTACTTATTAAAGGAATGGCAAAAATGGAGCTTCGAGATGAGTGATGTCAGTGCAGATGTTTTGGCGGCGCAAGTCAATGAAATCGCTAAAATCAAACAACAAAATCGCTGGCTGAAAACCGAAGACTTAGCGTCTGTGCGGCAACAAATCGAGGAAACCTTTCAGGCTTTGCCTTTGCCATTACAACGGATTGCGCAATTTGAAAATTGTCGTGACGATTATAGGATTTGTCTGGATTGGTTAGATAAGGGTGAACAAACCATTCAAACCCTGAACCAACAATGGGTTGAACACATGCTGGTGCAATATCGACAATGCTTCCAGACATTTTTCCAATCAACAGAAACGTCGCCACTTAATCGTTCCCAGTGTCAGGCCGTGATTAATGGGGAACAAAGTATTCTGGTATTAGCCGGGGCGGGCAGTGGAAAAACCGCTGTTTTGGTTGCGCGCGCTGGCTGGTTATTGTTACGCCAACAAGCACTTCCTGAACAAATTTTATTGTTGGCTTTTGATAGTCCGTCTGCCGACGAAATGAATGAACGCATTCAGGCTCGTCTGGCAACAAAAGAAATAAAAGCCAACCCATTTCATGCCTTGGCATTGCATATTATTCAGCAAGGCAGCAATAAGTCACCGAAAATAAGTGCGCTGGAAACTGATGCCCAAAAGCGCCGTGATTTTCTTATTCAGGAATGGCAAAAACAGTGCAGGGAAAAAAAAGCTCAGGCTAAAGGTTGGCGGGAATGGTTGAATGAAGAATTGGATTGGCAATTACCCGAAGGTGAATATTGGCATGATGAGTCATTGACGACTCGCTTATCGGTGCGTCTGGAACGTTGGCTGGAGCTAATGCGTATGTATGGCGGCAGTCAAAAAGAGATGATTGAACAGGCACCTGCTACTTATAGTGATGTATTACAGAAACATCTGCGACTTATGGCACCTTTGTTGAAAGCCTGGAAATCCGCATTGAAATCGGAAGGGGCAGTTGATTTTTCCGGCTTGATCCATCAGGCCGTGAATATCTTACAGAAAGGGCGATTTATCAGTCCGTGGAAACATATTTTGGTGGATGAGTTTCAAGATATTTCTCCCTTGAGAATGAAATTATTAACTGAATTAAAAGCACAAAATAAGCGAAGCCATCTCTTTGCGGTGGGCGATGATTGTCAGGCAATCTATCGCTTTAGCGGGGCTGAATTAACGATAACAACGGCATTTTCCACTTATTTTGGCAAAGAGGTGACATATACATTGGATACGACTTATCGTTTCAATGACCGCATTGGGGAAATAGCCAACCGATTCGTCCAACAAAATCCTCATCAATTAAAGAAACCGCTCAATAGCCTGATAAAAGGGAATAAAAAAGCGGTGGTCATTTTACCGCAGGAGCAATTGGAAGCATTGCTTAATAAAATGAGTGGTTATGTTCCTCAGCAGGAAACCATTTTATTATTGGCGCGCTATCACTATCTCAAACCTGAATTATTGAAAAAAGCACCTACCCGCTGGCCAAATTTGAACATTGAATTTATGACAATTCATGCCGCTAAAGGGCAGCAAGCGGATTATGTCATTATTTTGGGATTGCAGCAGGGCAAAGACGCTTTTCCGGCACCAGAAAGAGGATCCGCGATAGAGCAGGTTTTATTGCCGCAACCTGAGGATTTCCCTGATGCACAAGAGCGTCGTCTTTTATACGTCGCATTGACGCGGGCAAAAAAGCAAGTTTGGTTAATGCAGGAGCCGAAAAACCCATCGATTTTTATTCATCAATTGGTGCAATTGGGTGTTCCGATCCAGCGTAAGCCCTGAGCGTAAAAAACGCAGGTTGAAAAACAAATAACACAAGGGATAGGGGAGATTAAATGAACGATCAAGATATCGCAAATATACTGGGAAAGGTTGAAACCATCGCATTAGTCGGAGCGAGTGAGAAAACCGATCGCCCAAGTTATAAGGTCATGAAATACTTATTGGATCAGGGATATACCGTTATTCCTGTTAGCCCCAGACTGGCAGGGAAAACTTTACTGAACCAGCCTGTCGTGAGTCAATTATCTGAGATCAAACAGCCCATTGACATGGTTGATGTCTTTCGTAATGCGGACGTTGTCTATGGCGTTGCACAGGAAGCTATCGCCATTGGTGCCAAAGTGCTTTGGCTGCAACAAGGCGTGATCAATGAAGAAGCCAAATTATTGGCAGAAAACGCAGGGCTAAATGTTGTGATGGATCGTTGTCCCAAAATTGAAATCCCGCGCTTGGGGCTGGAAAAGTAAATAAGGCGGCGATGGGTGAATGATTCACCACCTTACGGTTATGATGGGAATAACGGTAATAAAAGTACTTAATTTCGTAGTCGCGGAGCTTGTAATTGACTGCGGATAGATTCGGCCAACTCATCCAGAGAAGATTGTTCTGGGTGCTCATCCGATGTTTCGTAAGTCAATTGAGCTTCTGCCAAATAAGTATGGATAGGTTGTCCATCGTCATCTTCCATTACCACGTGATACCACGGCGCAGAACGTAAGGTAGCATTAGATGCAATATCATTTTCCTGCGGTTGCTCCAAAGAATATTCTGCATCAATATCTACAATAACACCCAAGTAACCCAGCAACTTATGTCGTACTTGCTGGCCGATACCGAACTTGCTGGCGATCATCATAGTCACCTCCAAAGAAACTTTGCAATGACTCTTATATAAGGACAGTAAGGTAAATTTCAAGCGCACACCCGGTAGCGGTAGCCGGAATTTCTGCATGATTTTTGAAACCAAGATGATATGTGACCGTCACCGCATAATTTCAGGTTAGCTGTTGCGTATATAAAATACAATATCAAAAGTGGGATTAGCGTTTTTAAAGTTCTTACTATTTTATCTGGGGGGAATGTAATGATGACTAAATACAGCGTTACTATTTATGTATACGGAAGAGTACAGGGAGTTGGATTCCGTTATCACACTTACCGTTGGGCAAAGAAAAACAAGCTGGTGGGCTATGTCCGCAATAGGGATGACGGAAGTGTTAAAATCGTCGCGTGTGGCAATGATGCGCAAATCAAAATGTTAACCCATTGGTTGGAGCAGGGAGGGCCACCGGGTGCCAAAATAGACCATTTTCAATCGCAGTTTGGTGAAACAGAAGCGATGAATGATTTTAGCATCCGCCATTAGCGACGGATGAATCGGTCAAATACATTTAACGGGTTTGGGAAGGCCTGCAATTTTAGTTGCTTGTTTTGCCGGCCCTTTGGGAAATAGGCGATAGAGGTAGCGGCTATTCCCTTGTTCCTCACCATATTTTTGCGAAATCGCTTTGACCAACATACGAATAGCGGGTGAAGTATTAAATTCTTCATAGAATTCACGTACAAAACGTATCACTTCCCAATGCTGTTCAGTCAGAGTGATAGCCTCTTGCTCCGCAATAACAGGAGCCATGGCTTCTTGCCAATCACGGTAATCTTTTAGATAACCTTGTGCATCCGTTTCGATTTCACGACCTTCAAATACCAACATAACTTTTTACCATCCAATAACGATGGCCGCAATTTAGCAAAAATCACCACGATTCCCAAGAAAGATCCCCAAAAATGCTGAATAAGTAGACCAACAGGCAGTGTTGTGAGTAAATTAACGGCAGTCAAACAGATAAACGCTTTACATTGAGAACAGTGATGTTTATAGTGCTCGACATCGCGGAGGGGTGGCCGAGCGGCTGAAGGCAGCGGTCTTGAAAACCGCCGATGGGAAACCATCCGAGAGTTCGAATCTCTCCTCCTCCGCCATCTACACTTCTCCTAACGTCTCTTCAAGTCTACTTTTCTTAGTAAAATCAACAAATAGCCATAATCCCAAGTCTCCTAATATTTTTTAACATCTCCTGAAAGCGACATGAAATTGTGCATAGTTTTGTGTATGGTTTTTTCTATACACATCTTCCTATACACACGGGTGAAATGATGAAGCTAACAGACGTGGCAATTAAGCGAGCCAAGCCAGAAGCAAAGTCTTATACGCTGTCTGATGGAAACGGGCTTTAGTTATTGGTAGAACCGAACGGCTCCAGAGGCTGGCGATTCCGTTACCGTTTTGAGGGTAAGCAAAAGATGATCTCTTTAGGTACTTACCCAGAAGTGTCTTTGGCTGAGGCAAGAAGGCGAACTGCTGAATATCGTTCAATGGTTGCCGATGGCATCAACTCTTCTGAGGATAGAAAAAGACAGAAACGAGAAAGTATTATTATGTCAGAGAATACTTTCGAGAAAATGACTCGTGAATGGTATGAAAAACGCAAAGATAGGTGGTCGGCAGGATATCGGGCTGACATGATGAGTGCTTTTGAAAATGACGTCTTTCCTTATATTGGTAACAGGCCAATAGCAGATATAAAACCCTTGGAATTACTTGATGTTCTTTCAAGAATGGAAAAACGTGGGGCGACTGAGAAATTAAAGAAAGTTCGCCAGCGCTGCGGGGAAGTTTGGAAATACGCAATTATAACGGGTCGTGCTGAATATAATCCCGCTCCCGATCTTGCCAGTGCATTTATTCCTCATAAAAGAGAGCACTATCCTCATCTTGATGTTAATGAATTGCCTGAATTCCTAAAGTCCATTGATAAGCATATGGGCAGCCAAATAGTTAGACATGCTTTGCGGATTCTAATTATTACGGAATTGCGCCCTGGCGAGTTAAGAAAATTAGAGTGGAGTGAGGTTGATCTAGAAAAAAGGCTTATCCAAATCCCAGCAGAAAGAATGAAAATGCGCAGACCACACTGCGTACCTTTGTCTGATTAGGTGGTGGTCTTACTTCAGCAATTAATACCTATTAGTGGC
>NZ_JAQRFK010000240.1 GCF_028598745.1 Xenorhabdus sp. IM139775
ATCGCCGAAGAAGAAGGGGTACGGCAGGCCGCTTATGCGCTCAAGCTGTTGCAGAGTGACGGTGAGCTGACGATGGCGAGCACGGGCAAGGATGAAACCACGGGTAATCTGGTGACAAAAAGCTACACCGTCAAAGGCCCGGTGATGCTGATGCTGACGACCACGGCGATCGATGTCGATGAGGAGCTGCTGAACCGCTGTCTGGTGTTGACCATCAATGAAACCCGCGAACAGACCGAAGCCATCCATGCGTTGCAGCGGCATAAGCAAACGCTCGAAGGATTGCTGGCCGAGAACGAGCGCGATTATCTGACGCAGTTGCACCAGAACGCCCAGCGGTTATTGCGTCCGTTGAATGTGGTCAATCCCTATGCCAGCCAGCTGACCTTTATGTCCGACAAAACCCGCACCCGCCGCGACCATATGAAATATCTCACGCTTATTCAGAGCATTGCCCTGCTGCACCAGTACCAGCGTGAAGTGAAGGTGGCTGAACATCGCGGCAGGCGGCTGGAATACATCGAAGTCACGAAAGACGATATCCGGCTGGCGAACCAGCTTGCGCATGACATCTTAGGCCGGACGCTGGACGAGATGCCGCCGCAGACGCGCAA
>NZ_JAQRFK010000241.1 GCF_028598745.1 Xenorhabdus sp. IM139775
TTTATTTTCAATAAATCTTGTTTAAACAATCCATTATCATGATGTTTTAGTGTCATCAGGAAGCAAGTAATATGTTTCAGAGAGCAGAAAAAATCGGTTGGAATGAATTATTGGATGAGTACTTTCTTTCACATATGTTGCGTCCGGCAACTGAGAAAAGCTACAACAAGGTGAAGCAGGTATTTGTCAACTTTATGGGAGAAACGGTGCTGCCGGAGGAAGTGACTCGTCGGGATGTTCTGCGTTGGCGGCGTTATATTCTGGGGGAGAAGAAACAATCCGTCCATAGCTGGAACAATAAGGTGGCTCATCTGAGGGCGATTTTTAATTTCGCTATGGAAAGGAAATTATTACCGCATACCCAAAATCCGTTTAACAGTGTGGCTATCAAAAAAATGAGCTAACGATTGATCCTGTATCGCATGAGGCCTTCACCTTACTTGGCATCAGAACCAACAATTATTTGATAATAAAAAGGTGCTTGCTTACGCAGGCACCCTGTATTGCTTTAATTTGCCTGTTAACTGATTTAGCGTCTTTAACAAGCGAATTTTAAATTTTGGTGCCGGACTCGGAATCGAAAATAAATGTAATTTATT
>NZ_JAQRFK010000242.1 GCF_028598745.1 Xenorhabdus sp. IM139775
TACCAATCATCGGCGAACAGAAGCAGGATTTGATTGGGTTCAGCAATGGCGTGTATGCGTTATCGACACAGCAATTTACCCCGCACCAGCAGGAACACTGGTTAATGAATCATAACGGCATTGAGTTTACCCAGCCTGCTATCGGTGAAAACTTGTCGGATCATGCTCCTGACTTTTACCGTTGGTTATCCCATGCAGCGGGTCAGAATGAAAACAAGATGAATCGTATTAAAGCTGCCCTGTTTATGATTCTGGCAAACCGTTATGACTGGCAGCTCTTTATTGAAGTCACTGGTGAAGGCGGCAGCGGTAAAAGTGTCTTTACATATATAGCTACCTTACTGGCGGGAGAACACAATACTGCCAGAGGCAATATGAGAGCACTGGATGAGGCCAGAGGCCGCTATCAGTGCACGGCGGCGGGTGATATTTCCGTTCAATATTCCGGTCAAGGAATCCGAGAAAGATCCACAATTGCCGGAGAAAATCAGTCGGGAACTGCCGGTGATTATTCGTCACTTATTAAACGAATTTGCCGACCAGAATAAGGCTAAGCAGCTACTACAGGCGCAACGCGACTCTAACGAAGCATTA
>NZ_JAQRFK010000243.1 GCF_028598745.1 Xenorhabdus sp. IM139775
AAGACGCTGTTCGCAGTTTATTATCTGCCGTTAACCAGAGATATGATGGCGAAGCCACGTTATTTGTGGCTACACGGACGTTACCTCCTGAATTGGATGTCGAAGAGACATGGGCACCTTGGAACCGCCATTTAAGGGTTTATCGGCAAGATTGTGAACATGCAGATATCCTTTCCCTTACTGCATTGAAACAGTGGGGTCCATTGCTAAATAGCTTGTTGAAACCAGAATTGTTGAGGCAAGGCCGTAATTAAACTGCTGCAATTTACTTTATTGTGTTTAACCTTATCGCATCGTAGGGAACATTATGGCGAAGTCATCAATTTTCTTGGATTTTAGTTTGCTCAAAAATAATTCCCATTTCCGAGCTATCTTTATTGCCCGTATGTTATCTGTCTTTGCATTAGGAATGCTGACGGTGGGTGTTCCTGTCCAAATGCAGTTTCTGACAGGTTCTACCTTACAGGTGGGAATTGTCGTTGCACTGGATGGGGTCGGTATGTTTATTGGGTTAATTCTGGGAGGCATACTGGCTGACCGTTATGACAGGCGTAAACTCATTTTGTTTGCCCGTGGTACTTGT
>NZ_JAQRFK010000244.1 GCF_028598745.1 Xenorhabdus sp. IM139775
CAGGATGTACCACTAGAATATGTTGAATTTTAAAAATGCCATAATTATGACTGCCATCCCAGAATTAGCCATAACATTGTAATTATACTGTCTTTTCTTTACTAAAATACCTAATAACATTAATAAGATACGTCACCTAGCGCAGCAGGGCGAGAGCATGAAAGACTAATTTTTGAACGAATCGTGCAAATAAAATACTAATTCATACTTTAACAAGACCAGATTGAGTGATCTTTATTCTAATTGTGATTGCGTAGCATACATTTCAAGCTCAAAAAACGTTCACGCTCTCGCCCTGCCTAGCGCAGGAGTCTCAAGTCATGAAATTTATTCCTGATTATCATCATATCTCTGAAGCCCATTCTCGTATTAAACCCTATATCAATAAAACACCGGTATTCACCTCAACAACGGTCAATGAAATTTTCGATGCCCAAGTCTATTTTAAATGTGAAAATTATCAAAAAATGGGGGCATTCAAATTCCGTGGAGCCATAAATGCCCTATGCCAGTTTAGTGATGAACAGAAAAAAACAGGAGTGATTGCTTTTTCATCAGGAAATCATGCGCAAGCCATTGC
>NZ_JAQRFK010000245.1 GCF_028598745.1 Xenorhabdus sp. IM139775
GCCAATATTATCCTGGACACCTACGCCACTGCGGGAAATGTCCACGACAGCCAGCCATTGATAGGGCGCCTGAAGCGTCAGTTGGATCGTTTCCCGCTTAATCCCGTCGCGGTCGTACTGGATGCGGGTTATTTTACGGCGCCGGTTTGCCACCTGACCCTGGCGCTGGGTCTGATGCCGGTCATCAGCTATCGGCGCCCCAACAAAGGGCCAAATACCTTTCAAAAGAAACAGTTTATTTATGATCCGCAACAGGATTGCTATGTCTGTCCGCAGGGCGAAACGCTGATTTATACCACCACAGGCCGTCAGGGATACCGCTATTACCGGACGGCTGCGGGTATTTGCCAGAATTGCCCACTGCGGGCGGCCTGTACCCGGGCGAAAAAGGGAAAAACGATCACACGGCATATCTGGGAAGCGGACAAAGAAAAGGCCAGGGACATTCGCTTGAGCCCGTGGGGTAAAAAGGTGCATAAGCGGCGAAAAGAGACGATAGAGCGCAGTTTTGCGGATGCGAAACAGCATCACGGGCATCGTTACGCCCATTTTCGCGGGTTGCTGAAAGTCCA
>NZ_JAQRFK010000246.1 GCF_028598745.1 Xenorhabdus sp. IM139775
CACCCTCCCCTTTCGGGACGTGTTTTCCCCTTATTTTCAGGCAGGGAAAACACATCATGTCTTCCCGGACCGATTATCAAAACACCTTTATTACCCTGTTTAAGCGGACGGCCCGCGGTCATTCCCGTTATCAGGTCTTTCGGGACTTTTGTTACTGTGCGATGGCGGCCATCCACAACAGGTATTGTTACAGTGACGAGTTTGAACAGTTCTACCTGAAAACCATCAAAAAGTACGACCGGGACGATATTGACCGGATTGTGCAGTTGTTTTCTCAGGTGGTATTGGGGTTAGCCCAGGAACCGTGTGATTTTCTGGGCAGGGTGTTTATGTTACTGGAACTCGGTGATACGCATCTTCAGCAGTTTTTCACCCCCTGGGGGGTCGCCAGAATGATGGCGAAAATACAGTTTCAGGATGTCTCAGCGTTGTTACAGGAAAAACCCTTTGTGACGTTACACGAGCCCGCCTGCGGGGCCGGCTGTATGACACTGGCCGTGGCCGAAGAGCTGCGGGAGCAGGGGCATGATCCGTTATGCTGCCTGTGGGTGTCAGTAATTGATATTGACCCG
>NZ_JAQRFK010000247.1 GCF_028598745.1 Xenorhabdus sp. IM139775
TCGTCACGTAAGGCGACAACCCAAGGGATTGCCTTTATTGATTCCACCAAAATTGCCGTTTGTCATAATCTTCGCATTCCCCGTCATCGGGTATTTGAAGGAATGGCACAACGAGGTAAAACAAGTACGGGCTGGTTTTATGGGTTTAAACTTCATCTGGTCATCAATGATTGCGGTGAACTTTTGTCCGTGAAATTAACCGCAGGAAATCAGGATGATCGCCACCCTGTCAAAGCATTGGCAAAAGGGCTAACGGGGTGTTTATATGGTGATAAAGGATATTTATCACAGGCTTTATGCGATGAGTTGGAAGCAGAAGGTGTCACGTTAATCACGAATGTTCGTCGCAATATGAAAGCCAAAGCGTTATCTCTCTGGGATAGACTGATGTTAAGAAGGCGATTCTTGATAGAAACGGTTATTGATCAGCTCAAAAATATTTCTCAGATCGAGCATTCAAGACATCGCAGTCAGCTCGGTTTTCTGCTGGAAATCGCCGCAGGCCTCATTGCTTATACATTCCAACCTAAAAAACCAAGTTTGAATCTACGGGATAATGATATCGCT
>NZ_JAQRFK010000248.1 GCF_028598745.1 Xenorhabdus sp. IM139775
TACCACTAGCAGCCTCTGTTTTCACGTTTATTCTCGAAAAGTCACCGGAAGAATGCACCATTGAACTCAATAACCTGATCTTGCTGGCGCGTGATATCAATCAGGAAATACAGCAGGCAATTTTGAAACATACACCACAGTCCTTGTTAATGACATTATTGGGTTATGTGGTGAACAGACCTCAGAACGCAATACCGTTAGATCAGGCCATGTATCGGGCAGGGTTAGCCATATCGTTATTTGAGGTCATTCTTGACAAAATCGGCAGGGATTGTTCAGAAGAACTGCGCGATTTGCTCGCGCTGGCCTGTGATTTTAACCAAGACGTTTATTACGCACTGTGTGCGGCTGTCTATGGGGAGGAATAAATCATGACCCATTCCTCTTCAAAATATACGGAGAACCGCCCGATAGACGTTATCCATACGGTAAAAAAATCCGCCATGAATCATTGGCAAAGCCTGTTGCCCGCCTGTGGCGTTGAGGTTCCGGCAAAGGGGAAGCATGGCGCTTGCCCAATATGTGGGGGGACTGACCGCTTTCACTTCATCGACGATCACGGTAA
>NZ_JAQRFK010000249.1 GCF_028598745.1 Xenorhabdus sp. IM139775
TCGACTGTAATTTAACTGAGGATGCTCTGGAATGGTTATTTAAAAACGCCGGTAATGTCCCTGTATTTGTGAATCCGGTTTCGTCCCATAAAGCCGGAATCGTTCGTAACTGGTTATCCTATATTCATACTATTCGGCCCAATCGATTGGAGGCGGAGACAATCAGTGGCATGAAGATAAATTCTATAAAAGAGGCTCAGTCCGTCACATCCTGGTTTCATGAACAAGGTGTGCAGCGGGTCGTTTTGAGTATGGGGGCAGAGGGCGTTTACTATAGTGAACTCGATTATGTCTCAGGTTATGCTCCGGCACTGCCGGTTGATGTTGTCACCATCACCGGTTCCGGGGACGCCATGATGGCGGGATTGGTTCATTGTGCGTTAGCCGGCATGGATTTTCAGGACAGTGTCCACTTTGCCCAACGCTGTGCCGCGCTTGTACTGTCTACCGAATTAACGTATTCATTAACCCTGTCGCCTTTCGCGGTTGGAAAATTGCTGGCATTGGATCCCTATTCAATAACCAATGATGCAATAACAGGGTATACCCGACAAATATAATAA
>NZ_JAQRFK010000025.1 GCF_028598745.1 Xenorhabdus sp. IM139775
CTGAGAGATATCTCTCAGGGGTTTTTTCTGTTTATTATCCAATCCATAGCTTATTGCTCATCCTTATCACCTATTTTAAATTCGTTTCTTTCTTTGGTTCTTGGCAGATAATAAACCTGAAACTTTCATTTAGCCGATAATTGGGCTTACCTACATTTTAATAACAAATTTTATAAATTAATTTATTTTATGAAAAAGACGTCTAATTAATCAGGCCATCATCACCCTTCATCAGTTTGAAAGGGGGGGTTGGTTATTAGGAGTCTATGTATTGCGCCGTGGAATGATTTATGTCTTAAGAATGATATTTATTGATACTTATCAAATGTATTAATGTTATTTTTAATATTAAATAAATCTTTCTACTCATTCTAAAGTTTAATGAATGATTATTTTGCCAGTATATTGTTTTGTTAACATATTGTTACGCAATAATGCTGCCTTTTTAAGCGTTAGAGATTGAAATCATTTATCAAGGTGTCATATTAGTAGAAGTAACGGTGTTTAGGTAAGCAGGGGGAAACTTGATCAGGAGTCGTTATTTAAGAAAAAGTTGGGCGAAAAAAGATCACGCTCAAAAGAATTATGCCATGAGATATGTCGCTGGGCAGCCTGTGGAACGAATTTTCCCCACCTCTAAGCGATTACTTGAAGATGCACTGTTACCACATGGAGAACCGCTTCTTGCCAACAATCGAGAGCTTTCTGTCGCCATCTGGAATATCTACAAACAGCAGCGCCCGTCATGGCAACATGTTTTGGCTTCTTTAATTGAGGGGAGTGATCTTGTCTTGCTGCAAGAGGCACAAACGACCCCTGATTTATTGAAATTTATTACGGTCAGCGGATTAGTCGCGGATCAGGTTCCGGCATTTGCTATTCCCCAACATCCATCAGGCGTGATGACACTGGCATACTCTTCACCCGTTTATTGTTGCCCGCTTCGTGAGAAAGAGCCGATATTCAGGCTGGCTAAATCATCATTAATTACGATTTATCCATTACCCGATGAACGTCAGTTGATGGTGATAAACGTGCATGCCATTAACTTTAGTCTTGGTGTCGATGGCTATAAGCGACAATTAAATAACATTGGTATCCATATCAGCTTACATCATGGCCCGGTCATTTTTGCCGGTGATTTTAATGCCTGGAGTCGGCAGAGGTTAAAAATATTAGAGCGCTTTGCCCGCCGTATGCAATTGAAAGAGGTGTATTTTAATGATGACCATAGAACGATTGTTTTTGGCAAACCGTTGGATTTTGTGTTTTATCGTGAATTAAACGTTTCGCGTGCAACTGTTGTCATGACCGGTGCTTCTGATCATAACCCGCTGATAGTGAATTTCTCTTTGTAACGACTTCTTTGCGCAATGATAACTGGGAACAAATAAAAAAGCGTCGGGGAAGACCGACGCTTTTTGAAACAGGATTGATTAGCTTACTGATTGAAGGCGCGTTTTGTTGATAGTTGCTTCTTTACGCCGAAGAAATAGGCCAGCGTTAGCACAACTACCCAACCTATACCAACATATAGCGCATCTCTTGTTTGCTCAAAATAGCCCAACAAAACGATGACGCTGACCATGAAGACGATCGTGATGGCGGGGGCAATTGGCCACATTGGAATTGGAAATTTCAATGTCTTGGTTTCTTCTGCACTCATTTGGCGGCGCATGGCAACATGTGAGACTAAAATCATCAGCCAAACCCATACGGTTGCAAATGTAGCAACAGAAGCGATAAGAATGAAAATCTCTTCAGGAATGAGGTAATTTAGAACCACGCCGAACAACAGAACCGTCGTCATGACAAGAACCGTCATCCATGGCACACCATTACGAGTCAGTTTCTTGAATGCTTTGGGCGCTTGTCTTTCTTGGGCCATACCATACATCATCCTGCCTGCGCCAAATATATCGCTATTGATAGCAGAAATAGCCGCAGTAATCACAACCACATTCAGAATATTCGCGGCGGCATTAATTCCTAAATGGGAAAAAATCTGGACGAATGGGCTTCCATCCTGACCAATTTGATTCCACGGATAGATGCTCATCAGGATACACAGCGTCAAAACATAAAAGATTAAGATGCGAAATGGAACAGCATTAATGGCTTTAGGAATTGTTTTTTCTGGATTTTTCGCTTCACTGGCCGTGATGCCAATGACTTCAATGCCACCAAAGGCAAACATAACAATGGCGAATGAAGCGATGACGCCACTGATACCATTTGGCATAAAGCCGCCATGCTCCCATAAATTGGACAAGCCAGTTGCATGCTCTGTTGTTTGCCCGAACCCGTAAAGCATAATGGCAAGGCCACCGACAATCATGGCAATGATGGCCGTGACTTTAATGATCGAAAGCCAAAATTCCATTTCACCAAAGATCTTGACGTGACACAGATTCAAGGCACCGATAAAACACACAATCCCCAGAACCCAAATCCACTGATCAACATGGGGGAACCAGAGCTTCATATAGGTGCCGAATGCGGTAATATCAGCCAGACAAACAAACAACATTTCAAGAACATAGATCCAGCCAGTTAAAAAACCGGCCAAAGGCCCCAGATAATGGCTGGCATATTGTGAAAAAGAACCAGAAACGGGATGGTGGACAGCCATTTCGCCCAGTGCTCTCATCACGATAAATACGGCGGCACCGCCGATTAAATAGGCCAGTAATACAGCGGGGCCAGCTTGCTGTATCGCTGCTGCCGAGCCATAAAACAGCCCCGTGCCTATTGCAGAGCCTAAAGCCATGAAGCGAATATGCCGCACGCTTAGACCCTGTTTAAGCTGATTTTCATTATTTTGCATTCGTTATTCCCATCTATCCTTTCATGCCTGAGAGTATGTTAGGCATACGATGCCCTGTCTGACGCGAGTTGCCAGCAAAAGCAACCTAGTACCATACCATAAAGATGGATGTTCGCGGGATAGATATCTGTAATAATAACGGGCAGCTTATTAAAACCAGAGTTTTTTTATGATTTACCCAATAAATGAAATTTTTCAGACTTTACAGGGAGAAGGCGTGTTTACCGGCGTACCTGCGGTTTTCATCCGACTACAAGGATGTCCGGTAGGGTGTAGCTGGTGCGATACCAAACACACGTGGGAAAAAGAGGCTGATAAACAGCAGCCGATGGAAAATATCTTACTGAAATCACAAGACAGTGATTTGTGGGGAGTGGCGAGTGCAAGGCAACTACTCAGTATATTCACTCGTCAAGGTTACAGTGCGAAACATATTGTCATTACCGGTGGAGAACCGTGCCTATATGACTTGCGCCCTTTGACTGAAACACTGGAAAGTGCCGGTTATCAATGTCAGATAGAGACAAGTGGCACACATGTGATTCAGTGTTCTGACAACACTTGGGTGACAGTTTCTCCGAAAGTGAAAATGCGTGGAGGATATCAGGTCTTGCCTGAAGCGATGAAACGTGCCAATGAAATCAAGCATCCGGTTGGGCGGCAGCGCGATATTGAAGCATTGGATGAATTATTGACTATGCTTGATGGAAATCCTGCTCCGGTTATTGCCTTACAGCCGATCAGTCAGAAAGAAGATGCAACCCGCCTGTGCATCGAAACGTGTATTGCCCGTAATTGGCGTTTTTCGATGCAAACCCATAAGTACTTAAATATCGCTTGAATTTCATTCAGCACCAGCCTCTGGTGCTGAATCTTTACTTGCCTCGATAAATACAACCGGCGCTACAGGTTTCTTTGACCATAACAGCACTGAGTTGAGGCAACGTCGGTTTTAACTGTTCCCAGATCCATTTGGCCAAGACCTCACTGGTTGGATTTTCAAGCCCCGTAACTTCATTGAGATAGTGGTGATCGAGCTGTTCCCAAATTGGTTTAAAGACCGCTTTTACATCGGCAAAATCCATGAGCCAGCCACTGAGGGGATCGACTTCCCCGGTGATTTCCAGACGTACCATAAATGAATGCCCATGCAGACGCCCACATTTGTGCCCTTTAGGTACGTTTGGAAGGTAATGTGCTGCTTCGAATTGAAAATCTTTAAAGATGGTTGTACTCATTGTGCTTTCCCCTGATGTCAAAAGGTCGGCTATTCTACCTGAACTTTACGCTCTTAACGTGATTTTTCTGGAGATAAAAAGCACGATGCTTAACGACTTTACCGATATATTAAATCTGTAAATAAAATTAGGCGTTTTGGTTATGAGATATTACGATCCTTTCTTTAAATATGGCTCCTATTTTGGGATAACCTGACGCCTAATCCATGTTTATGATTTCTACATTGTTTATAACTATTTATAACTATACCGCCTATAACGACATCGTTGATAACGACAACATGCAACGACAGCATGGATTCTGGCTATATAGCAAAGGGCACTGGGACAATGACCGCAAAACCACCTTCAACCGCATTACTACCCGTTTCTCCAGAACAATTATCACGCTTGCAATCTGCCATTAGCGATTATTCACCCCATCAATTAGCTTGGCTGTCTGGTTATTTTTGGGGAATGGTGAATCACCCGTCACAAACTGAGACAGAAACCTCAGCCGTTTCCGTTCAGGAAACCGTGACTTTGCTTTCTGCATCGCAAACAGGCAATGCCCGTCGTTTAGCAGAACAACTGAGAGATTCCCTCTTGGCAGAGGATCTCAATGTCAACTTGATTAATGCAGGTGACTATAAATTTAAGCAAATTTCCCAAGAGCGAATATTGATTATTATTGCTTCGACACAAGGTGAAGGTGAGCCTGCCGAAGAAGCCATCGCACTCTATAAATATCTCTATTCCAAAAAAGCACCGTCAATGAAAGAGACGGTATATGCCGTATTTGGTCTTGGGGATACGTCGTATGAAAACTTTTGTCAGGCAGGGAAAGATGTTGACCGTCGTCTGCATGAGCTTGGCGCGCAGCGTCTGCTGGATCGTGTTGATGCGGATGTTGAATACCAAGAACAAGCGGATCAATGGCGTCAGCAAATTACGGCTATTTTGACGCAACGCTTGTCTGTACAGGCGAAACCCGCACAGGCAAAATCGGCCACTTCACTTATCACTCCGGCACATGACAAACAAATCTATACCAAAGAAACACCGTTGACCGGTTCTCTGCTGACTAACCAAAAAATAACGGGGCGTGGATCGGACAAAGATGTTCGCCATATTGAAATTGATTTGGGTGAGTCAGGCGCGCGCTATCAGCCTGGAGATGCCCTTGGCGTCTGGTTTGAAAATGATCCGGCTTTAGTGGATGAATTAATGACCCTGCTTTGGTTGGATGGCTCAGAACAGGTGAATGTGCATGGAAAGTCACTCCCATTGCGTGAGGCGCTGATAAGTCATGTCGAGTTGACCCAAAATACCGGCGTGATTGTTGAAAAATATGCCGCCTTGGCGAAGGATGAAAAACTGTTGGCGTTAGTCGCTAACAAACCCGCATTGCAGCAATACGCCCGGACAACACCGCTTGTTGATATGGTCAGGGCGGTGGCTTCACATCCAGAAGCCCAACAATTTATTGATTTATTGCGCCCACTGACCCCGCGGTTCTATTCCATCTCCTCTTCACAATCTGAAGTGGAAAACGAAGTTCACGTTACCGTGGGCGTCGTCCGCTATGACATTGAAGGGCGTGCCCGTACAGGCGGTGCGTCAGGTTATCTGGCCGATCGCTTGCAGGCAGATGACAACATCCGCGTGTTTATCGAGCCTAACGACAATTTCCGTTTACCGACTGATCCTGATGCTCCCGTCATCATGATTGGGCCCGGCACAGGTATTGCACCGTTCAGGGCATTTTTGCAACACCGGGACAGTCAGGGGGAGAAAGGCAAAAACTGGCTGTTTTTTGGTAACCCACATTTTATGGAAGATTTTCTTTATCAGGTGGAATTCCAGCGTCATGTGAAAGATGGCTTATTGAGCCGCATTGATCTGGCATGGTCAAGGGATCAGCAGCATAAAATCTATGTACAAGACAAACTGCGTGAACAGGGAGAAGAAGTCTGGCGCTGGATTCAGGATGGTACGCATCTGTATGTTTGTGGCGATGCAAATCGCATGGCAAAAGACGTAGAACAAGCCCTGTTGGACATCATTTCACAACAGGGTGGCATGGATGCTGAACAGGCTGATGAATTCTTGGGTGAATTGCGCCTTGGGCGCCGTTATCAGAGAGATGTTTACTAATTATGAGCAATGTGAGCAAAGAGAAACCAGATCCGTTGATCGTTGAAGGTAAGATTGCTGAAGGTAAGATCGTTGAAGGCAAACTTGCAGACAGTGAGCGCATGAAGTCAGACAGCAATTATCTGCGCGGAACGATCAGCGAAGATTTAAAAAATGGGCTGACAGGCGGATTTGAGGGCGATAATTTCCTTCTTATCCGCTTTCATGGCATGTATCAGCAAGATGACCGTGATATTCGGGCGGAGCGTGCAGAACAAAAACTCGAACCGCGTCACGCCATGATGCTGCGTTGTCGCCTGCCGGGAGGGATTATTACCCCAAACCAGTGGCTGGGCATTGATCGGTTTGCAACAGAAAATACGTTGTATGGCAGTATTCGATTAACTAACCGACAGACATTCCAGTTTCATGGGATCTTAAAAAATAACCTCAAGCCGGCGCACCAATTATTGGCACAGATGGGATTGGATTCACTGGCGACCGCCAATGACGTCAATCGTAATGTGCTGTGTACCTCCAATCCGGTGCAATCGGCTTTACACCAACAGGCTTATGAGTGGGCGAAAAAGATATCGGAACACTTGCTGCCCCGCACCAGCGCCTATGCTGAAATCTGGTTGGATAAAGAAAAAGTCGCCACCACCGATGAAGAGCCGATTCTTGGTGCCACTTACCTGCCACGTAAATTCAAAACATCGGTCGTTATTCCGCCACAAAATGATGTGGATCTGCATGCCAACGATATGAATTTTGTCGCCGTTGCAGAAAATGATCAGTTAATCGGCTTTAACGTGTTGGTGGGTGGGGGATTAGCCATGACCCACGGTGACAAAAAAACCTTTCCACGACTAGCAAGTGAATTTGGTTTTATTGCACTGGAACACACACTGGCAATCGCGGAGGCGATAGTGACAACCCAGCGTGATTGGGGTAACCGAACTGATCGTAAGAATGCGAAAACCAAATATACCCTTGAACGCGTGGGTATCGAAACCTTCAAACAGGAAGTTGAAAAACGGGCTGGTGTGAAATTTTCCGCCATTCGCCCGTATGTGTTCACGGGGCGGGGCGACCAGATTGGTTGGTTAAAGGGCATTGATGACCAATGGCACCTGACCTTATTTATTGAAAATGGCCGTTTGCTGGATTATCCCAACAAGCCATTAAAAACCGGGATCGCAGAAATTGCGAAAATCCATCAAGGCGATTTTCGTCTGACAGCCAACCAAAACCTGATTGTGGCAGGGATACCTGAGAGTGAAAAATCGCGGATTGAAGACATTGCCCTTACTCATGGCTTAATTGATGAGAGCGTGACGACGTTGCGCCACCACGCTATGGCGTGCGTTTCATTTCCGACCTGTCCATTGGCGATGGCTGAAGCAGAACGTTTCCTGCCGGCTTTTGTTGACCATGTTGATGCGTTAATGGCAAAGCATGGTATTGGAGATGAAGAGATTATTCTGCGTGTGACAGGTTGCCCCAACGGATGTGGCAGGGCGATGCTGGCAGAAATTGGATTGGTGGGTAAAGCGCTTGATCGTTACAACCTGTATCTTGGTGGAAATCGCATTGGCTCCCGAATTCCCCGGATGTACAGGGAAAATATCACCTCAACGGAAATCCTTGAGATACTGGATGAATTAATCGGTCGTTGGGCAGCGGAACGTCATGCTGATGAATGTTTCGGTGATTTTCTAATTCGCGCTGACATCATCAAGCCAGTATTGAATTCAGCCGTTGATTTTTACGATTGGCAGGAGGCGGTATGAGCCAACTGAATTTACCGGAACTGGCAGCACTGACACCAGAGCAGCAAATTGCGTCATTGGCCGAAATCAATCAACGACTGGAAGCGCTGGATGCCCATAAACGTGTGAGGTGGGCATTGGAACATCTCCCCGGCGAATTTGTGCTTTCTTCCAGTTTTGGCATTCAGGCGGAGGTTTGCTTGCACCTTGTGACACGGGAGTATCCGTATATTCCCGTGGTACTGACCGATACGGGATATTTATTTCCTGAAACTTATCAATTTATTGATAAATTGACTGAAAAACTCAACCTGAACTTGAAGATTTTTCGTGCAGAGCACTCTCCGGCCTGGCAAGAATCACGTTATGGAAAATTATGGGAACAGGGAATAGCAGGGATTGAGCGTTATAATCAAATCAACAAAGTTGAGCCGATGAACCGTGCATTCAAGACGCTGCAAGCGCAAAGTTGGTTCGCGGGCTTGCGTCGTCAGCAATCAGAAAGCCGAACTCACTTACCGGTGCTGGCCATTCAACGGGGCGTTTTTAAAATCCTGCCTATTATTGATTGGGACAATCGGCAGGTACATCAATACCTGACAAAGCAGGGGCTTGAATACCATCCATTATGGGAACAGGGTTACCTTTCCGTGGGAGATACTCATACCACGCAAAAATGGGAACCCGGCATGAGTGAAGAACAGACCCGTTTTTTTGGTCTGAAACGTGAGTGCGGTTTGCACGAAAGTTAAATTAATATCACAGATCACAACCATTTTTATCAGGCAGCGCTTCTTGCAGCACGCAGCGCTGCTTTTTTCTGTGCTGGTTTCTGTACTGGATATGTTGCTGAACGGGCTTGGTTACCGCCGAAAAAAATAAGCTTATGCGATTCAGGAACAAATAATTACTTTTTGTCATTTCATAACCTGATCACAGCCTCATATATTCATCCTTTAGTCATCATAATAATTAAGAGCTATACCCTTCGTAACCTGAAATTCATAGGGTAGATCATGAAACAGGCTCTGACACAGGATAGTACAGGACAGTATTGTGGATTATTTACCTTTATTTATTGAGCTTAAAGCCCGATCCGTATTGCTGGTGGGGGGCGGAGAAATCGCTTCCCGCAAAGCAGATCTATTACTTCGTACTGGTGCCGCGCTAACGGTAGTTGCGCCTGAACTGCATGTAGAATTACAACAACGCCAGCAAAAAGGTGAATTTGAGTGGTTACAGGGAACATTTAAAACCGAATATCTTGACGGCATATTTTTAGTCATTGCCGCGACGGACGATCACAACCTGAATCAACATATTTTTGCCGAAGCCAATCAGCGCGCCATCTTGACCAATGTCGTGGATAATCAATCCCTCTGTTCAGCTATTTTCCCCTCAATTATTGATCGCTCCCCGGTTATCGTGGCGATCTCATCGGCCGGAAAATCGCCGGTCTTAACCCGGTTATTGCGGGAAAAGCTGGAATCTTTACTCCCATTCAGCCTTGGCGCAATGGCAAATATCGCCGGGCGTTGGCGTGAACGAGTGAAACAGCATTTTACTTCCTTACGTCAGCGGCGTCATTTTTGGGAAAAAGCGTTCAATGGGCGTTTTGCCACACTGGTCGCCAATGGGCAATTGCAGCAAGCCGAGAAGCAACTTGAGCAGCAATTGGCCCACGATGCTTCTCACCCTCAGGGAGAACTCGCGCTGGTAGGGGCGGGGCCCGGTGATCCGGGGTTATTGACCATAAAAGGTTTACAGGTGATCCAGCAAGCTGATGTCGTCCTTTATGACCATTTGGTGAGCGCAGGCGTGTTGGAATTAGTTCGCCGTGATGCAGACAAAATCTGCGTTGGGAAAAGGGCGGGTGATCACTCGGTGGCGCAGGAAGACATTCATAAACTTATCATCAAGCTCGCGGATCAGGGGAAAAAAATTGTTCGCCTGAAAGGTGGCGATCCCTTTATTTTTGGTCGTGGGGGCGAGGAATTGCAGATTGCGGCAGCAGCGGGGATACCTTTTCAAGTCGTGCCCGGTATTACCGCGGCGATAGGCGCTTCCGCTTATGCCGGTATCCCACTGACCCACAGGGAACACGCGCAAAGCGTCACCTTTATTACAGGGCATTGCCGTGAAAATGGCACCGAATTGGATTGGCCGGTATTGGCTCGGGGCAACCAAACATTAGCCATTTACATGGGGATTGTGAAAGCCGCCTTGATCAGCCAGAAGCTGATTTCACATGGCCGGGATCGCAATACGCCCGTGGCCGTGATTGGTTGTGGCACACGCCCAGAGCAGCAAGTATTGACCGGAACCTTATCCGAATTGGAGCGATTGGCGCAAGAAGCCCCATCACCCGCCTTGCTGGTCGTCGGAGAGGTGGCCCAACTCCACCATCAGATAGCATGGTTTGAACAGCAGTCCGCTGATCAAAAGCAATTCATTGAACAAAGAGATGCGGCTGGTCAGACAAATCGCCCTGCTGTGATTGATTTAGTATAAGGAGTGCTCAATGGACGAAAAAATACTGACACACTTACAGCAACTTGAAGCTGAAAGTATTCATATCATTCGGGAAGTGGCGGCTGAATTTGCCAATCCCGTCATGCTCTATTCAATCGGCAAAGACTCCTCTGTCATGCTGCATCTGGCACGTAAGGCGTTTTATCCGGGAAAACTGCCTTTTCCTTTATTACACGTGGATACCGGCTGGAAATTTCAGGACATGTATGATTTCCGTGATCGCACAGCGGAAAAGTATGGCTTTGAATTGCTGGTTCACCGTAATCCACAAGGAGAAGCGCTGGGAATGAATCCTTTTATTCATGGCAGTGCAAAACATACGGATATCATGAAAACAGAAGGGTTAAAGCAGGCGCTGGATAAATATGGCTTTGATGCAGCCTTTGGCGGAGCGCGGCGTGATGAAGAAAAATCGCGCGCCAAAGAACGAATTTACTCATTTCGCGACCGTTCCCATCGTTGGGACCCGAAAAACCAACGTCCCGAACTTTGGCGCAACTATAACGGCCAGATTAACAAAGGGGAAAGCATCCGCGTTTTCCCCTTATCCAACTGGACAGAGCTGGATATCTGGCAATACATCTATCTGGAACAGATCGAGATCGTCCCCCTTTATCTGGCTAAACCTCGCCCGGTTGTTCAACGCGAAGGGGCATTAATTATGGTTGATGATGATCGCATCGACCTGAAAGCAGGGGAAGTGATTAGCCAGCGCAAAGTGCGTTTCAGAACACTTGGCTGCTGGCCACTGACCGGGGCGGTGGAATCAGAAGCAGAAACACTGCCGGAAATCATCGAAGAAATGTTGATATCAACCACGAGTGAACGGCAAGGGCGGCTGATTGATAGTGATCAGTCCGGTTCTATGGAGCTGAAAAAGCGTCAGGGTTATTTTTAAGGAGTCCAGCTATGCCAGCACTTGCACATAATGAAACCATTGCCGGCCAGATCAAACAACAAGGCGGCGTTGAAGCCTATCTTCGGGCACAACAGGAAAAAGGCTTATTGCGCTTTTTAACCTGCGGCAGCGTAGATGATGGTAAAAGCACACTCATCGGCCGTTTGCTGCATGACACCCGCCAAATTTATGAAGATCAACTTGCCACCTTACAAAGTGACAGCAAGCGGATCGGGACTCAGGGCGAAAAACTCGATCTGGCTTTATTAGTTGATGGATTGGTGGCTGAACGGGAACAAGGCATCACCATTGATGTGGCCTACCGCTATTTTTCCACCGAACAGCGTAAATTCATCATTGCGGATACACCAGGCCATGAACAATATACCCGCAATATGGCGACCGGTGCCTCAACCAGTGATCTCTCCATTTTATTAATCGATGCCCGCAAAGGGGTTCAAGAGCAAACGCGCCGCCACAGTTTTATCAGTACCTTACTGGGCATTCGTCACTTGGTGGTGGCCGTCAATAAAATGGATTTGATTGAATATCAACAAGCTATCTTTGAACAGATCAAACAAGATTATTTGCATTTCGCAGCCCAATTACCGATTGATTTGAACCTCTATTTTGTGCCCATTTCGGCATTGGAAGGGGATAACATCGTCACCCGCAGTGAAAAAATGGCGTGGCACACGGGAGAAACCTTGCTGGACATCCTGGAGTCCGTAGATGTACAAACCAAAGCGGCGGAACAGCCCCTGCGTTTTCCCGTACAGTATGTCAACCGTCCTGATCTGGATTTTCGTGGCTACAGTGGCACCCTGTCGTCAGGGATATTACGGCAGGGCCAGCAAATAAAAGTGATGCCGTCTGGTGTTGTTTCTACCGTGGAAAGGATTGTCACTTTTAACGGCGATCTCACCTTTGCCGTGCCCGGACAAGCTATCACCCTCGTATTAAAAGATGAAATAGATATCAGCCGTGGTGATTTGTTGATTGCCGTAGACGATCAAATGAGAGTCACTCGCCATGCGGTGGTTGATGTCGTCTGGATGTCAGAACAGCCGTTGATTCAAGGGCAAAGTCTGGATATCAAAGTCGCGGGCAAAAAAAGCCGGGGCAAAGTCGGTAATATTCAATATCAGGTGGATATTAACCATCTGACCCAGAAAGTCGCGGTTGAGTTACCCCTCAATGCCATTGGGCGGGTGGAATTTTCATTTGATGAACCTTTATTGCTCGACAATTACGCGCAACATGCGGATAGCGGTGGCATTATCCTGATTGATCGCCTGACCAATGTGACGGTAGGCGCGGGATTGGTGCGTGAAATTCAGGCAGATGTTTACGAAGAGCCGAAAGAATACAGTGAATTTGAGCTGGAACTTAACCGATTAGTTCGCCGCCATTTCCCGCATTGGGGAGTACGTGATCTATTGGGAGGAAAATAAGTGGCGCAGAAGAATATCGTCTGGCATACACATGCCTTGGACAGGGAACAGCGGGAAACGGCAAATGGGCATCCTGCGCGGGTGATTTGGTTCACAGGGCTGTCCGGCTCAGGAAAATCCACGCTTGCAGGGGCATTGGAACAGGCCTTGTTTGCACAGGGAGTCAAAACATACTTACTGGATGGCGATAATGTCCGTCATGGCCTATGCAGTGATTTGGGTTTTTCTGAAACCGATCGGCAGGAAAATATCCGGCGGGTCGGTGAAGTCGCAAAATTGATGGTGGATGCGGGGCTGGTTGTACTGACGGCATTTATTTCTCCTCATAAAACAGAACGGCAAAAAATACGTGAATTAATGGGAGAAGGGCGCTTTATTGAAGTGTATGTTGATACACCACTGGAGGTATGTGAAGCCCGCGATCCCAAGGGACTGTATAAAAAGGCACGGGCGGGAGAATTGCACAATTTCACTGGAATCGATGCGGCCTATGAAGCGCCCGAACAGCCGGACGTTTATTTAGAGGGATCACAGCCGGTAGGTTCCTCGATTGAAAAGCTGCTTTTTACCCTGAAAAACAATGAGATCCTGCTAATTTAACTACCAAGCCAACAAATCATCATGAAACACATTATTCTTGTTAGTGGAATAATGTGTTTCTACACTCATTTAATCCAGTGCATTTCTGTATATGTTGCGCACGTCGCGCAGCCATGTCCTGCAACCCTGTTCTTGTCTGGCCTTATGGGGATATGTAAATGGTTTTATGGATGATTTTGCGAATGGTTTTGTGAGAGCTAGTGGCGTCATGCTTTTAGTTGTGGGATGATGAGCGGGTTTTTCAGGGGGGGGGAGATGGGCAAACTAACGCTACTATTACTGGTTTTGCTGGGTTGGTTACAATATTCGCTGTGGCTTGGCAAAAATGGCATTCATGATTATGTGAGAGTTAAGGCCGAAGTTGACAGACAAGAGGTCGATAACCTTAAGCTGAAAGCGCGTAACGACCAACTGTTTGCTGAAATCAAGGATCTTAAGGGCGGTCAGGAAGAGATTGAAGAGCGTGCTCGCAGTGAATTGGGCATGATTAAACCCGGCGAATCGTTCTATCGCATGGTGCCTGATACCTCAAAACAGAACGCGCAATAATCTTTAAATCAGAACAGTAAATAATAATCGAAATGAATAATTCACGACTTCATTCCTCTGTTGATGTTTCTCTTGCCGATAATGCTTTTGTTGAAGATCACGATATTGTTAACGATCAAAATAGTATTAAAGATCAAAATAGTATCAAAGATCAAAATAGTGCTGAAATCATTGCCGTGATCCCGGCTGCGGGTATCGGCAGCCGGATGCAGTCAGAGTGTCCCAAACAGTATCTCAACGTTGCCGGAAAAACGGTTCTTGAACACACCTTGGCGGCACTGCTTGGGCATCCTCGTATACAACGCATTATTCTCGCGCTGAATCCTGCTGATACCCAATTTGAGCAATTGCCCATCGCTTCCGATCCAAGAATTACAACCGTCATTGGCGGTAAAGAGCGGGCTGATTCGGTACTGGCCGGATTGGATTATTTGGCCAGTTTGCCGACAGGCAGGACAATCTGGGTCTTAGTGCATGATGCAGCCCGGCCTTGTCTGCACAGGAATGATCTCGATAGCCTGCTGCGGATTATTGATCACAGTGCCGCCTCTCCTGACGTATGCGGCGGGCTTCTGGCCTCACCGGTGAGGGATACCATGAAACGCATGGTATCGCCATCAGTGGCAGGATCATCCACAAACCACACATTGATTGCTCATACCGTTGATCGCAACGGGCTTTGGCACGCGTTGACCCCACAGTTATTCCCTTTGCCGCTATTGCGTGATTGCCTGATCAAAGCACTTGCCGATCACGCCTGCGTGACCGATGAATCTTCGGCACTGGAATATTGTGGCTACCATCCCGTATTGATCAATGGACGAGCGGACAATATCAAAGTGACTCAACCTGAAGATTTGGCACTGGCTGAATTTTACTTATCCCAAAAAGCGAAGGAATCTACCCTATGAGAATTGGACACGGTTTTGATGTGCATAAATTCGGCGGAGAAGGGCCATTGATCATTGGCGGTGTCCGCATTCCTTACGAACAAGGATTGATTGCCCATTCAGACGGCGATGTTGCCTTGCACGCTGCCACAGATGCCCTGCTGGGAGCCGCCGCATTGGGCGATATTGGTAAATTGTTTCCCGATACCGATCCTGCTTTTAAAGGCGCAGATAGCCGGGAATTACTGAAAGAAGCCTACCGCCGTATCCGTATGAAGGGCTATCGGATAGGGAACCTGGATATCACTATCATGGCACAGGCACCGAAAATGTTGCCGCATATTCCCCAAATGCGGGTTAATCTGGCGGAAGATCTTGAATGCCACATAGATGATATTAACGTTAAAGCGACAACCACAGAAAAACTGGGATTTGTTGGCCGTCAAGAAGGTATTGCCTGCGAAGCGGTTGCCTTATTGGTAAAAGAATAGTTGGTAAAAGAATAGTTGGTAAAAGAAATAGTTGGTAAAGAAATAAACATGGCATTGAATGAATTACATTGGTTTTATGGTCAACCAGAAGCGACCGGCGTTGTTAAAGCGACACCAGAAGATTTTATTGTTCGCGAAGACTTGGGATTTTCTCCTGATGGAGAAGGTGAACACTTAATGATACATCTCCGTAAAACGGGATGTAACACCCAATTTGTTGCGGATCATCTTGCCCGTTTTGCCAAAATACCGGCGCGTTCTGTCAGCTATGCGGGGTTGAAAGATCGCAATGCGGTGACGGAACAGTGGTTTTGTCTGCACTTGCCGGGAAAACAAGATCCGGATTTAACGGCATTTCAACTTGAAGGTTGTGAAGTGCTGGCGACCTCACGCCAGAAGCGCAAACTACGGATTGGCGCATTGAAAGGCAATGATTTTACTCTGTTATTAAGAGAAATCTCTGACCGTCCATCGGTGGAAAAACGCTTGCAGCAGATAGCGCAAACCGGCGTTCCAAATTACTTTGGTGAACAACGTTTCGGACGGGATGGACAAAATTTAGTTCAGGCCCAACGTTGGGCGGCTAATGAAATTCATGTCAAGGAACGCAGCCGCCGCAGTTTTTACCTCTCTGCCTGCCGTAGCGCTATGTTTAATACCATTGCCAGCAGACGTATCGCACAGGGTGAACATCAGCAGGTGAAAAAGGGTGATGCGTTACAATTAACCGGACGGGGTAGCTGGTTTGTGGCTGATGAATCTGAATTGTCAGTGTTGCAGCAGCGAGTCATGGATGGCGAGTTACAAATCACCGCGCCTTTACCGGGAGACAAGGCATTGGGAACGCAGTACCAAGCCTTGGATTTTGAACAGCAATGCTTATTGGATTACGAATCTCTTTGGGCATTGGTCAGACGTGAACGCGTGGAAAGCGCCCGTCGGGCAATATTGGTGAAACCGCTTAATCTGGGTTGGAAATGGCAAGATGACCAAACCGTCACCCTCCATTTCTCCCTGCCATCCGGTAGCTTTGCAACCAGTGTGGTCAGAGAACTCATCAATCAGGATCAAAATAAGGTGGCGGATATTGCTGAATAATGGCGCTGGCTAATTATATCGCCTGAATGCAAAGCCGCTCTACAAAACTGTCAACCTCATGCTAAGATCAAACAATTTTCTGATAGCCTTAATATTGTCCAATCATAGGTTATACCAGACAAACGGGACAACACAGGGTAAGTTATCGTATTAATCTATGTTATTATCAATGAAATCAACGAGATATATCAATGCTGCGGATATCGCTGAGTAACGATGATGGTGTCACCGCGCCGGGTATTCAAACCTTAGCGGCTACATTGCGGAAACACTATCATGTTCAGGTCGTTGCACCTGACCGTAACCGTAGTGGTGCGTCGAATGCCTTAACGCTGGATCGCCCCTTGCGCATCCACACACTGAACAATGGTGATATTTCTGTTCAGGAAGGTACACCGACAGATTGTGTGTATTTGGGCGTGAATAATCTGGTTCGTCCTCGTCCTGATATTGTCGTTTCAGGCATCAACTGTGGCCCTAACCTCGGTGATGACGTTATATACTCTGGCACAGTCGCGGCTGCAATGGAAGGGCGTCACTTAGGATTACCCGCACTGGCAGTATCGCTCAATGGTGACAAACATTACGAAACAGCGGCAGAAGTGACCGTGCGTTTATTAGCTTGGCTGCAAAAGTCCCCATTGCGAGCGGGCAATATTCTGAATATTAATGTGCCTGATATTCCCATTGAACAAATCAAGGGGTTTCGAGTGACGCGGTGTGGTAGCCGCAGCGCTGCTGAGCAAGTCTATTCCCTGGAAGATCCCAAAGGTAATATGCTCTATTGGATAGGCCCGCCGGGAGAAAAAAGTGATTTTGGGCCGGAAACGGACTTTGCTGCGGTGGACGAGGGATTTGTCTCCATTACCCCCTTGCAGGTGGACTTGACGGCGTATAAAGCTCAGGCGCTGATCAATGATTGGTTGGCAAAAGTCGGGGATATTGGGGAATGTTAAACCGGTCGATGAAAAATTTGCTGGCGCAATTGCGTCAGCAAGGCATTCACAATGAGCACCTGTTAGAAATTATTGCCAGAGTACCTCGGGAATGTTTTGTAGATGAAGCCCTTGCCCATAAGGCATATGAAAATACCGCACTGCCCATTGGCCATGGGCAAACCATATCCCAACCTTATATCGTTGCTCGCATGACAGAATTGCTGAATTTAACCGCTGTATCCACTGTATTGGAAATTGGGACAGGCTCAGGTTATCAAACAGCAATACTTGCTCACTTAGCCAAACACGTTTTCTCCGTAGAGCGGATTAAGGGATTGCAGTGGCAGGCTAAACGCAGACTAAAGCAACTCGACCTGCACAATATCTCAACCCGCCATGGTGATGGCTGGAATGGATGGCCATCAAAAGGGCCTTTTAACGCCATCATTGTCACCGCTGCACCACCAGAAATTCCGCAGGCGCTGCTTCATCAACTTGCCGATGGGGGGGTGATGGTTTTGCCTGTCGGCGAGCATACTCAATTACTGAAAGTGGTACATCGTTATGGGAATGATTTTCATGGCGACATTATCGAATCTGTCCGTTTTGTACCCTTAATTCAAGGCGAGCTAGCATAATCAGCTAAATTTATTTGAGAAGTCATTTTCAAATTAGCTGTTATTTTTTCTGAAATTAAGCAAAATGTTTCGCTTTAAGTCTTTAGTCATTCTAAATTTCTTTATAAATCATCGTTATTTACACTTATATTTGCCTTTATGGGGGAATAAAGTATGAACCTAGGAAACCCAGTGAAAAAAATAAAGTGGATAATCGCTAGCACCGTCATGGGAGCTATGCTGGTAGGTTGTAGCAATACACCAAATCGTCCGGCTCCAATAGTAAATATCGACAATAAGGAGAAAAACGGAGGATTACTCTCCAGACCATCATCAGTTTCGACGCCAATGGCATCTTCTCCTTCTGTACTCTCAACAAATCGCATACCAGATAATCATGCTGCTAAAAACCGTCATTCAGTGAATGATGCTGCCAGTGAGCAGGCATCTCAAGGACGAATCATCTATAGCCGTAACTACGAGAGCATCCCGAAAGGAAGCTACAACGGGAGTACTTACACGGTTAAACATGGCGATACCTTGTTTTATGTCGCTTGGATTACCGGTAATGACTTTCGTGATCTGGCTAGCAGAAATAATATTTCAGAGCCTTATAGCTTAAATGTTGGCCAAGTCCTGAGGATGGGGAATTCAACCTCCAAAAATGGTGTATTAATAGCATCAAATAGTACCCAATCTAAAATTAAGCAGGTTGATTTTCAAAAAATTAATGCGTATCCTGCAACTATTGATAGACCAAGGTCAGGAAAGATGTTGCCAAAGGAAACTATTTCTGGTAGCGACAGTGCCTCTTCAACAGTATCGACAGCAACAGATACGGGGATAAACAGCGCTATTAATGGGCTTGATACTATTAATAGTTGGAGGTGGCCGGCAGAAGGAAAAACTCTCGAAGGTTTCTCTGATTCTCAAGGGGGAAATAAAGGCATTGATATTGCGGGGACTCGCGGTCAACCCGTATTTGCAACAGCCAGTGGGAAAGTGGTTTATGCCGGAAATGCATTACGCGGATATGGAAATTTAATAATAATAAAACATAACGATGACTACCTAAGCGCTTATGCCCACAACGACACAATGTTGGTTCGTGAGCAGCAGGATGTTCAAGCCGGGCAAAAAATTGCCACGATGGGTAGCACCGGAACAAGTTCAGTAAGATTACATTTTGAAATTCGCTATAAGGGAAAATCCGTAAACCCGCTGCGTTATCTTCCGCAGCGATAAACCGGGGCAGGATCTGAAATCCTGCCCGCATTATCATGGGTAGGAGCAGCTAATGAGCCAAAGTACGCTTAAAGTTAATAAGTTGTATGATGATGCGGATTTAGACGAAAATAGCATGGAAGCTGATGACTTTGATGAAGCGTTGCTGAAAGATGAGGATGAATTAACTGGTCTTGATGAAGATTTGGATGTGTTGCAAGGAGTAAACCAACGGGTTCTTGATGCAACACAACTTTATCTGGGAGAGATTGGTTTCTCACCTCTGTTGACAGCAGAGGAAGAGGTTCTTTTTGCCAGACGGGCACTGCGAGGAGATATTGCTGCGCGCCAACGTATGATTGAAAGTAACTTGCGATTGGTTGTAAAAATATCCCGCCGATACAGTAATCGTGGATTGGCACTGTTAGATCTGATTGAAGAAGGTAACCTCGGGCTTATTCGTGCAGTAGAAAAATTTGATCCAGAAAAAGGTTTTCGTTTTTCTACTTATGCGACATGGTGGATACGTCAAACAATTGAACGAGCCATCATGAATCAAACTCGTACAATTCGTCTGCCTATTCACATAGTCAAGGAATTGAATGTCTATTTACGTACTGCAAGAGAACTGGCACACACATTGGATCATGAACCCAGTATCGAAGAAATTGCGGAAAAACTGGATAAACCGGTTGAAGACGTAAGTCGTATGATGCGGCTTAATGAACGCATTACGTCTGTCGATACCCCAATTAGTGGTGATTCAGATAAAGCATTATTGGATATTTTATCTGATGAAAATGATTCAGGGCCGGAAACCACCATTCAAGATGATGATATGAAACAGAGTATCGTGAAATGGTTGTTTGAATTGAACGCAAAACAGCGCGAAGTGTTGGCCCGTCGTTTCGGTTTGCTTGGATACGAAGCAGAAACATTAGAAGATGTTGGACGAGAAATCGGTTTAACAAGGGAGAGAGTTCGTCAGATTCAAGTTGAGGGATTGCGCCGCCTTAGAGATATATTGCATACCCAAGGCTTGAATATGGAATCATTATTCCGCACTTAGTTCTTTATACAAAAGAAGCTTATACAAAAGCAACTTATACCAAAGAAACTTATATTTAGAAAATAGACCTAAGAAATTTCAAATTGCAACGTGGTGGAAAATAAACATATTTCCAGCAACAAAGATAACGAGATAGCTAGATAACTCGTGATTGGAAAGAGTCGAAATCATTCACAAAGTGACAATTGAATAGACAAAGGTATATTACATGGTCATTCAAAGGTGGGCAAAATAAGCCCACCTTTTATTTATTCATTCACTCATTGATACCCTATAAACTTCAAGTTGCAGCTCGCAAGACAAAAGCAACTTATTATTCCCCGCGTCGCGGGGAGATAATCAATGTATCTTGAAGTACGGATGAGTATATATTCCTATTAGCATTTTAGAATGCGATTTGATTTACCCATTTCAGATAATGGGAATGCCACTATGAAACTTAAAATCATAATCAGGTGTTTGAATAAGCTCCGCTTCAACCTGACCAAAATAATTCACCCTCGTTGTAATATCTTCTTTAGATATTGACTGAGCCAGTGCCAAATAATCTTGATAATGGCGCGCTTCTGAACGCAGAAGGGAAATATAAAATTTGCCCAAGTCTTCATCCAAATGGGGAGCCAGTTTTGCGAAACGTTCGCATGAGCGCGCTTCAATATAGGCACCAATAATCAGCTTATCGACCAGCGTACCGGCACTCTCAGGTTCAACGGCATATTTACGGATTAAGAACATGGCACTTTGTGCCGCTTTCAATTCACATAGCAGGTGATCGCGCAACAAAATCGGCAAGCTTTCGGGCCGCCGGGCCTTGTCTACCCACTGATCGGGCGTCTCGCACTGTAAAAATTGATAAATGGACGCTAACAGATTGGTATCAAACTTGGTTGCTGTTCCAATCATCGCTGCCCCAATCATTGTTACTCCATTCATTGCGATCCCTGCCACCGTTAAACCATATCTTTGAGACGATAAATCCATTCCAATGCCTGACGTGGTGTCAAGGTATCAGGATTAAGGTTTTCCAATGCTTCAACAGCCGGAGATGTTTCTTCTGTCAGCAGCGTTAATTGTGGGGTATCAACATGGCCGACCGTCGCATGATTGGAGAGTGATTCCAACTCCTTCAATTTTTGGCGGGCGCGTTTAATCACATCGCGCGGAACCCCTGCCAGCGAAGCAACGGCGAGTCCATAACTCTTGCTTGCTGCTCCTTCCTGTACATTGTGCATGAAAGCGATAGTTTCGCCATGCTCGACCGCATCAAGATGGATATTGACGACACCTTCCAGTTTTTCCGGCAGGTTTGTCAGTTCGAAATAGTGAGTCGCAAACAGCGTCATTGCCTTGATGCGGTTAGCCAAATTTTCAGCACAAGCCCATGCAAGGGATAAGCCATCGTAAGTTGATGTGCCACGGCCGATCTCATCCATCAAAACCAAACTGTATTCAGTCGCGTTATGCAAAATATTGGCTGTTTCGGTCATTTCCACCATAAAGGTAGAGCGCCCGGAAGCCAGATCATCAGAGGCCCCGACACGTGTAAAGATGCGATCAACAGGGCCAATAACCGCTTTTTCGGCAGGCACAAAACTGCCAATATAGGCCATCAGCGTAATCAACGCTGTCTGGCGCATATAAGTGCTTTTTCCCCCCATATTCGGGCCGGTAATAATCAGCAAGCGGCGCTGTGAAGAGAGCGTCAATGGGTTAGAAATAAATGGTTCGCTCAATACTTGCTCGACAACCGGATGCCGGCCACCTGTGATCTGGATACCGACTTTATCCGTCAGGGTCGGGCAGGTGTAATTCAGCGTTTCAGCACGTTCGGCAAGATTTGCCAGTACATCCAGTTCTGACAGTGCTTCGGCACAGGTTTGCAAATCAGCCAGATGAGGCAGCAACAAATCGAATAACGCTTCGTACAGGGCTTTTTCAATGGCAAGTGCTTTGCCTTTGGAAGTGAGCACCTTGTCTTCATATTCCTTTAATTCAGGAATGATATAGCGTTCGGCATTTTTCAGTGTTTGACGACGAACATAATGGATAGGGACTAAATGGCTCTGTCCACGACTCACCTGAATATAATAACCATGCACCGCATTAAAGCCCACTTTCAGCGTATCAATGCCAAGTTTTTCGCGTTCGCGGATCTCCAGTTTATCCAGATAATCACTGGCACCATCGGCCAGTGCCCGCCACTCATCCAGCTCCGCATGATAACCTGTGGCAATCACACCACCGTCACGCACTAAAACAGGCGGCGTTTCGACAATGGCATTCTCCAGTAGTGTCTGCAATTCATCAAAATGCCCCACACGCTGCTGTAGCGCCTGAATATAAGGGAAATCGGAAGATGTCAGGATCTGATGAATATCCGGTAATTGCTGGAAAGCATGGCGCATTCTGGCCAGATCACGGGGACGGGCAGAACGAAGGGCAAGACGGGCAAGAACACGCTCTAAGTCACCGACCTGACGTAAAAACGGCTGCAATTCATCACCGATTTCCTGTAATGCGGAAATGGCTTGATGACGATTTTTCAGCGTCTCTTTATTGCGGATTGGCGTATGTAGCCAGCGTTTCAGCATACGGCTGCCCATCGGTGTCACACACTGATCGAGGACTGACGCCAGCGTATTCTCAGTGCTACCGGATAAATTTTGTGTCAGCTCCAGATTACGGCGGGTGGCGGCATCCATAATGACCGTTTCCTGCGGGCGCTCCATCGTCAGGCTGCGAATATGAGGCAGGGCAGTGCGTTGGGTATCCTTGACATATTGCAGCAAACAGCCTGCTGCACGCAGGGCGAGCGTCGCCTTTTCCACACCGAAGCCAATCAGGTCATGTGTGCCAAATTGCAAATTCAGTTGCTGCCTTGCTGTATCCAGCTCAAACTCCCACATGGGGCGTCGGCGCAGGCCATGACAACGTTCAATCAGCGCCATAGGCGCAAAGGCTTCAGGATAGAGCAATTCTGCGGGGCGGGTGCGTTGCAGTTCTGCGGCAATGGTATCTTCGTCGGGCATTTCGGCCACACGGAAACGGCCAGAAGTGATATCCAGCGTCGCGTAACCAAAGCCCTGGCTATCATGCCAGATAGCCGCCAGCAGATTATCCTGGCGCTCTTGTAGCAAGACCTCATCAGTGACAGTGCCGGGGGTAACAATACGTACAACTTTGCGTTCAACAGGGCCTTTACTGGTTGCAGGATCACCAACTTGTTCACAGATTGCCGCAGATTCACCGAGTTGTACCAGTTTTGCCAGATAGTTTTCGATTGCGTGATAAGGAACGCCCGCCATAGGAATAGGCTGACCTGCTGATTGCCCACGTTTGGTCAGGGAGATATCCAGTAATTTCGCCGCTTTTTTGGCATCATCATAGAATAACTCGTAAAAATCCCCCATCCGATAAAACAGCAGAATATCTGGGTGCTGTGCTTTCAGGCGCAGGTACTGCTGCATCATGGGAGTATGGCTATCGATATCCTTTGCTGGCGATTCTTTCATATTGACTTGATTCAATTGTATTATTCCTGTTGACTCAGTTGGGCCATCGACGCTCAGTCAACCCATGTGACGGCTCCCCACCCGCATTGGGCGAAAACGCTATCTTATCACTGATAATCTGTGTGATTCATCTGTAGATGCAATTAGGAAGATTTGCACGGTAGGTTAGCAGGATTACTCGCAGGAATGTATCGGATTTTTTCATAATTCAGCAGGATTGCGAAGCGGCTCGATTAATCCTTTATTATCCCTGTCCTGAAGTCGCCATCAGTAAACACATCGTCCTAAGGTTTCAAGAATATTGATATCATATTTGGTATACAAGGGTAGAAATGCGTGCCTGTGGCGTATGAAGGCGAGAGTGCATGAAAAACGCTCTGCAATCATTAATAAAATGATTAAATTGAGTGCGTATCACAATTATTGGATATGAAGTTATGCAATTATATTAGGCTTTTTATTCCAGACTAACCGTCAATAATTCTGAGCGGATATTTATACCGCATATTCTGGAGATTTTATCAGTGGATATCATGTTAGAAGGAAGCATTACCAACAAAATTGGTTTCGCCTCCCATCAAAATGCTGTGCCGATTTTACGTGAGTTACGAGTGAACTATGTGAAGGAAGACTATGAGGGGGAAAATAAAGAGGAACTCTCTGAGAAAAACGATTATAAAAATTTGACACTTTCACTCACCTCGTCACCCGCCTTTCTTGAATCCAAGACATGGAGTATTGACCAATTATCGCCAGGCGACAGCATTGAAATTGCAGAGCGTGATATAAAACTGAATGCGGAATATCTGTTTTCTCTCTCAGAGAGTGTTAAAGGAGGTATCACATTAACGCTCTCTGATGGTGGAAATCCCCTTGTCACTCATCACTACCCAATTGAGCTACTGGCAAAAAATGAATGGGGTGGTGGAACCATGCCAGAGCTGATCGCAGCTTTTGTCATGCCAAATGATGTTGCTATTGATAAGGTGTTGAAAGGTACCTCAGACGTATTGCGCAGGGCTGGGAAGAATGACGGTATTAATGGCTATAAGGCCCAATCCAGACGACGTTGTTGGGAAATGGTGTCTGCACTGTGGTCTGCCATTGCTGGCTTGAAACTCAGCTATGCGTTGCCACCTGCCAGTTTTGAAATACAAGGGCAGAAAATACGCACACCATCAACTATCTTGGATGGAAAAATTGCCACCTGTCTGGATAGTACTTTGTTTTTTGCCGCGGCCATTGAACAGATGGGAATGAATTCGATGGTGATTTTCACTGAAGGTCACTCGTTTGTTGGATTCTGGTTACAGCCACAGGAATTTTCAACGCTGATAACAGAAGATGTTTCTGCGGTTCGCAAGCGCATTGATTTGCAGGAAATGGTGGTTTTTGAAACGACGATGATAACCAAATCTCCTGCCCCGTCTTTTAGTCAGGCCATTGAAGCGGCAAAACGCCAATTGACGGAACAAGAATTTATTATGGCAGTCGATATCCACCGGGCACGAATGCAGAAAATTCGCCCCCTTGCGTTGGCTGCACAACATAGGGCTGAAACCTTGCCTCAAGGTACTGAAACAGAGGTGATCAATGATGCGCTGGAAGAGGCTCCTGTTTTGCCCGGATTTGATGTCGAGATTCGAGCCGATTTGCCCAATAGCGTTGCCGATAAGCTAACGGTTTGGCAAAGAAAGCTATTGGATCTCACCACGCGAAATCGATTGCTTCACTTACCCGAAAATGCTAAGGGAGTCAGGTTGATTTGCCCCAATCCCGCGGAGTTGGAAGATAAGTTGGCAGAAGGCAAAACTATTCGTATTGTCGCTATGCCTGATTTAGAAATGGCTGGACGTGATGCTGAACTTTACCAACAGCAACACAGCGAGAATCTCTATGAAGAATATGCCAGAGGTGCTTTAAAGCGTGGTGAAGTTGTTGGGGCACTGGAAAAAATAAAACTTGAAGCTTCGTTGATCGATCTCTATCGAAAAGCTCGCAATGATTTGGACGAAGGAGGGGCCAATACCCTGTTTCTGGCTATTGGTTTTTTGAAATGGAAGAAATCGGCAGATGATCCGAAAACATATTCTGCACCACTAATACTGCTTCCCATTCGTCTTGAGCGTAAAAGTGTTATATCAGGTGTCACGATGCGTATCCTTGAAGAGGAGTCGCGCTTTAACCTTACCCTGCTTGAACTGTTGCGCCATGATTTTCAATTGGCAATTCCTAAATTAGAAGGCGAATTGCCAACTGATGAAAGTGGCATTGATGTTGAGGGAATTTGGAATATTGTCCGCAGGGCAGTTCGAGACATCTCGGGTTTTGAAGTCACCAAAGAGTTAGTTATAGGAACATTTTCATTTTCCAAGTACTTGATGTGGAAAGATTTGGTTGATCGATCTGAACAGTTGATGCAGCACTCATTAGTGAAATACTTGATTGAACGGGAAGCCGGAAAAGCAAAACTGGAGCCGTCAGGAGAGTTTGTCGAACCAGGGGAGTTGGATAATAAAATTAAGGCGAGCAACGTTTTCATTCCCCTTCCTGCGGATTCATCACAACTCTCTGCCATTGTTGCTTCCGCCAGTGGCCGGGATTTTGTTCTGGATGGTCCGCCGGGAACGGGTAAATCGCAGACCATTGCCAATATGATAGCTCACAACTTAGCGCTAGGCCGGCGTGTACTGTTTGTCGCTGAGAAAAAAGCGGCGTTGGATGTCGTTTATCGCAGGCTAGCAGAGAAAGGGCTGGGTGAATTTTGTATTGAATTGCATTCCAGTAAAACCTCGAAAGTCGAATTTTTGAAGCAACTGGAAAAGGCGTGGGATACGCGTGATGTATTGTCAAAGGAAGAGTGGGAAAAAGAAGCCCGTCATGTTCAGCGGTTACGAGAAAAATTAAATGATGCGGTTAACGTTCTACATAAGAAGTGGCCTAACGATTTAACGGTACATCAGGCGATCGGTAGAGTGATTCGGGATGCCAATGAAGCAACGCCAAAATTGCCGTGGCTGGCAGGTACGCTTCACGATCAAAATGCCATGATCCAGTTGAGGGATGTTGCCCGACGACTTGATTTGAATGCACCATCAGCTAAACAATTTTCAGGCATGTTTGATGCAATTTTGCGCATTGATTGGTCGAATGGTTGGCAGGAAAGTATTGTTGCTACTGCGGGCGAACTTTCCAACGCACTGGAAAGGCTTACTGTGGCAATGGAAGCATTACTGACAGCAACGGGACTTGTTATCAACAGTGATACCAATGAAGTCTCTCTCCATCACTTACAGCAGTTGGTTAGGTTGACTGAGTTATTGCTGGCAGCACACGCTTGCGATCTGCGCTTTATGTTTGCTCCTAACGTGAGCGAGAAAGTGAGTACGGCAAGGAAAGCGAGCGCGCTGGTGGAAGTGTACCGTGAAACACAACAGACATTATCCATTGCCTATTCGGTGGAACACTATCGACGTATAAATATTGAACAGATTGAACGTGATTGGCAAAAAGCTGAGAAGAAATTCTGGTTCTTGAGTTCATTGGCGAAAAAGAAAGTTGGCAGGGAACTGGCGAATCAAGGCGGAGCATCGGGTATTCCTGATGTCATGGACGACTTGGCAAGATTGCGTAAGATACGGGAATATTTAACCGATATAGAAGGGATCGCTCCCGAATTGTTGGATATACCGGGTTGGAATGCCCAAAACAGCGACCTGAACAAAATGGTAGCTGTGGTGAATTTGTCTGAACAAATTCGAACCGCTATGAGTGCCACCGCAACATCCTCACAACACTTTGTACAACTTCGTACTGCTGTTACTACTTTGGTGATTGATTCTAATGATTTGTTAAGCCAAGAAGGAAATTTGGCCACTCGTTTGGTGAACCTTAAACAAGCAATGACGGATTTTCAGTGCATAGCAAAACATCTTGGTCAACAGTCTGGTGAGCCCAATCTGCAAGAACAAACGTTACCCCATATCAGAGAACTTGCTATAAACATTACTCAGTATAAAGCTGAATTAAAATCTTGGTGTGATTGGTGTCGGGTACGGGAAGAAGCCAATTCTATTGGATTGCAACCACTGACAGAAGCACTGACTAAAAATGCCTTGCCTGAAGGCCAAATAACTGAAATTTTCGAAACTGCTTACGCACGTTGGTTTGCTGCATGGGTTATTGATGCTGAGCCACTCTTGCATAATTTTGTTCCCGCAGAGCATATGAGTGATATTGAAGCCTATCGTAAGCAGGATGATCGCTTATCCGAGCTTTCAGTACGGTATATCCGGGCAAAATTATGTGGATTGATCCCAGCCAAAAACGAAGTGAGCAAGCAGAGTGGGTTTGGGATCTTAAAACATGAATTGCAAAAATCCCGCCGACATAAGCCAGTGCGTCAATTAGCGCTGGAAATGGGGGATGCGATGACAAAATTGGCGCCCTGCATGTTGATGAGCCCACTCTCAATTGCGCAATTCCTCCCAGCCAATCAGGAATTATTTGATTTGGTTATTTTTGATGAGGCATCGCAGATCTCTCCATGGGATGCCGTTGGTTCTATAGCAAGGGGCAAGCAGGTGGTAATAGCCGGTGATCCGCGTCAAATGCCACCAACCAGCTTCTTCAACAGAGGCGCGACGGATCAGGAAGATGATACTGAACAGGATATGGAAAGTATTCTTGATGAATGCTTGGCTGCCGGATTGTATAACCATAGTCTAAGCTGGCACTACCGCAGCCGCCATGAAAGCCTGATTGCGTTTTCCAATCACCGCTATTACGACAGCAATCTGATTACCTTCCCGGCGGCACAGACTACGCCAAGTACAGTCAAGTGGCACAGAGTTGAAGGTGTTTATACCAAAGGAAAAAATAAGCGTAATCAGAAAGAGGCCGAAGCGATTGTTGCGGAAACGGTCACGCGCCTGACAGATCCCGAGTTTATTAAAACAGGCCAGTCTATTGGCATCATCACACTAAACAGTGAACAGCAAAGTTTGATTTCTGACTTACTGGATAAAGCGCGTCAGCAATATCCAGCGATTGAGCCTTACTTCCAAGATGATTTGCATGAACCTGTGGTAGTCAAAAATTTGGAGACAGTACAAGGAGATGAACGTGATTTGATTATGTTGGGAATTGGCTATGGCCCGACGGAGCCGGAAGCCAATACGATGTCCATGAATTTTGGCCCACTGAATAGAGAAGGGGGATGGCGTCGCCTCAACGTCGCTATCACCCGAGCCAGACATGAAATGCTGCTCTTTACCTCATTTGATTCATCAATGATCGATCTTAACCGAACCAATGCCCGTGCGGTTCAAGATCTCAAACATTTCATCGAATTTGCCAGACGTGGGCCGATTGTATTGGCACAAGCGATCAAGGGATCACTGGGTAGCTATGATTCGCCATTTGAAGAAGCTGTTGCACAAGGGTTGCGCCAGAAAGGGTGGAATGTGGTTCCCCAAATTGGCGTATCACGTTTTCGCATTGACTTGGGTATCGTGCATCCTGATCGGCCTGGGGACTATCTCGTTGGCGTTGAATGCGATGGTGCAACCTATCACAGTGCTGCAACCGCAAGGGATCGAGACAAAGTACGTGCTGCTATCTTGAAAAGATTGGGATGGGAGTTAGTTCGAGTTTGGTCAACCGAATGGTGGGTAGATAAACACGGGGCACTTGAACGCCTTCACAATGCGATAGAAGCATTATTGGCAGAATCGAGAGCACAATTAGAACGTATACCTTCACCTGACCACACTTCGGAAACAGCACATACAGTCACCGGAAATGTCATCTTGCAAGATAAAGAGGTATCGGAGTCCTTATCTATCGGGAAAACAGTAGTCGAAGAAACTAGCGCCATTGCGAATATTGATGGGAGACAGGGCGATTTTATCTTTTCTGAAGGTAAAATTGCCAGTAATTATGTTGAGAGCAATAATAGCGATCATATTCGCTATGATAATGTTCGCCATATAGCGCAAGTAGAACATCAAACGAAAGAGTACAGAGTCACCGATTTTTCTGACCTTATGCCAAACATCAATCCAGATAAATTCTATCATTCTGAATATGAGGTGATATTGCGTCAATTGATCTCTCATGTTCTCGAACAAGAAGCCCCTTTATTGGATACGCTGCTAGTACAACGTATCGCCAGAGTGCATGGTTTCAGCAGGGCGGGGCAAAGGATCCGTCATCGTATTTTAGAAATAGTGGCAAGTGAACACTTTATCAAGGCAGATGAAATCGATGGAGATTTTGTTTGGGTATCACAAAAACAGAGTGAAACGTGGCATCAAGTACGTTTACCTGCCACGGAAGATGATATGCGCTCCATCAATGAAATTGCTTATGAAGAAATACGTCTATTGGCTGAATTGATTAAAGAAGCCGATCGGGCGGCAGAAATCTCACGAATGTTCGGTTTTAGGCGTGTAACCAGCACGGTGAGGACAAGGATCGAGGCGGTTATCAATGATATTGCTCGGTAGTTAAACTTATACACAGTAGCGACAATAATAGTTGTTATCTTTATGATCAGGCTGTTATCTGGCAGCCTGATACTCACTTCTGGAGGCGATTATTATGGTCTTACCATTATTATCCAAAAACAAAATTCTGCCATAATGTCGGTACAAATGTCGGTAGAAAATCCACAATCCTTAAGGGAATTTGATACGTGTCGGGGCGAAGAAAGGTGGTTATTGGCGGATGAGTCAATAACGATCTCTTGTCCAACCCGTGTATTATGGAAAAATGACCTACATAACTTGAATCAAGAGAAAAATAATATGGCAAGCAATCACGGAATACGGATAAAAGACAGGCGCGAAATCGAGAAGATGGAAATAGCGGGGCGCTTGACCGGTCAGGTGCTGGAAGCTGTTTGTCCGATTATTGTGCCCGGTGTCACGACCCTTGAAATCGATTCATTTTGTCATGATTACATTATCAATACCCTTGATGCGATACCGGGTAGCTTAGGGCAGTATGGTTTTCCTTATACGGTGAATACCTCCGTTAATCACGTTGTCTGTCATGGCTGGCCTTCGGAAAAAAAGCTGAAAAATGGGGATATCGTGAATGTGGATGTCACCGTCAAAAAAGAGGGATATTACGGCGATAGCAGTATCACATTTTGTGTCGGGGATGTGCCATTCCATGCCAGACGCTTGGTCAATGTGACTCAAGAATGTTTATATCAGGCCATTAAGCGGGTCAGGCCGGGCATCACGCTGGGGGATATTGGTCATACAATACAGCAACATGCCGAAGCCAATAATTACACCGTGGTGCGTGAATATTGTGGCCACGGCATTGGTCGCAGTATGCATGAGGAACCACAAGTTCTGCATTATGGCAAGGCGGGAGAAGGGATTATCTTGGAAGAAGGCATGACTTTCACGATTGAACCGATGATCAACCAAGGTCGAAAGGACATTAAGCTGCATAAAGATGGCTGGACAGTCACGACTAAAGATCGTCGCTTATCGGCTCAGTTTGAGCATACAATCTTGGTTACCCATGATGGATTTAACGTGTTGACGCTGCGGGATGAAGAACGCGAATCTTTTGAACGTTACCTGTCAATCAATCGCTAATCCATCATTTTATTGTTCTGTTGTGTGATAACGCCCCAATACTGTGTGGTGCAGTGTTGGGTTTTTGCGCAAAATCTGTGGATTGGATTTTGTTCAAATTGAATGAATTGACTGAATGAATTGACTTAAATAAAGTTTAGCTACGGCTATGTGAAATGATAGGGTGATTATGTCTTGGCTTGATAAAAACAAGAATCTCTCTTGTATTGTTGTTCTCTTTTTTCTTATTTTTCTGATACATAAATGTTTGGGCTATCAGTTAAAATTAATATATGTTTTCAGTGCCTTTGCATTCTTTTTATTTTTGGCTGCAACCAGTAGACGAACCTATCTCTTTTTGATTGCTTTCTTTTCCCTGATCGGAATGTGCTATACCCCAATCGGCCTCAATTACGGTTATCCGGATGTCAATGCAGTAGGATCATTAATCTATACAAACGGGAATGAAACGGCGGAATATATCAGCGGGCTTTCGGTTTTCACTTATTTAACCGCCATCGCCATTTTAGTTTTAATGATATTTGCACTTAAGGTAAATATTACCTTATCAGGCAAAAGTAAAAAGGGGTTGCTTGCCCTGTTTTTTATTTCTGCTTTCTGGTCACCGGCTAAGGGATATATAAAATCGGGTTTTGAAGATTGTTCGGAACTTTTTGATACCAGTTTACCGGAAGTTCGCTTTTTCAGTGATGCGTATCAAAGCTACCAGAAAGTCATGTCGGAAAATAACCGATTTGCCCAGATCATCAAATATCGGGATGACTGGCAGCCCGTGGTGAAAGAAGGAAAATATGATACCTACATCATGGTGATTGGCGAAAGTGTCCGCAAAGATTTCATGAGTGCCTACGGGTTCCCGACTAAAAATACCCCTTGGTTGGACAACGCGAATGCCACTGTATTAACCCACTATATTTCTGCGGCACCCTCGACCCAATTATCACTGACTAACTCACTGGCAATGCGTGAAGCCAATGAACTTCACCTGAATAACAGTATTGTTTCACTGGCGAAAAAAGCGGGCTTTGAGACTTACTGGTTGTCCAATCAGGGAATGAAGGGCGGGTTTGATTCTCCGGTCGCACTGATTGGGCAGCAGGCCAATCATTACACTTTTCTAAAAGAAGGCAGTTCAGACGACCGCAGTTATCTGCCGGATGAAAATTTATTGCCTTATATTCGCAAGGCGTTGGTGAAGGATGGGCAGAAGAAGAAACTGATTGTTATTCACTTAATGGGATCGCATCCACAACCTTGTGCCAGAACAGATGGAAAGTATGGCAGCTATTTCCATTCCCAAAATATCGCCTGTTATCTCCAGAGTATCCAAAATACGGATAGTTTGCTGGCAGACATTGAGGCGATTGCCAATAAAAATCAATTGCACTGGGCAATGCTCTATTTTGCGGATCATGGCTTGTCATTTGTGGATAAAAACACAGAGCGTGAGAATCTGACGCATAACGATAGTCATAAGCAAAATTATCAAGTTCCTTTGATTATTACCGGCTATGACTATTCCACTGAAAATGCCATTGAAAATGCGGATCAGAGTAAAGCTGGCAAACATATCATCGATGCCCAACGTAGCGGTTTGCATCTCCTGCCTATGCTAGCGACATGGCTGGGAATTGAAGAACCTCGCTTGATCTCCGCATGTGATTGGTTTTCCAATCAGGCATGTCAGAACCAACATACCGTGATTTCATTCAGTAACGAGTATCAAGACTTCAATCATCTGAAGGATGACAGCATTAACTTCCATTGAGAAATAGGCTTTTGTTTTTCAACCTGTCGAATCAGTGAGTTATCTCACAAAACGGGGTTCAGGTTTTAGGGGGATGAACCACTGATGGGAGGATTTTGACCGCTTAATGCGGGTATTTAACCGCTGGCTCAGATCCTCCCCTCTTATCAGGGAGAGTTTTGTATCATAGCGCAGTGTGGCGAGGAGTATATACCCTGCGGGGTGCCGCTTCCTGTCGGCCATGATAAGGCCGGTTTATACAGAGGGAAGTAAAATTAAATAATGACTTGCTGTTCGTCTTACTGTGAAAAGGAAGTTTTATGAACAATAATAAATTCTTAAAACATATCCCCTGGATGATATTGGGGATCATTGGCGCATTTTGTCTTGGTGTTGTTGCGCTGCGCCGGGGAGAACACGTTAGCGCTTTGTGGATCGTTGTCGCTTCCGTCGCGGTTTACTTGGTTGCTTATCGGTATTACAGCCTTTATATCGCCACCAAGGTGATGAAGCTGGATGCCACGCGGGCAACGCCTGCCGTGGTCAATAATGACGGTTTGAACTATGTTCCCACCAACAAAAATGTTCTGTTTGGTCACCACTTTGCGGCGATTGCCGGGGCAGGCCCATTGGTCGGGCCGGTCTTGGCGGCACAGGTGGGTTATCTGCCGGGAACATTGTGGTTATTGGCCGGCGTCGTGCTGGCCGGAGCTGTGCAGGACTTTATGGTGCTGTTTATCTCCTCCCGCCGCAATGGGGCGTCATTGGGTGAGATCGTCAAAGAAGAAATGGGGCGTGTGCCGGGCACCATTGCCCTGTTTGGTTGCTTCTTAATTATGATCATCATTCTGGCGGTACTGGCCTTAATCGTCGTGAAAGCCTTGGCGGAAAGCCCTTGGGGTGTATTTACGGTTTGCTCAACCGTACCCATTGCGCTTTTCATGGGGATCTACATGCGATATATCCGTCCGGGACGTGTGGGTGAAGTCTCCGTGATAGGTGTCCTGATGCTGATTGCTGCCATTTGGTTTGGTGGTGTCGTCGCCGCCGATCCTTACTGGGGGCCGGCGCTGACGTTCAAAGACACGACCATCACTTATGCGCTGATCGGCTACGCATTTGTCTCTGCGCTATTACCGGTTTGGCTGATTCTGGCACCGCGTGACTATCTGGCAACCTTCTTGAAAATCGGGGTGATTGTTGGCTTAGCCGTCGGCATTATCATTCTGAATCCAGAACTGAAAATGCCCGCCGTCACACAATACATCGATGGAACCGGGCCGGTTTGGAAAGGAACCCTGTTCCCATTCCTGTTTATTACCATCGCGTGTGGTGCGGTGTCTGGTTTCCATGCGCTGATCGCTTCGGGGACGACACCTAAACTGCTGGCCAATGAAAAAGATGCACGCTTCATTGGTTATGGTGCGATGTTGATGGAGTCGTTTGTCGCGATCATGGCATTGGTGGCTGCGTCCATCATTGAGCCGGGCCTGTATTTTGCGATGAATACCCCGCCGGCTGCATTGGGCATCACCATGCCTGACCTACATAACTTGGGGACGGCTGAAGCACCGATGATTATGGCCTCGTTGAAAGACGTGACGACCCATGCGGCAGCGACGGTCAGTTCCTGGGGCTTTGTCATTTCGCCGGATCAAATTCTGCAAACGGCAAAAGACATTGGTGAACCTTCGGTCCTGAACCGGGCAGGGGGAGCACCAACTCTGGCCGTGGGGATTGCTCACGTATTCCATCAGATCATTCCTGCGGCAGACATGGGCTTCTGGTATCACTTCGGGATTCTGTTTGAAGCGCTGTTTATCCTGACCGCTTTGGATGCGGGGACACGCTCTGGCCGTTTTATGTTGCAGGATCTGTTGGGTAACTTTGTTCCCTTCCTGAAAAAAACCGACTCCCTGATTGCGGGCATCATTGGTACAGCCGGTTGTGTCGGCTTATGGGGCTATTTGCTCTATCAAGGTGTGGTTGATCCATTGGGCGGCGTCAAGAGCTTGTGGCCGCTATTTGGTATTTCTAACCAGATGTTGGCCGCCGTTGCGTTGGTATTGGGGACAGTGGTACTGATCAAGATGAAACGCACCCAATATATTTGGGTCACGGTTATTCCTGCGGTTTGGTTGTTGATTTGTACGACATGGGCGTTGGGGCTGAAATTATTCAGTGACAACCCGCGGCTTGAAGGCTTCTTCTTTCTGGCGAAAGAATACAAGCAACGGATTGCCGACGGGGGAGCAGATTTGACGGCGGCACAAATCAGTAACATGAATCACATTGTTGTAAACAATTACACCAATGCGGGTTTAAGTATTCTGTTCCTGATCGTGGTGTATAGCATCATTATCTATGGTATCAAGACGGCGATAAACGCGAATAAAAACCCTGAGCGTACCGATAATGAAACCCCTTATGTTCCGGTTCCAGAAGGTGGGGTGAAAGTCTCTTCTACGCACTGATGCGATACTAAAACGGATATCGGCTAAAACAGGCTGTATCAGTAACCGCGATACCCCATATAATCGGCTTTGTATTATGTGGGGTATTTTTTTGGCGGGTCATTCCTTATAGGACAAGCCTTGGAGAACAATTTATGTTTGGTAACCTTGGTCGGGCAGGCAAATATCTGGGGCAGGCAGCCCGCATGTTGGTCGGCGTGCCTGACTATGACACCTATGTACAGCACATGAAGGAAAACCACCCGGATAAGCCTTACATGACTTATGAAGAATTTTTTCGCGAACGTCAAAATGCTCGCTATGGTGGCGATGGCAAAGGTGGCATGCGCTGCTGTTAGAGGAAATAAAAATGCAATCAATATCCGTCACGATCCTGACCGGTTTTTTGGGATCAGGCAAAACGACGCTGCTGCGTCATATCCTCAATGCCAATCATGGTTATAAAATAGCCGTCATTGAAAATGAATTTGGTGAAGTGCCGATTGATAATGAATTGATTGGTGAGCGCGCCACCCAGATTAAGACATTAAGTAACGGATGTATCTGCTGTAGTCGTGCGAATGAACTGGAAGAGGCGTTATTGGACTTGCTGGACAGCATGGATAAAGGGCAGATCAGCTTTGACCGCCTGATTATCGAGTGCACAGGCATGGCTGATCCCGGCCCGATCACGCAGACTTTCTTTTCCCATGAAACGTTGTGTCAGCGTTTTTTACTCGATGGCATTATTACGCTGGTGGATGCTGTCCATGGGGAACAACAGTTAGATCGTTTCTCCATTGCTCAGGCACAAGTGGGCTATGCAGACAGAATTCTTTTAACCAAAACCGATATTGCACCTGCTCATGATGCCTTAGTTGAACGCTTGCAGCGAATCAATGCCAGAGCCCCTGTTTGTCACGTCATTCAGGGCGGGGCTGATTTAGGCTTACTGTTCGATATCGACGGTTTTATGTTGAATGACACACTGGCGGTTTCGACGCCTGTATTTCGGTTTATGCCGAAACAACCAAACTCGGTTCAGTCGATTGTCGTTAACTTATCGTATCCGGTTGAACTGTCAGCCGTTTCTGACCTGATGGAAGAGCTATTGCTGAGTTTCGCGGATAACCTCCTGCGTTACAAAGGCATTCTTGCGATTAAAGAGGCGTCACGCCGATTGCTGTTTCAGGGGGTTCAGTGCCTGTATAGTGCGGATTGGGACAGAGAATGGCGCGATGATGAATCCCGTGAAAGTGTGCTGGTTTTCATTGGTATCGATCTGCCGGAACAGCAAATCCGTGAAAAATTTGCCGCATTGGTTTGACGCATCGTTGTTTGAATAATCATTTTCTGTGGAATTTTAATCGTTTATTTTTTATTTCTTATTGAGCAGTGAAATTGTTTAATATAAATTCGCTGCTCAAGTTTAAATAGAAATTTATTTTATACATTCACCTATTAAACTTAATTTTCTGTAAAGCATTAATTAGCGAATTAACAAATAAAAAACACTAAAAACAAAATTCATTCACAAGTCGGATTTGTCATGCGTATAAAAGAGCAATCTATTTTAGAGGATAATGTGGTCTATTTTATCTACCGGCAATCTCCACAAACTCATGCGTGGAGATTGTTGCAATAACAGGTTATGTTAGTGAAAACAGCAGAAAAAACAACCCCGTTATTTAGCGGGAGATTCCCAGATTCTGGAGAAACGTTTCACATTACTGGCGGTATAAATGACAGTATGTGAAATATTGCGGTGCCCGAGATAATCTTGAATCAAACGGGTATCACGACCGAGGTCGGCTAATGCATAACCACACGCGTGCCTTAACATATGCGGATGCGGAGAAACACTGACAGCAGCCTGCTTTCCATAACGTTTCAATAACCCGTAAACTTGTTGCCGTGAAACAGGGCCTGATTTTTGAGAGAGAAATACCCACGGAGAATCGGCTTCCCGCCATTTTTGACGAATATCCAACCATTTTTTCAATGCTTCAATTTCCTCTGGGATTAAAGGATGTGTGGTTGAAAGACCACCCTTTAACCGCCTGATGTGAATAATTGCTGAATTTAAATCGAGATCAGACAGGCATAGATTACATAGCTCACTTACCCTAAAACCATGAATAAAACACATTAATAGCATGCAGTAATCCCGCTCTGCGTGACGCCCTTGTTTTGTTGCTGCCAAGATTGCGTCTATTTCGTATCGGGTTAAAAACTTACGTTGTTTCATGAAATTATCATTCCTATGAAATCAGAGAGATGAATTGTGAATAGCAAGGTAGTTAAGCCAATCGAATACAACAAAACATTAATGTTTTTTAAACATGATTGGAAAAATACCAGATTAATTTAATTGGAATACCGCAAATAAAAAATTTGCGCCGTCTTTTCGTCTTATTCTTAATGAAAATACTAATTGAAATCGTATAAATACGTGCTATGTGGTTCTGATATACAGAATGAGGCAATCATAAATAGAATTCCATACATAAAGACAGTTCTATTGAACTTTACAACTAATCATTGGAGTGGTGTATTTTTTGGTTTTTTATTCTTTTAAAATTTCCTTTTTAGTGTATTAAGTTTGTATTTTTACTGCATTTAGTAGAAAAAGTAAATGATTTATCTAAGTTGTTTAGATAATGCCTTATGAATGATTAAAAATTACCTTTTACTCAGTGCTTTTGAAATAAAATTTTATATTTGAATTTTTCACTGGGTTTTTATTCTGATTTGCCATGTGATTTGGATGAAAAACAAACAATTTTGGGGGGGAGGGCTACGAGGGTGCTTAAAATAGCATCAAGTTTCTGGAAGGATTTCCGCCAATTTAGTAACGTAAGTTATAACTTCAAGTTGTTACTATGTGTTATTCGGCGTGAAGGAAGTCACCGTTTTTTATTCAATTTGTAAAATTTAATTAAATAGATATTTTTCATGATTAATTAAATATCGTAGCATCATTAAAATGATTATTTAATAAATAAGAGTTGCGGAATATGATTTGGTTGAGGCCAAAAAAACTGCAAAAAGAATTTTTTTGGCCTTATCTGCTATTTAGGTAAAAGCCAGAAAAGGGGAAACGCATAGCAAGATCCCGGTAAAGATGATCAAGATGAGCGAGGCGCCTTTGTAATGGTGCAAACCGGGAACCTTGTAGACCAAATAAGCAGGAATGAGGCAGCCAACGATGCCAAATATTGGGCTACAGAGAGAAGTAAAGCTTAATACGGGCGCATTCAGGATAATCGCGCTCCATGCCAATAAGATGGCGAAAACCATGATACCTTTTTGCACCCACTTTTCGTTGATCTTTTCGACAGGCATCAGACGGCCAAGAACATTCATCACAATGCCCTGGCTGGCTTCGCGGAATCCAAGGTAGACACCAAAAAAGGCCGTCATCACGGCAAAAACGTTGAGCATGATACTGATAATAACCACCCAACCGCCGGGAAAGAACTGAGCGGCAATCGCCAGTGCCGAAATATTCTGTTCATAGGCTTTGAGGGCTTCATCATGTCCCATCGCCAGTGTAAAAGAGATAGCATAGAAAAATACCGTACAAAACAGCACAGCAAAAGCCATATTCATGGCGCGTTGTGCTTTGTGACGGGCAACTTCACGGTTTTTCTCACGATTGCGGTAAGAGATCACCATCGGGCTTAGTGTTTGGATAAACAGGATAGAAGTAAGTGTAAAAGGCAACGTGATAACGGCCTGTTTGATCAATAGGCCGAAGGGAGGCAATGCGCCGATATTGTAAAGGTGCCACATGCCGATCATGGAAAACCCTAATGCCGCGATCACAAATAACTTTGTCATGACCATCAGGCTGGATATTTTGAACAGTAATTGTTCACTACGGGAAGAAATAGCGACTAATACACAAATTAACACCAACCCATAAAGTGGATTTTTCGACATGAGTTCGTCGGTGATGCCAAATGTTTGCAGGTAAGAAGCGCTATCATTGGTTATCGCGGTGGAATAAACAAACATCCAAATCACCAGCATAATGAAATAGAGCACGCCGAGCAGGATGCCCCAATTTTTACCCAGATAGCCACTGATGATACTGGGATAATCTTTACATTCGGGCGACTCTGCAAGGGTATTGATGAAGAGCCGCTGAAAAAGATACATGGCGGGATAACCGATAATGGAAGAGAGCAGGAAAACCCACAATCCCATCAATCCAACCTGAACAGGCAAGAAAACAATGCCGGCCCCGATTGCCATGCCAATACTCATAATGACCCAACCGGTATCACGATGGTCAAATTTTATGGCTTTTTTCCATTCTGCTTCCGTCATATTGGCGCGTTTGGCCGACGAAGATAACCGTGACGTGGCATCACTGTTTTTTGTTGTTGTTTTCATAATAGTTCTCGTTGAGATCTTTGGTGCTGTAATTTGGTGCCTAAACATGCCATCTGATACGGCTTTTGGGAGAACAACCTCTTCATAAAGAAGAAATCGCAAAGGTAAATTACGCAAAAAAGAAGTTATTTTTATCATTTTGATAAATAACGTTATTTATTTTCAATGCGAAGGTATTGTGAGTATTTGTGATATTAACAATTGAAACAGCCAGAAAAAGAGGTGGTATGCTTTATGACGTTTTTATCACATTTGTCTCTGTTCAAAACACCCTGTCAGGATTAAATCCTTTTTTATTGTCAATATTATGATGTATTTCAGTAGGTTAATCTAGCATTTTTTATTGGTGAAATAGGGCGGTACATGCCTTAATCTCTGCTTATCGATCATTCAGTATGCTGATGATAAAGTACCAGACGCCCTCAGGTAACATAATATATGGCAATAAGATCAGATTTATTTTTATTAAGAATAAGTGGCGTTTTATTGGGTTTATTTTATTTGCCGATAATAAAACGGAAAGGGAATAACATTCTTTCCTTTATTTTTTGATTAGTAACCATGGTGAAATTAAGTGATCATGCAATCACCTGATGAATTATATTTAATACTTAAAAATCAATTTGTTACTTGGTTTCGATTAGGCGCTATTTTCTAATTAAATGGACTTTTACTATAATAATACTTATTATTCTTCCGTTTTTAGGTTAGCGGAATTCGCTGAATAAAAAATCGAACAGGTTTATTCTAACAATCATTCAGGAAGATGTAATAATGAAAAGCAAACTCACATTAACTTCACTTTGTCTGGCTTCTCTCATGCTGGCCGGTTGTGCAACGGAATCTTCATCAACACTTCCAGTACAAAAAGTCACCTCTTATAAAACGACCTATGCCGGTATTCGCAGCCCGATTGCGGTGGGTAAATTCGAAAACCGTTCAAGCTACCAAAATGGCATTTTCTCTGACGGCATTGACCGTTTAGGCAACCAATCAAAAACCATCCTTGTCACGCATTTACAGCAAACAGGTCGTTTTAACGTATTGGAACGCACCAACTTGTCCGAGCTGAAAATGGAAGCGGGTTTACAAGGCAAGGCTCAGAAATTGAAAGGGGCTAATTACATTATCACGGGTTCAGTGACTGAATTTGGCCGCAAAGAAGTGGGCGATCACCAGCTATGGGGCATTTTGGGACGCGGTAAGTCACAAGTTGCCTATGCAAAAGTGATGCTGAATGTTGTCAATGTGGAAACTTCTGAAGTGGTTTTCTCCTCCGCAGGGGCGGGAGAATATAAACTTTCCAGCCGTGAAATCATTGGCTTTGGCGGTACTTCCAGCTATGACTCCACTCTGAATGGTAAGGTGTTGGATCTGGCAATCCGTGAAGCCATTAATGATCTGGTCGCCGGTATTGATAATGGTGCATGGAAGCCAACTAACTAATCACTTTTTTAAATATAATCAACTTGTTAAATATTAATTTGGTGAAATATTTTTAGGGAAAATTGTTGTATGTTTTTGATAAAAAAGACCGGGATGTTGCTGGGCGCACTATTATTGGCGGGATGTGTACAAGCCCCTAAGCCCCTATATGAATGGGGTAATTATCAATCAACCCTGTATCAATATTACCAGCAGGATAAAACGGGGCCACAGGAACAGCTTCAAGCATTGCAAAAAGTTATCGAGCAAGCCAAGGCCAAAGATAAACCTGTTCCGCCGGGTTTGCATGCGCAAATGGGGTTGCTTTACAGCAAAACGGGCAATATTGAGGATGCTTTCCAGCAGTTTGAGATAGAGAAAAACTTATTTCCTGAATCAGCACCTTACATGGATTTTCTGCTAAGCAAAAATAAGGGAGTGAAATAATGACGCGTTTTCTGGGGGCGATGGGTGCCTTATTATTGCTGATCCTGACAGGGTGTGCCAACCATAAACCGTATGATTATTCAGCATTGAGAGAGAGTAAACCGAAATCCATTTTGGTTTTGCCTGCCATCAATAAATCGGTGGAAGTGCAGGCTTCTGGCAGCTTTCTGTCTCAAGTGACTTACCCACTGGCAGAATCCGGCTATTATGTTTATCCGGTTGCGGTGGTTGAAGAAACCTTCCGTCAGAATGGTGTCACAGAAGCACAGGATATCCACAATATCAGCTACCAAAAGCTGTATGACATATTTGGTGCAGATTCTGCCCTTTACCTGAATATCACACAATACGGTACGCAATACCAAATTATTAACAGTGATACCCGCGTCAGTGCGACAGCCCGTCTGGTAGATTTGCGCACGGGTAAGCAACTGTGGAGTGGTGTCGCGACAGCTTCTTCCACCGAAAATGACAATTACTCCAGCGGGGGATTGATCGGCATGTTGGTATCGGCAGCCATTTCCCAGATCGCAAATACGGTGATGGACAGAGGTCATGACATTGCAGGCATTACCAGTCATCGCTTGCTGAGTGCGGGTGGGTATGGATATGGCCACTTGCTGTATGGCCCACGTTCAGCGTTTTATGGCAAAGAAAAATGATAAGATTTGCTTGAAGTCAGTAAAATAAATGCAATAAAAATGCCGCAGACAGATCTGCGGCATTTTTTGTACTATTTTTGTTTTGCAGTGATTTTTAATCAGATATCTAAGCGCTTGGTTTGCCATCTTCTGGATTTCCAACGCCAGGCATTCACTAACCCACGGATCCACTCATCGCAGAAAAACCCTATCCAGATCCCCAGGATCCCCATGCCCATCGTGATCCCCAGAAAATAACCGACGGGAATGGAAACGCCCCACATGAAAATCAGTGCCGTATAGAGTGGAAAACGCGCATCACCAGAAGCACGCAGCGCATTGACCATGACAATGTTGAAAGAACGTCCGGGTTCCAAAAAGACCGAAAGCAGGAACAGTGGCAACAGAATTTCAATAATCTTCTGATCTTCTGTCATGAAATTGAGGAGTGATTCCCTGAACATCCAGAACGTCAGGACGACACCTACCGTGACAATGACACCAATCCGCAGGCTTTTCAGCCCCCGAAGATAGGCGTCTTCAAAGCGTTTTGCCCCGACAAGGTGACCCACCATAATTTCATTACCAATGCTGGTGGAGATACCAAACAGCATAATGAACAGAGATAGCTGGAAGTACAGTGTTTGCGCCGCCAGAGACGTTTCCCCCATCAGGCCGATAAACGCTTGCGCGGTCATATATTGCAGGATCCACACCAAATTTTCACCAGCAGCGGGTAAACCGACATGCAGGATTTTGCTCAACATACTCTTAGACCAGTTGATGAGCAATTTAGGCTCTAGCTTGATCTTCAAACCACAGAACAGCAATCCACAGAGCAAAACAACGGCAACGATACGCCCAAATACCGTAGACCACGCCACGCCTTCCAACCCATATTGGGGCAGCCCAAAGAACCCATACAGCACGATCATATTGCCGACAATCGTGAGCAAGTTGGCAATCAGCGTCACATACATGGCCGATTTCGATTTCCCATAGACCCGCAGACAGGTCGCCAGAATAATCGAAATGGCTTCGGGTATCAGACAGATACCCAGTACATGCAGATAAGCGAACCCATCCGCCATCAGATTTTCGGGCAGGTTCATGAGATGCAGGATCTTATAACCGAAGAACACCGTGATCAGCGCACAACTCACACCCAGCACAGAATTAAAGGCAATGGAAATATGAATCGCCTGACTGGCTTTCTCACGTTTTCCTGAGCCTAAATATTGAGCGATGACAACACTACAACCTACGCTGATAAAGTTAAAAATGGTAATAAAGAGATCAAAAACATGATTACCCACTCCCATTGCGGCGAGATAAGCAGAAGAAATATGGCTGACCATATACGTGTTAATTAATAACGTCGCCATATGCAGAAAGATATCAATGAAAATCGGCCAGCTTAATGAAAAAAGAGAACGATCAACAACATCAGACTGATGCATTAGTAAAACCTATTTATTAGAAGTGAGATGAATGGTCTTTTTGCGGTATGACATCCCCAGAAAAAAGCATAGATGATTTTACAAGGTTTATTGGTGAGTTGATAGACAGAGTCGGTGATTTATGCCGTTGGTTTGCTGGGGGATTTGGTTGGGGGAAAATGCCTGCGGATCTCTGCTTTTGGTCGCTTTAGCATTTTCAGCGGGAGTGTTAGAAATTCTGTGTCATTCCAGTAATATGAACCAAAAAGGAATGACAAATGACTCAACCCTTCGATTTCGATAAAGCCCTGAAAGCACTTCAGGCAGGTCAGGCTATGACAGGTAAAGATGGCATCCTGACCCCACTCATCAAGCAGCTAACGGAAGCTGCTTTAGCCGCTGAACTTGACTCCTATCTGGCTCAGGATATCGAGGTCAACCGGCGGAATGGTTCCACCAAAAAGACCATCAAGACTCCGACTGGTCACTTTGAACTGGCTACGCCACGGGATCGTAATGGCACTTTTGAACCCCAACTGGTGAAGAAGCACCAGACCACGCTCTCAAACGAGATTGAGCAAAAGATT